>NZ_JCAXEA010000014.1:0-158113 GCF_059759125.1 Arthrobacter sp. GQ119 | reverse complement strand
CTAATTAAGGCGAAGGCCCCGACAACGAATGTCGGGGCCTTCGCTGTTTAACACCCACCAACCGTCGGCAAAACCCGGCGCCGGCGTTGAACGCCGCCCTCTGTCAGCCGGTTTTCCGGGGGCTCAACCAGAGGTTCCACGATGTAGAGTTGATGCCCATGGAAAACCTCTTCAGTCACGCCGCCGCCTCCGGCGCCCATGAGCCCGATCCGTCCGTGGCCTTGGATCCGGTCGTCTGCACCGTGGTCGTTCCCGGCGCGGTAGCCCGGGCCTTCATGGGCTTCACGGAGCACACGCATCTCTGGTGGCCCATGGAGACCAACAGTGTTTTCGGTCCCGGCTCCTACGTCGAGTTTGAAGAGAACCTGGTCCTCGAAACGGCTGACGACGGCAGGACCACGGCATGGGGCACCATCGACGACTGGCAGCCCCCGTTGTCCTTCCATGCATCCTGGTACCCGGGAACCACCGCGCTGTGGTCGACGGAGCTCAGGGTGGCGTTCCGGGCCGTGGAGGGCGGCACCGAAGTCCGCGTCGTCCACGACGGCTGGGAAGGCGCCGAGGATCCCGTCGCTGCGCGCGCAGCCTACGACAAGGCCTGGCCGGATGTACTGGGGCGGTTCGCGCGTTTCATGGGCGCTGAGGCCGGCTGAGCTCCGGCGGGACCGCCGTGCTGGACCGGATGACGAACTTCGTCGGGTAGGTGGTATCGACGGTTGCCCGCTCCGCACCGCCGTCGAGCCCCTCCATCAGGAGGCGAACCGCCAGTCCTCCCTGGCCGCGTGGATCCTGGTCAATGGTGGTGAGTCCGAAGAGTTCGCTGAGATCGTGCCCGTCGATCCCCACAACGGACAGATCCTCCGGGATTCGGAGCCCGAAGTCGCGGGCGGCCAGGATGGCGCCGATAGCCATCTCATCGGAGGCTGCGAAGACAGCCGTGGGGCGTTCTGAGGGTGTGCCGAGCAGCTGCCTGGCTGTTGTGTAGCCGCCCTGGATGGTGAAGTCCGCCCTGACAATCCACTCGGGCCGGATCCGGAGTCCTGCAGCCTTCATCGCGCTCTTGAACCCTGTGAGGCGAGTGCGGGGGATCTTGAAGTCCACTTCATGGACTGAGTCGCCCGTCAGGTGCGCGATATTGGAGTGGCCGAGCTGAATGAGATGGTTCGTTGCCGCCTCGGACAGGCCATAGTCGTCGATGACGATCGTCGACGCGCCGCTAAGCGGGCCGCCGATGCTGACGATGGGCCGGTGCACCGCCAGCATTTGCCGGAGCTCCGACTCCGTGAGGGCCAGGGCCACGGCAATGACGGCGTCCACGCGCTTGCGCAGCAGAAAGTCCTTGAGCACGCTCTGCCGGCGCCCTGGGGCCTCTGTGACGTTGTACAGGGTGAGGTCATAGCCTGCGTCCAGCAGCGCCGCAGACACCCCTTCCACGACCGATGAGAAGTACCAGCGGTGGACGGAGGGGACCACGATTCCAATGTTGTAGTTGCGCCCGGAGGCCAGGCTCGAGGCCTGGTAGGACGGCACGAATCCCAGGTCGGCGGCAGCGGCCTTCGCCCGCGCCCGGCTCTTGGCAGAGACGTTGCCCTTGCCGCTCAAAGCCCGTGAAACGGTGGCTATGGATAGGCCGGCACGCTCTGCGACTTCCTTGATGCCGGCCATGTGCTTTTTAGCTCTCCGTGTCTAATGAAACCCTCATCCAGACGGTCTCTCCAGAGCCTAGTCCATGCCAGACTTCGGCGTTGCCGGGGTTGTCCCCGGAGCTGCGCAGCAGCACGTCACCCGCAGGCAGTTCAAGGATGTCCTGGCCCACGTTCATGAGCACCAGGATGTTGCCGTTCAGGAACGCCAGTGCGGAGTCCGTGCACAACTGTTCGGCCCAGGACAGCGATCCGCGCCCGAGTCCCAGTTCGCGGCGCAGCGCCAGCATCCGGCGGTACAGGTTCAGGTGCGACGACGGGTCCCCGGCCTGGGCGTCCCTGGCCAGTTCGGCGAAGCTTGCGGGTTGCGGGAGCCAGGGATCCTTGCCGGACCCGAAACCGTGGTGAGGCTCCGAGGCACGCCACGGCAACGGGACGCGGCAGCCGTCACGGCCCAGACGCCCGCCCCCGGTGCGCGCGAACGTTGGATCCTGCCGCTGATGGTCCGCGATGTCGATGCCGTCCGGAAGCCCGAGTTCCTCGCCCTGGTACAGGTAGGCGCCGCCCGGCAGGCCGAGCATGAAAAGGGACGCGGCGGCGGCGCGGGTCCGGCCGAGGTCATGGTCCGGCTGGGGGTCCGCGGGGCCGATTCCGTCACCGTCACGGGGACCGGACCAGTAGTACCCGAAGCGGGTGGCGTGCCGGACGACGTCGTGGTTGGACAGCACCCAGGTGCTGGGTGCGCCGACGGCATCCAGGGAGGTCAGGGATTCGGTGATGACGTGCCGCAGCCGGGGAATGTTCAGCCCGGCGTGCAGGTAGGGGAAATTGAACGCCTGGTGCATTTCATCCGGCCGAACCCATTCCGCAAGCCGGGGCAGCGGATCCACGTTAGCCTCGGCGCACATAATGCGGTCGTGTCCGTAATCCTCGAGAATGCGGCGCCAGTTCCGGAAGATGTCGTGCAGGCGGGGCTGGCCGAACATGGGGGCTTCGTGTCCGGGAAAGCCGTCGGTGGTGCTGCCGTCTGCGCGTCCGCCCCAAGCGGGAAGCCCGGGCGCCTTGACCAGGGCGTGCGCCACGTCCACACGGAAGCCGGAGACGCCGCGGTCCAGCCAGAAGCGGAGCACGCGCTCGAATTCGTCGTGTACGGCCTGGTTGTCCCAGTTGAAGTCAGGCTGGGAGGAGTCGAAGAGGTGCAGGTACCACTGGCCGGGCGCTCCGTCAGCTTCGGTGATGCGCGTCCAGGCGGAGCCGCCGAAGTGTGACTGCCAGTTGTTGGGCGGTTCTTCGCCGGCGGGGCCCGCGCCGTCACGGAAGATGAACATGTCCCGTTCGGTGCTTCCCGGCCCTGCGGCAAGTGCGGCCTGGAAGGCGCGGTGCTGGTCCGAGCAGTGGTTGGGGACCAGATCCACGATCACCCTGATTCCCAGCCTGTTGGCCTCGGCGATCATGCCGTCGAAGTCGCCCAGCGTGCCGAACAGCGGATCCACGTCACAGTAGTCGCTTACGTCATAGCCGGCGTCGCGCTGGGGGGAACGGTAGAAGGGGGAGAGCCATATGGCGTCGATGTCGAGCTCTGCCAGCTGGGGCATTTCCGCGGTGATGCCGGCGAGGTCACCGATCCCGTCCCCGTTCATATCCCGGAAGGAGCGCGGGTAGACCTGGTAGATGACGGCAGAGCGCCACCAGCCATGGGCCTTATCCGGGGCATGGACCGGGGTGAGGGACCGGGCCAGAGGTGAAACCGCTTGCAGCAACGAGTCAACAGACATTGGGCCAGCTTAGAGCGGCGTTGCCCGCCATTGAAAGCGCTTCCAACTGATATTACTTGACAGTTTCCGTCAATCATCCGCCGGTGTCGGTAAGGTTTGGCATCAAATTGGAAGCGTTTTCATCAGAGGGCACTTACGCGCGCGGGCAGCCACCTAGACTTGAAAGCACGTGTGACCGAATCGGGAGACCCTATGAGCAGCATCGCTGACGAGCTCACTTCTACCCTGGGAACCGGCAAAGTTGTCCAGGATCCTGCAGTGCTGGCTGCCTATGCCGTTGACCAGGCGCCTGTCCTTGACTACCAGCGGCCCCTCGCGGTTGTCTTTGCGGAATCGGTGCCCGACGTCCAGGCCGCTGTAAAGAGCTGCGCCGCACATGGCGTTCCGCTCGTGGCCCGGGGCGCCGGAACGGGTGTATCCGGCGGCGCGCATGCGACCGAGGGTTCGGTGGTTCTCAGCCTGGAGCGGATGAACCGGATTCTGGATCTCAATCCGGACGACGAGACCGCCGTCGTTGAACCGGGGGTGGTCAACGTTGACCTGAACGATGCCGCCGCCCGGCACGGCCTGATGTTCGCTCCGGATCCGGCGAGTTTCAGGGTATCGACCATCGGCGGCAACGTGGCGACGAACGCGGGCGGGCTGCGGTGTGCCAAGTACGGGGTCACCCGTGACTCCGTACTGGCGCTGGACGTGGTGCTCGCGGACGGCTCCCTGATCCACACGGGCCACCAGACCTTCAAGGGTGTGGCGGGCTACGACCTGACCGGATTGTTTGTCGGCTCGGAGGGCACCCTGGGGGTCGTCGTCGGCGCCACCGTGCGGCTCAAGTACCTGCCCCGCGAGGTCCACACAATCGCGGCGTTCTATCCCGATTTCCGGCAGGCCGCGGCAGGTGTTTTGGCGGTGGGCAAGGCCCGGGTGCAGCCGGCCATCATGGAACTGCTCGACGGCGGGACTCTCGCGCAGCTGGATGAGATTCATGGCTCGGACCTCGCAGCGAGGGGCGGGTCCCTCCTGCTGATCCAGACCGACGGGTTCGGTGCCGCGGCGGAGGCGGACGTGGTCCGTGAGGTCCTGGCAGCAGGCGGCGCCGTGGTGACCACCGAAGCGAATGCGGAAGCCGAGCTCTTGGTGGAACTGCGGCGCAACAGCCGTGGCGTCGAGGTGGACGATCAGTACCGCGTAGGCGAGGACGTGGCGGTGCCACGTTCCCGGCTGGTGGACTACGTGGCGGCCCTTGAATCGCTGGCCGAAGTCCATGACGTGAAGCTCAAGGTAGTCGCGCACGCCGGCGACGGAAACCTGCACCCCACGTTCTGGGTGGACCGCGTGAACGATGTGGTGGATGCCGATGCGATGCTGCGCCTGAACAAAGCCCTGGACGCATCGATCGCCGTGGCGCTGGACATGGGCGGCACCATCACGGGGGAGCACGGCATCGGGCAGTACAAGCTGCGGTGGCTGGGCCTGGAGCAGCCGGAGCCCATCCGTGAGCTGCAGCGGCGCCTGAAGGAACTCCTCGACCCGACCGGGATCCTCAACCCGGGCAAGGCTATTTAACGCACGCGTGCCACGTTAGACTTCCCGGCGTCCAGTCGCCCCAACGTCCAGTCGCCTGAGGCTCAGTCGTCGGAGTCCGGATACTCGTCGATCGACTCCTCGGCGCCGTACCGGGACTCCTCGGTCTCCACTTCCAGGATCTTCAGCAGCTCGGTATCCGGGTTGAGCATGATGGCCGCCTCGTCGCGGCGGTGGCGCAGGATGGAATCAATGTAGGACTGCACGGCCTCCGCCAGCGGAATGTGGCGCTCCTGCTTTTCCGACATGTACCAGCGGTGCTCAAGCACCTCGTGCACGGCCTCCGCCGGCTCCAGCTTGCCGGAGAGGTCGCGGGGGATCGAGCGCACGATCGGTTCGAAGATCTGGCTTACCCAGAGGTGGGCACTGTATTCCTCATCCATTTCCGGATTGTTGTCAGCGCGGAACGAGTCCATGTCGTTGAGCAGGCGCCGGGCCTGGTTCTCCTGGGCGTCGAGGCCGGTCAGGCGGAGGAGGCGCCGCTGGTGGTGGCCGGCGTCCACGACTTTGGGCTGAAGCTGGATGGTCGTGCCGTTCTGGGTGGTCTTGATCGCATACTCTTCGACGTCGAAACCCAGTTCATTGAGCCGCCGGATACGGGCGCCCACGCGCCAGCGCTCACCGAGTTCGAACGATTCCTTTTCAGTCAGTTCGGTCCACAGGCGACGGTAGCTTTCCATGATGAGTTCGCTGGTGGCCACGGGATCCACCTTCTCCTCGATCAGGCCGCCGTCGAGGAGGTCCATGAGCTCACCGGCGATGTTGACCCGGGCAATCTCAAGGTCGTACTCGCGCTGGCCGGTGGAAAGGTCCGGGTAGAGTTCGCCGGTCTCCGCGTCCACGAGGTAGGCGGCAAAGGCTCCGGCGTCGCGGCGGAACAGTGTGTTGGAGAGCGATACGTCGCCCCAATAGAACCCGATGAGGTGGAGCCGCACCATCAGCAGGGCCTGCGCGTCGATGAGGCGGGTCAGCGTGTCCTTGCGGAGCATCTGGGAGAAGAGCGCACGGTAAGGCATGGAGAACTTCAGGTGGCGGGTGACCAGCACCGGGTTCAGGGGCTTGCCATCGAGGGTGGTGCGGCCGGTGATAACGGCAACGGGCTCCACGCAGGGAACATCCAGCCGGGCCAGCTTGCGGAGCATGTGGTACTCGTGCCGGGCCACGTGCTCGGATGTTTCCTTGATGGCGATGACCGAACCGCCCAGGTGGGCGAAGCGGACGATGTGCCGCGAGATGCCGCGGGGGAGGGCCGCGAGGTTTTCCGCGGGCCAGTCCTCAAGGGCGATATGCCAGGGGAGATCCAGCAGTTCAGGATCGGCGGCGGCTGCCGTGATGTTGAGGTTGCTGGCGACCGAGGATGCCTTGTCATCGTTGGCGCTGGCGGCTTCGAACCTGGGCAGTTTGCCGATCTGCCCGTAGTCGGTGGGTTCGTCGTGCCACTGGGCGCTGTATTCCTCGGTCATGGATCAATTCTTCCGTACGTAGTGTCCGCGTGCCTAAACCCCGCATGCCTAGAATCCGCATGTCTAACAGGGTGGCGTGCCGCGCTTAACGCCCGACGGCGGCCCTTCCGTTAGGGGGAGGGCCGCCGTCGGTCTGTTTACCGTTCTGATCAGGCGGTTTCGAAAAGCTCAAGCGCCCGGAGCGGTGGGGATTAGTCGCCCAGGCGCTCGCCGGTCTTCGTGTCGAACAGGTGCACGTGGCCGGACTGCGGGCGGACCCAGATGGACTCGCCCTTCATCGGGGGGCGGCGGCCGTCGACGCGTGCCACGATGTCGTGGCTCTTGCCGTCCAGCGTGGTGTGTCCGTAGACGTAGGCGTCGGCGCCGAGCTCTTCGACGACGTCGACCTCAACCTGCAGGCCGTCGCCCTTCGGCGCGGTCTCCAGGTCCTCGGGGCGCGTGCCCAGCGTGACGGTGTGGCCGTGCGCCTCTTCGAGGACGTTGCGCGGCACGGGGTAGACGGTACCGCCGAACTGCACGCCGCCGTCGACGACCGGAAGTTCGAGGAGGTTCATGGCGGGGGAGCCGATGAAGCCGGCGACGAAGACGTTCTTCGGGCGGTCGTACAGGTTGCGGGGGGTGTCCACCTGCATCAGGAGGCCGTCCTTGAGCACTGCGACGCGGTCGCCCATGGTCATGGCCTCGACCTGGTCGTGCGTCACGTAAACGGTGGTGACGCCCAGACGGCGGGTCAGGGATGCAATCTGGGTGCGGGTCTGGACACGGAGCTTGGCGTCCAGGTTGGACAGCGGCTCATCCATGAGGAAGACCTGCGGGTTACGGACGATTGCGCGGCCCATGGCAACACGCTGGCGCTGACCGCCGGAAAGTGCCTTCGGCTTGCGGTCCAGGTACGGCTCGAGGTCCAGGAGCTTGGCGGCTTCACGGACACGCTCGGCGCGCTCTTCCTTGGAAACGCCGGCGATCTTCAGGGCGAAGCCCATGTTGTCCGCCACGGTCATGTGGGGGTACAGGGCGTAGTTCTGGAAAACCATGGCGATGTCGCGGTCCTTGGGCGGAACGTCGGTGACATCGCGGTCGCCAATGAGGATACGGCCGGCGTTCACATCTTCCAGTCCCGCAAGCATGCGGAGGGAAGTGGACTTACCGCAACCGGAGGGTCCAACGAGGACCAGAAATTCGCCGTCGGCGATTTCGATGTTGAGCTTGTCAACAGCGGGCTTGTCTGTGCCCGGGTACAGACGCGTAGCGTTATCAAAAGTAACTGTTGCCACAGTTATCAATCCCTTCACCGGCAGGTACGTGCCGGACGATCCGTAGTGAATGGTTCATGTAATTCAGTTATGTACTGCAAATATGCACTCCCCGGCCGAAGCCGAGGAGCATCGCGTGACGCCGCACGGTTCCTGTGCGCCACATCACAACCCAGAGTATGTCAGATTTATCCGTAATGGGCGAAAATGTTACGGGCATCACAGGTGAGATGCCGCACGTCCGGGTGTCACGAGGGTGGTTCGACGGCCCTCCGGCGTTCCCGGAGCAGGGCTTCCAGCAGCTCGGCGATGTGCACGGGGGCCTCTACGCGGTACTGCGCCTGGGTGAAGTCCAAGCCCACCTTCACGCCCACGTCGCCGGGTCCGAGACGGCCCAGCGCATCCTCGTCTGTGGTGTCGTCACCGGCAAAGATGACGGCTGTGGCGCCGGACGCCTGCCTGAGGAAGTCCACGCCCTCGCCCTTTGACGCGTGGACCACGGACGTTTCCAGGACCCTCTTGCCGTTCTTCAGGTGGACGCCTTCGCGGTCCTGAAGTGCTGCGCGGGCCGCTGACACGGCGTCCTCCGCCACGTCATCCGCGGCAAGCCGGGTGTGGAGCACGACGCCCGCGGGCTTCTCTTCCAGGAGCGTGCCCGGCGCGAGCTCCACGATGCCTTCCAGGATGCTGCGGACCTCCGCCAGCAGCTCCAGCTGGGCGGGGTCCAGGACGAGCGGGGCGGATCCAGGGCCCAGCCAGGCCTCCGCCCCGTGGCTGCCGATGAGCAGCGTCTCCGCAGGGGGCGAGGCGACGGCGCGCAGGCTGTCGAGGGCCCTGCCCGAGATGAGGGCCGTCGTCGTGCGTGGAAGGGTGGCCAGTTCGGCGAAGGCGGCCGCGGATCGCGGCAGCGGACGGGCATCGCCCGCATGGTCCACGAGGGGTGAGATGGTGCCGTCGAAGTCCATGGCGATCAGCAGGTGCTCGGTGCCGGCGACGCGCCTCACGGCATCAAGGATCTCCGGCGCCAACGTCAGCGGGGAGCTGTCGCGGGACGGGGCGGGGTCAGCCTCAGGAGTCATCGCGGACCACCTTTTCGTTGAGAGCGTGCAGGAAGTCGGCGGACCAGTGGTCGACGTCGTGGTCCAGGATCTGCTTGCGCATGGCGCGCATGCGGCGCGCGGACTCCCTCGGGGACATTCTGACGGCCCTCATGACAGTGTCCTTGAGGCCGTCAATGTCGTGCGGGTTCATCAGGAGCGCCTGCTTCAGCTGGTCGGCTGCCCCCGCGAATTCGCTGAGGACCAGTGCGCCGTCGTTGCCTGTCCTGGCCGTGACATATTCCTTGGCCACTAGGTTCATGCCGTCGCGGAGCGCCGTGACGAGCATGACGTCGGCGGCCAAGTACAGCGCCACCATCTCCTCGATGGGGTAGCTGTGGTGGAGGTACCGCACGGCCGTGTTCTCGATGGTGTCGTAGGTCCCGTTGATGTGGCCCACGGTTCCCTCCACCTCTTCGCGCAGGAGGCGGTACTGTTCGACGCGTTCCCGGCTCGGGCTGGCCACCTGGATCAGTGTCGCGTCGCCCACGGTGAGCTTTTCCTCGTTGAGGAGCTCCTCGTAGGCCTTGAGCCGGTGCCGGATGCCCTTGGTGTAGTCGAGGCGGTCGACCCCAAGCAGGATGGTCTTGGGGTTGCCGAGGTCCTGCCGGATCTGACGGGACCGCTCGATGATTTCGGGGTTGTTCGCCAGCTCCGTGATATGCCGGACATCGATGGAGATGGGGAAAGCCTGGGCGCGGGCGATGTGCGTGATCTCGCCATTCTGGCCCTTGACGTGGACCTGCTGCTGCTTGACGCTCGCGCCGAGGAAGCGGCGGGCTGAACGCATGAAGTTGCCGGCGTCGCTGCTGCGCTGGAAGCCCACGAGGTCCGCGCCCAGCAATCCGTCGATGATCGACTGGCGCCACGGAAGCTGGGCAAAGATCTCCGGCGGCGGGAACGGGATGTGGTTGAAAAAGCCGATCCGCAGGTCGGGCCGATCCTCGCGCAGCATCCGGGGCACGAGCTGGAGCTGGTAGTCCTGCACCCACACGGTGGCGCCGCGGTTGGCGTGGCGGACGACGGCGTCTGCGAACCTCCTGTTGACTTTGCGGTATGAGTCCCACCAGGTCCTGTGGAACTCCGGCGGCGCAATGACATCGTGGTAGAGCGGCCAAAGGGTGGCGTTGGAAAAGCCTTCGTAATACAGCTCGACGTCGTCGGTGCTCAGCTGCACCGGGACGAGGTCCATGCTGCCGTGGCTGAAGGGGGCGACGGTCTCGTCGGGGGCACCATGCCAGCCAACCCAGGCGCCGTCGGTCTTGGTCATCATAGGGGCGAGGGCGGTCACCAGGCCGCCGGGCGAGCGGCGCCAGCCGGAGCCGTCGTCGCCGTGTTCGCCCGGAGCGCAGCGGTCCACCGGAAGGCGGTTGGACACCACCATGAAGTCGTACGTGGCGGTGGCCGAGTTGTCCTCAGACGCAGCCCAGCTCTCCGTTTTTGTCTCCGGTTTGTCGCTTTCAGGTCCTTGCATTGCGCTCCCTGGGGTTGCTTGTGGATCTCTGTCAACCCTAGCGGGCGGGAATCATACGTGCTATTCGTCCGTTGGGCACGCTGAAGGAATACTTGAAAGCGCAAGCTCCGGGGTATCCCCCTAAAATGGGAGAGTTGCCCCTGGGTGGTCCGCACCTGTCCGATCGACACGAGGAACTAATGAGCCCCGCAAACGAACCCCGCATGTCCAAAGCCGAGCGCACGGCGGAGGCCCGCGAGAAAGCCCGCCAGATCCGTGAAGCAAAGCTGAAGAAGGACAAGCGGAACAAGCTGCTGATTGGCTGGGGCATCGTTGCCGCGGTGGTTGCCATCCTTGCCGTTGTGGCCCTTGTCGTCAGCACGAGCCTGCAGAACAACGCGCCGGTGGCGGACCAGGGCCCCACCCCGGCCAATGGAAACGTGCACGGCGGGGTGACCCTGCTCAAGGGCACCGAGGTTGCCAAGTCCGAGCCCGCGACCGTAAACGTGGCAGACCTGCCGGACGCGCCTGCGTCGGCACCTGCCACTATCACGGCGCCCGGTGCGGATGCTGAGGCGGGCAAGCCGGTCAAGGTGGTCCTCTACATCGACTTCATCTGCCCTGCCTGCAAGAACTTCGAGGCGCAGTTCAACGACACGCTTACGTCTCTCCGCAACGAAGGCAAGGTCACCGTGGAGTACCGGGCCCTGGGCTTCCTGGACAGCCGCTCCACCACGAATTACTCCTCCCGTGCAGCGAACGCTGCTGCCTGTGTTGTGAATGAATCCCCGGAGAAATACGCGGAGTTTGTGGACACCCTGTTCGCCAACCAGCCGGCCGAAGGCGGCGCCGGGCTTTCCGACGACGAGCTGAAGAAGCTGGCCACGGACATCGGTGCCAAGAGCATCGACACCTGCGTCGAGGAAAAGCGGTACCGTCCGTGGGTGAAGTACACCACCCAGGAAGCCGAGGCCATTGGTGTCGCCGGCACGCCGACCGTCCTGGTGGACGGCAAGCAGTGGGGCAAGGGCGACAGCGCTCAGACCGAATTCCCGGCCTTCGTCGACGCGGCCATCAAGGCCAAGGCTTAGTCTTCCGCACAAGCCTTATCAGCGGCGGCCCGCCACCCGGATTTTGTTCGGGTGGCGGGCCGCCGCCGTTTTTACCTGCGGGCAGTCCGTGGGCTAATCTTGTTTAGCGCCGTATGGCGTCCACCCTGACGGGTGTGCCTCCTTAGCTCAGTTGGCCAGAGCACCGCTCTTGTAAAGCGGGGGTCGTCGGTTCGAATCCGACAGGGGGCTCCATTTACCCCTCCGTTCCGGCGCTTTGGCCGGACCGGAAGGGTTTTTCGTGTCTGCTGACGGGGCGCTACACGCTTACGGCACACGGAGCCCTTGTGCGAAGTCCAGCATGCTCTGCGTCGACAGGCCGAGTCGCTCCAGGGTGGTGATGACGAGGTGGGTCGCCAGCCTTGAGAGCGCCCGGGAAGGCCTGACCTTGCCGATCCGTCAACTGCGAACGGGTCGAGACCCGCGCGTATCCGATCAGCTTCGCCACGCCGCCCAGGTGTCTCATAACCAATGGTTAGTAACGCAGTTCAACCGCCCGGTTTCGATCCATAGTTATGAGAATCGTGGTCCCGCCGTCCGACGCCATTCAACAGCGTGCTCAACGGCGACCAGCGAAGCGTGTCGTATCTCAAGCGTTTCAAGACAGCCGACAGGAGCATACAACTGAAACGTCTGCCGGTGCGGCCGCGTTCTGCACCATTAAGGGATCAGCTGAGGCCGGCGCGCGGGGTAGTTACGGGTCTTCGGCGGGGCCGCGGTGCCCAGTGGTGTCCTGCTGGCTTCGTTGCCATCACCGGCTCCCGTGATTACGACGGGACCGGCTGTGGTCGCCACCAGCCAAGTGACTGTCATCGGCTGGTCTATTCGTCGACGGCAGTAACACCCGTGATCTGCTCCAGGGCATGGACACCGGCGGCGAGCCCGTTTTCGGCGCGGATTGCGGCTCCCACCTCATCGGCACGGGAGGCGTAAGAGTCGGTGTGGACGAGGTCGCCGAGACGGTCGGTCAGGCCTGTGCCGAGATGCCTGGCCGGGAGCGGGGCGGGTCCGACGCCGAGCGCATGGACGCGCGCCCCCCAGAATGGCTGGTCCCCAAGGAACGGTACGACCAGCGTCGGCCGACGCGCCCGTATGCCGGCCGCCGTCGAGCCCGCACCGCCGTGGTGTACAACTGCCGCGACACGCGGGAAGAGCCATTCATGGGGTGCGCCCTCCAGGACCAGGACGTCGTCGGACCCGGCCTCGCCGGGCGTGATGCCGCCCCACCCGGTCGCGATGATTCCGCGTAGACCATGAACCCGCAGCGCGGCCAGGACGGCGTCCCGGCGCTCGTTCGCTCCCTTGCCGAAGCCCATGGAGCCGAACCCGACATAGACCGGAGGCTCGCCCGCCGCGAGGAAGTCCACCAGTTGCGCGGGCAGCTCCCGGTCATCGTCGTCGTCGCTGCGATCCAGAAACCAGTAGCCGGTGACGTGGGCCGAAGGCGGGTAGTCGTCGGGGATAGGCAGAACGTGCCTGCTGTACGGATACAGGACGTGGACCGGGCTGCCGTCCGGATTCCTGAGCGGATCGGCGAGACGGCGGACGCGACTTAGACCGACCTCGCGTCGGAAGTCGTTGATCATGCCGCCGTATATGGCCCCACCCATCCGGCGGAGCACGTAGGAGGCGCGGTTTCCCAATGCGCCGAAGGAGGCGCCGCCGAAGAACGGCATGGCGTGCGCACGCGTCGGGGTAAAGAACGGCAACGGGAGGGAAAGCACGCCGGGAACTCCCAGCGCCTCGGCGATGTGCGGCCCGGCAAGACACTTGGCGTGGTACATGACGACGTCGGGGCGCGCCGCCTGGGCGGCAGCCCAGCACTCCGCGTTCAGCTCGCGCATCGCGGAGGTCATGATCCCCAGTGTTCGCAATGCATCCCGGGGACCGCTCAGCTCGGGCATGACCTCCTGAACAAGGCGCAGCATCGTGGAGCCGGCGGGCTGGTGTGTGATGGTCCCGGGACCGGCGTGTGGCACCAGATCTGCGAACCCCTCAGGGACAGCGAGGGTGACGTCGTGCCCCGCGCGGGCAAGCGCACCGGCGAGGGCGGCGTAGGGCTGAATGTCGCCGCGGGTCCCGAACGACATGATCAAGACATGCATAGCAGGCTCCTCTGGACGGGCTCCTTGGCCGCCCAGAGGCGGGGCGGCATCGCCGCCGACCAGGCTTCCCGGCACACCATTTGGGATGTTACACCCTCAATTGCGATGAGCCGGACATGTTGGGCCTTACTGCCCGGTTGGCACAGGCCGTATGACTTGGTCCATGTCCTGAGACACCTTTCGCCGGGATCCCGGTGGTGGGCGGCTTCCTGGACTGGCTCATGAACACTTTGTGCTCAACCGTCCTCGGACTCGCCTGGGGCCTCGTCATCATGGCTATAGTGGGCCCGCTGCTAAAAGTGCTGCCGTTCGGCTAAAAGGCGGGCACGAGGAGGGCGACGTCCGCGCCGCAATCGCCTACTATCGACCGACGAAACATAAGTCCATCCGCCTCTTTGCTCGTACCCACCGGCGCTTTCGTTGGTCAGCCGATGATGGGACGTTCTTCGGGTAGCTGGAACAGTCTGGGGCGGAGGGAGAGCGCCAGTGCGGTGCTTACTGTGATTGTTCCTATCCGCCCGAGGAACATAAGGACAATTAGCACCAGTTGGGCATTTACGGGAAGACCTGCGGTGATGCCGGTACTAAGGCCGACTGTTCCGAAGGCGGAGGTCACTTCGAAAAGTGCCTTGTCCAGGCTGTGGTCCGTGAAAGTGAGTAGCAGGAGTGTTCCGATAATGACTGCGGCAACACCAAGCAGGGCGACCGAGAGGGCTTGGCGCTGCACCGGTGAGGAGATACTCCGGTGGCCGATGTTGACCTGTTCGTTGCCCCGGATCTCGTTCCAGATGGCGTAGCCGAGGACGAGGAAGGTCGCGATTTTGATGCCGCCGGCTGTGCCTGCGCTGCCGCCGCCGATGAACATGAGGATGTCCGTCACGAGCAAGGTTTCGGATGCTGCCACACCGTAGTCGATGCTGTTGAATCCTGCTGTTCTGGGGAACACCCCGCCGGCCAACGAGGCCAGTAATTTTCCCTCTGCGGAGAAGCCGCCGAGGGTCTCCTGTCGGTTCCATTCAAAGGCGGCGAACAGGACTGTTCCGAGGGCCAGCAGGGCGATGGTCCCGTAGATGGTCAGGCGGGTGTGCACGGTCCAGGACCTGAATCTGAATCCCTGGCGTCTAAGTTCGATAAAGACCGGGAACCCCAGGCCGCCGGCGATAAGGGCCAGACAAATGGGGACGATGATCCACGGGTCCTGCGCGAAGCCGATGAGGCTGTCGCCGTAGAGGGCAAAACCTGCGTTGTTGAAGGCGGAGATCGCGTGGAAGACGCCGTGCCATAAGGCAGCGAGGGGGTCACTCTGGTAGGCAATCCAGAATCTGCCGGTGAGGAGGATGGCGGTGGCGCCTTCGAAGAGGAGCATGATCCGGGCCACCCGGAAAAGCACATCCCGCACGTCGCCCAGGTTGAGGGTATGGGTCTCTGTCTGGGCGACGAGTTGTCCTTGGAGTCCGATCTTTTTGCGGAGCATCAGGGCCAGGAGCGTTCCGAGGGACATGATGCCGAATCCGCCGACCTGGATGAGTCCGAGGATGACGGTGTGGCCAAAGGGTGTCCAGAACGTAGGGGTGTCCACGGTGATCAGGCCCGTCACGCACACCGCTGATACGGAGGTGAAGAGGGCAGGCATGAATTCTTCACTGCTTTGGTCGGTGCGGGCAGCGGGGAGCATCAGCAGAATCGTGCCGACTGCAATGGTGCACAGGTAGGCCAGCGGAACAAGGCGTACCGGGTGGAGCACCAGCCGTGTCAGGAACCCTACCCAACGAGCGGTCACTGGGTGGTTAGCCCACTTCAGGACCGGGTTATTGGAGGTACGCTGCAACACAATTCGACGCTACCTTCGGCCGAATCCATCTGAGCCGGGATTGGCGTAAGGGCTGCGTAAAGATTCGTCGTGGTCGGGCAGAATGGGTGGATGAACCGGGGCAGAAGCATGGGGAGCGTGGGTTTCGGCGGGCTGGGCCCGGCTCGTACTTTGTCCGGTTTCATTCTTGCTCTTGTCTTGCCCGTGGGAATGACTTTCCTGCTTGCTCCGTTCGATGAGCTGAACTTGGCCACGCATGCTTTGGCGCGTCTGTGTGCGGTGATAGTGGTGGCTTTCGTTGGAGGTCTCTGGCCGGCGGTGCTCGCTGCGGTCCTGGATGCTTTGTTCCTGAACTATTTCGTGACCCAGCCGATTGGGACCCTTACGGTCAATGATCCGCAGGACGTTTTCGTGCTGCTGGTCTATTTGGGCGTCGGAATTGCAGTTGCTTTGGTTGTGGGGCTCTCTGCCCGCCGCTCCCGTGCCGCCGCGCTCTCCAGCGCCGAGGCCGCGACGCTGAGTGAGTTGGCGCGTACTTCGTTGGCGGGGGACCAAAGTTCAGAGGAGTTCCTCGATCAGCTGCGCGAGGAGTTCCAGCTTGACGGGGTCAGCGTCTTTGAAGGTGTGGATGACGGGCCGTGGCGGCTACGCGCTTCGTCAGGGAAGGACGCCCCGCAGGTTCCAGAGGATGCCGATGTCATTGACAGACCGCGCCCCGGGTTAGTTGTCGGGTTGAAGCAGCCCGCGCCGGCCGGTGGTGACCGGCGTCTGTTGAGCGCGTACGAGGCACACCTTGCCGCACTGCTCGAGCGTGAAAAGCTCATCCTTCATCTACGGGACTCGATCAAACTTATCGAAGGCAACCGGGTGAAGACGTCCATCCTGCGCGCCGTTTCCCATGATCTGCGCACCCCGCTGTCCGGGATCGAACTCGCCCTGACGGCCTTGCGCCGTCAGCGGTCCAAGACCAGTGCACAGCAGCAGGAAGAAATGCTTGACGTGGTTCAAAGCTCTACGGACCGGTTGAAGGGACTCGTAGGGAACCTGCTGGATATGTCGCGGATCTCCAGTGAGAGCGTTCAGGTCCTGCACGAGCCTGTCACGTGGCTCGATGTCGTCCAGGAAGCGCTGGCCGGGGTACCTGATGGGACGGTCCGTGTGGACCTTGCTCCAAACCTGCCACCAATGGATGCGGACCGAGGGCTACTTGAACGGGCCCTGGCTAACATCGTAGAGAACGCGGTGAAGTACGCTCCGGGAACAGACATTCTGGTCCAGGCCACGGCCGGCAGCGGCGTGCAGGTCGGGCCGGACGGCCGTGCCTTTGGTGAGCTGCGCGTTGTGGATCATGGCGGAGGGGTGCCCGCTGGCCGGGTTGTGGCGATGTTCCAGCCTTTCCAGCGGCTCGATGATGCTTCCGCCGATGCCGGTATCGGCTTGGGACTGGCGGTAGCCAAGGGATTCGTAGAGGCGATGGAGGGCCAGCTTCTGGCAGAGGAGACCCCGGGCGGCGGACTCACCATGGCAATCAGACTGCCTCTCTACATGGGGTCCGCCGAACTCAAGGACATCGAATGAAAAGCGTCCTTGTCGTCGACGACGAACCCCAGCTCGTGCGCGCCCTTCAAATCAATCTCGAGGCAGAAGGCTATACCGTCACCACTGCCGCCGACGGCGCCAAAGCGCTGCGCTCTGCCGCCTCGCACCCCCCGGACGTGCTCGTGCTCGACCTCGGTTTGCCGGACATGGACGGCACTGAGGTCATCCGGAGGCTGCGCGCTTGGACAGAGCTGCCCATCATCGTGCTCTCCGCCCGCCATGGCTCCTCGGACAAAGTCGACGCCCTCGACGCCGGGGCCGATGACTACGTCACGAAGCCTTTCGGCCTGGACGAGCTCCTGGCCAGACTCCGAGCTGTCGAAAGGCGCTCCTGGCCCGTTCGGGAGGGCGCGACTGTGGAAGCAGGCGATCTGCAGATCGACTTGATGGCTGCTACCGTTTCCCGTGCCGGACAACGGATCCGGCTCACCCCGCGTGAATGGGGAGTGCTGCAGCTACTCGTTGAAAACCGGGGCAGGCTCATCTCCCAACAACAAATCCTCAACGACGTGTGGGGGCCGGCATATGAAAAGGAAACCCACTACCTGCGCATCTACATAGGGCAGCTCAGGCGCAAGCTCGAGGAGGACCCGGCGAAGCCCCGGCATCTGATGACAGAACCCGGATTGGGCTACCGCTTCGAAATATAGCCCGGGACAGGGCTTGCTCTTACCACCGAGCAGCAATAAAAGCCCGGCAACTCGGCGAGCTCAGTGTCTCGAAACCATTCCGTCTCAAAACACTAGGGTTGTGAGACGGCCAATGTCTAGTTGGCGCACCTTCCCGGGCATCTAATCGGACGAGGTATTCGGCATGCCAGCCCCAGCAGCGTCACAGAAAGCCTCGAGGTGCCAGCACGCCCAGTGATCGACGGGCTTTCGGGCGGACTTCGGCTACCGGCGTCCCGAGGGCGGGCACAGCGCCAGGTACGTCGGGCTAGCATCAATGGATGGTGCGGATCGTCCATTACACGCCGGAATACCGGGAAGAGGTGCTCGCGCTTTCCCTAAGAGCATGGGAACCGGTGTTTCCGTTGGATCGCGATACGGTGCCTGGCTTTGTCTACGAGGCCTTCTACCCAATGGGGTGGGAGGAACGTCAGTACCGCGACCTGGCAGCTGTTCTTGATGGTGAGCCGGAGACCGTAGCGATCGCTCTTGAGGGGAACCAGCTGGTGGGTTGGGTATGTAGCCGGCTGCACCCGGAGGACAGCATGAGCGAGGTGTATGTTCTCGCCGTGGATCCCGTTCACCAGCGGAAGGGAGTTGGCAGAGCCCTCATGGATCATTCTTTCGACGCAGGGCGAAAGGCCGGCATGAGCATGGTGCTTGTAGAGACCGGCGATGATCCTGGCCATGCACCTGCCCGGCGGGCATATGAAGCCGCTGGATTCGTGCGATGGCCTGTAGCACGCTACTTCAAGAACCTTGCCGATTGAAGACAATACGCCCAAGTAACTTGCGGCGACGGCGGCTGGCCCGAGAGAGGGTGCTAAGGCCCTTCGTAGCGCGCCTTGGCTCACCCTTGGTGGATGCTTGTCATAATTGTTGGACCATTTCCGACACACTTAGGCAGGTGGTGGACAGGTATAGGGTATGAGTCATTTATCGGGGGCCCCTGACAGGGCCGGCGCCTTCCGGTCGCTATACGAATCCTCATACGCCGACCTGCTGAAGTTCGTTCAGCGCCGTACGGATTCAGCAAATGCTGAGGACATGGTCGCTGAGGCATTTCTTGTCGTCTGGAGGCGCTTCTCCGAGGCACCGGCGCAAGCGAGTGATGCCCGGGCCTGGGTTTTCGGAATCACTCGGAATCTGATGTTGAACGCTCAGCGTGGAGAACAGCGACGTCAAGCGCTGGGCGTGCGGCTCGCTGAAACAATACCCGATGATTTCGGCACCTCTCATGCTGATCTGGTCAGTAGTCGCATCGATTTAGGCCGTGCCTGGATGCTTCTTTCTGAAGTCCATCAAGAAGCCCTGGGACTCGCCGTCTTTGAGGACCTGGCCGCGCCGCAGGCTGCCAAAGTCTTAGGAATCTCACCCGTGGCTTTCCGGTTGAGATTGACCCGCGCCAGACGGGCCTTGCGGCTCCTCCTTGACCACCTCCCTCATCATGCTTCCGATCTTTCGGCGGCATCACCTGAAAAGGCGCCAACGCTATGAAAAGTGATCAGAACCTCGACACACTTCTGCGCTCTATGGACGCAGCAGAGAAATGTTCACCGCCGAACCCTGCACGGGCGCAAGCCGACCTGAACCGCATACTCAGCTCCCAGGCAGTATCCACTTCCTCCAACAGCAAATTGGGGGTCGGCCGCGGGCCGGCCAAACCCAAGGCCAACCGCCGACGACGGGTGATCACGCTTGGAGGCCTGGCAGCAGCAGTAACGGCCGGGTTACTCATCATGCCGGCACTCTCAGGAGAAGGTGACCCGGCTTTCGCCACCTGGACAGCAGCACCCGGGACCCTCATCGGCTCAGAACGTGACAACGCCGTCTCAGACTGCCGCAGGTCAACACAACGCGTAGGCAGCGGAATGTACACGACCGAACTTTCAGCAGCGGAAGTAGCCATTGCTGAGCGGCGGGGAGCCTGGGTGACTGTCATCCTCACCGGCCCGGACGGTTTTGAGGCGTCATGCACCACGGACGCCACGGCGCCCTGGTACCACAAGGGAACGTTCGGCTCCGTCGGACAACCCGGGATGGCGGCACTGCCGGCACGAGGCATCGCCGCCACCCAACTCGGAACTGGAACAAACAACGACAAGCCGCTCTCGATCGCGTCAGGCCGCGTGGGAGCCGATGTTGCAGCAATTTCCTACACCAACTCTGCCGGCACAGAGGTGATCGCAACCGTAGCGAAAGGTCATTTCGCTTTCTGGCTACCGGGCAACGAACTGCAAAATGCTTCGGATCACGGAGTGCCCGTTCACATGACCTACAGAGATGGCTCCACTGAAACCCAGCTACTCAACTTCCCATCAAGTAGTGGGAAATCGTCCCTTGGATAGTTCCCCAATTTTCGGGAGGGCAACTGCGAGGCCCACAACGGACGGCATACGCGCATGCGAAAATGACCGCATGACCCACGAACAGCGCGAAACCGCACCCCCGGAACCACAAATGGGCCTCGACCCCGCATTCGAAGCGGCCTATGAAGCGGCGCAAAAGAGTCTCAGTGAAGGCGGTATCCCCATCGGAGCAGCGCTTGCCCGTGAGGGCGTGGTCATCGCGAGCGGACACAACAAACGGGTCCAACACGGCGATCCGATCGCGCACGGCGAAATGTCCGCACTTCGCGCAGCTGGCCGGCAGAAGAGCTACCGGGACACCACGCTGTATACCACTCTCGCTCCGTGCGCCATGTGCACCGGGACCATCATCCAGTTCAAAATCCCCCGTGTGGTGGTGGGTGAAGCCCGTACGTTCGACGGCGAGTTCGAGCTTCTGCGGTCACGTGGCGTTGAGGTGGTGGTCCTGGACGACCAGCGCTGCGTGGACATGATGCGCATGTTCCAGGAGGAAAACCCGGACCTCTGGGCAGAGGACATCGCCGAGTAGGGGACGAACCCGCCCTTCGGGACTCGTCGCCCGCATCTCCTTCAAGCACTGGCGGCCAGCCCATCGGGTGCGGTGTCAGGATGGAAGGCACGAACTGCACGGGGATGACAGCGACGGCGGCACTCCGCTGTTGCTCCTGCACGGCGGGCTCTTCGACATCGAGCAGCAGTTCGGGGCGCTGATCCCGAGCCTGTCGGCCGGGCGCCACCGCGCCCGTTGGCTGGGCCGATCTCCCCTGAAACGGCCGGTTTTGGCCAGGCCCTCAACCGGCGTCGATCTCTTCCAGCAGGTCCTTGGCCGCCTTGAGGATGTCGTCGTGGTCGTACTGCGCTGCCCGGCTTTCCAGCGAGATGACGGCGCACCGGTGGACCTTTTTAAGGTCGCCGAAGGGGAAACTGATGCTGCCTTTGGTGCCCTCCGACTGTTCGCGGTCAATGCCCAGATGCCACTTTGAGAACTCGTCAAAGCCGTGCTTGTCAATGAACGAATTCTCCTCGTCCGTGGAGGGTGCGTGCTCACTCCAGTCATCGCGGATGTCCCGCTCGACCTTTCCCTTTTTTACGAGCGCGCGTGCATGATCCAATGCTTTGCGGTTGAGCTTGGTGGCCATGGTGTGCCTCCTGGGGATGCGGGTGCCAATCTCATGTTCAGGCTAAGACGGACGGCGCCGGGCCGCCAGCCCCGGGCCGCCCCGGCTTAACCGTGCAGAGACGCCACCGAAACGTGCCCACAACACGGGGCGCCTACGTTTGCACCATGACCACGACGCACGTCCCGGCCAGAGAGCTGCTGGGAAGACTCCGCCGCACCCTGGCCGAAGCCCTGTCCCCGGGTCATTTTCCCGGCCCGGCGGAGGAGGCCACGGATGCCCTGCGGCAGGTCACCCGCTGGGCCTGGCTGCCCGCCTTGAGCGGGGTCGCCGTAGCCGCGGAACATGCTCGCGGAGCCCACGAAACAGCCGCCGGTCGCGCGGCAGATCAGCCGGAATAGCGCCGGTGCTGTCGCGTTGGCCACAGTAGTCTTCACTTTGCCGCTTTATGACCTAAACTGCTTCACTGAGGTGCCTGAAATGGCGCTGCGCAGCAACGAAAGTGAACCACGATATGGCTACCGATTACGACGCCCCACGCAAGACAGAAGAAGAGACTCCCTCCGAATCGCTGGAGGCCCTTCAGGCGTCCCGCGGCGGCGGCGCGCAGACCGCTGTAATCGACGTCGATGAGAACGACACCGCCGAGGGCATCGACCTTCCGGGCGCAGATCTTTCGGGCGAGGAACTCACGGTCATTGTCGTTCCCGAGCAGTCCGACGAATTCACCTGCTCCTCCTGCTTCCTGGTCCGCCACCGCTCCCAGGTTGCACGCGAAAAGAACGGCATGAAGTACTGCCGCGACTGCGAAGGCTGACACAGCCCCAGGCGCGCCCCCTTACCTTTTGCAAGGCGATGCGAGACGCCGGCCGCCCCACAGGGAAGCCTGCGTCTCGCTTTTTTGTGCCCACCCGCAAAATACGGCAGATATCGGCCGTTATGAGCGGTAACGGACATATGGAGGAACGGCCACGAACGTCTTTCGGTGCCCTCAAAAAGAGCCTCCGAATTACAGTCCCGTAATCGGTTTCGGAGGCGACTAACGGTTGCGCTCCGAACCGGACACATCCCTCGTTTCGGGCTATTGGCGCTCCTACGCTGGAGCTATCCAATCACTCACTCGAAAGGGGTGGCCAAATGAAAAAACTAAGCGCCTGGCTCACAGCCATGGTGATGGCTGTCGGGCTGGGCCTTCTGGCTCCGGGGTCTGCCTCCGCAGCCTCATATTGCGGACTCGTCTGGGGCTCGTTGGCAAAGTCCAACCAGGCCATGAGCGCCGCATCGGTAACCAATGTGCGGACGGGGCAGCATTACTGCTTCGACCGCCTGGTGATCGATCTCAAAGGAAAAGCAGGCGGCTACAACGTCCGTTATGTCTCCCAAGTCGCCCAGGACGGTTCCGGACTTCCCATCAAGCTGAGGGGAGGCGCGTTCCTGCAGGTCACGGCCCACTCTCCGAGCTACGACAACGATACGGGCAAGGCCACCTTCACTCCGGCCAACAGGTCAGAGGTGACCAACGTTTCCAAGTACCAGACGTTCAGGCAACTGGCCTGGGCAGGCAGCTTCGAGGGTTACACCACCCTCGGACTCGGTGTCCGCGCACGGCTGCCGTTCAAGGTGTTCGCTCTTGACGGCCCGGGCTCGGGATCCAGGCTTGTCATTGATGTCGCCCATCACTGGTGACACGGCGTCGTCCAGACGATGAAGTCCTGACCACCTTCCGCAGGTAAGCACCTTCCAACGCAAAAGCCCCGCCTCCGGGACAGTGAACCAGTTCACGGCCGGGAGGCGGGGCTTTCGCTTTGTGTGTTTGGGCGGGGCCAGGCAGGCTGCTAGTCCGGCAGCACCAGGGCGGGAGTGTCCCGGCGGATGGTCTCGCCGCGGAAGAACCCTGGCCGGAGCCGTGACATGACCAGCATGAAGATAACTCCCATGGCGAGGATGCCGACGCCGAGCACAAACACCAGGCCCACACCGAAGAACTCCGAGCCGCTGCCGAATTCCGGCGCCCAGCTGTCCGCGGCCGTCTGCAGGAACACCACCAGGAGCCCCAGGCCGCCCAGCAGCGGGCAGAGCAGCCTCAGCATGAAGTTCCGGAAGCTGCTGAACACGCTGTTGCGGAAGTACCAGACGCACGCGAACGCAGTCAGTCCGTAGTAGAAGCAGATCATCAGACCCAGGGCGAGGATGGTGTCATTGAGGACGTTCTCGCTGACCACATGCATCACGGCATAGAACCCGGCTGAGAGGACACCGGCGGCCACGGTGGCGAAGCCCGGCGTCGCGAACTTCTTGCTCAGGCGGCTGAACGGCTCCGGCAGGGCGCCATAGTGCGCCATCGCCAGAAGGCTGCGTGAGGGGGACGTGAACGTGGACTGGAGCGAGGCCGCCGAGCTGGAGAGGACCGCCAGCGACATGAGGATGGCGAGGGGGCCCATGATGGGGGAGGCCAGCGCGGTGAAGATGTTTGCATGGTTTTCCTCGTTGTTCAGGCCGATGCCCGTGTCCCCGACGCCGGCGAACATCATCGTCGCGATGGTGATCAGCAGGTAAATGCCAAGGACGACGACGGCGGTCACCGTGCCTGCGAGGCCGGCGGTTTTCTTGCCGTTGGCGGTTTCCTCGTTCACCGTGAGGCAGACGTCCCAGCCCCAGTAGACAAAGATGGACAGCGAGATGCCGGCGGCGAGCTGGCCGAACGTCTCGATCTTGGTCACGTCGAACCAATCCCAGCTGAAGGGGATGGAGGTTTCGGACGCGGACCAGTTGGCGAAGGCCAGGGCCACGAAGAGGCCCAGTACCAGCAGCTGGAAGCCCACGAGCCCGTACTGCACAATCTTTGTGGTGTGCAGCCCGCGGTAGCTCACCCAGACCGCCAGCGCCACGAAGACGAAGCAGGTCGCCACGTTGAGCGGCTTGTTGGCGGCGAGATCAGCCAGTTCCGGTGCACCCGTCAGCTGTGCGATGAACAGGTAGAAGAAGTCCACTGCCACTGCGGCCAGGTTGGACAGCACGATGATGTTGGCGGCGAGCAAACCCCAGCCGCCCATCCAGCCGACCCACGGGCCGAAGGCCTTGGTCACCCAGGTGAAGGTGGTGCCGCTGTCCGGTGAATCGGCGTTCAGCTCCCGGTAGGCCAGGGACACCAGGATCATCGGGATGAAGCCGATGAGGAAGATGACCGGAAGCTGCAGCCCTGCCTCGGCAACCGTGGGGCCGAGCGCGCTGGTCAGCGTGTACGCAGGCGCGATGGTGGAAATGCCAATGACGACGACGGCGAGCAGGCCCAGCTGCCCGCCCTGCAGTCCCTTCCCGGTAATGCCGTGGGAGGTGCCGGTGGCAGGTGCGGCCGTGCGGGTGGTTTGGCTCATGACTGTCCCTTTCTGGCAGGCAGTCCGTTCCGGAACCCGGCGGGCTGCTGCTGGGTGATGCAGTGGATTCCCCCGCCGCGGACGAAGAGTTCGCGGGCGTCGATGCCCACCACCCGCCGTCCGGGATAGGCGTCGGCGAGGATGCGGAGGGCCTTCTCATCGTTGGCGTCGGAGAAGGTGCAGGCGATGACGCCGCCGTTGACCACCACGTGGTTGATGTAGCTGTAGTCCACGAAGCCCTCCCCGTCGGTGAGGGCAGTGGGGGCCGGAACCTCGATAATGCTCCACTCGCGGCCGGCCGCGTCCCGGGTGGTGGACAGGAAGCTGATGACCTCGCGGCTGACCGCATAGTCGGGGTGCTCCGGATTCTGCTGCGAATGGACCAGGAGAACACCCGGTGACGGGATGGCGGCCACGATGTCCACGTGCCCGCGGGTACCGTAGCGCTCCGAATCGCGGGTCAGGCCGCGGGGGAGCCAGATCACGTGGCTGGCGCCGATGGTCCTGGCCAGCTCCGCTTCAACATCTGCCTTGGTGAGCCCGGGATTGCGGCCCGGATCCAGCTGCACGGTTTCGGTGACCAGCACCGTGCCCTCGCCGTCCACCTGAATGCCGCCGCCTTCGTTGACCAGCCCGGACACCAGGTGGTGGGCGCCGGTCCGCCCGGCCACCTCGGCCGCGATGAGCGAGTCCTTGTCCCATTGCGCCCAGTCCTGGGCGCCCCAGCCGTTGAAGACCCAGTCCACGGCACCCAGCTGGCCGCTGCCGTCCAGGACGAACGTGGGACCGATGTCCCGCATCCAGGCGTCATTCAACTCTGCCGGAAGCACCTCGACGGCGGGCGACAGATAGCGCGCGGCTGTCTCGACGTCGTCGGGCGCCACCACCACGGTGACCGGCTCAAATTCGACGGCGGCGTTCGCGACGGCGGCCCAGACCGACCGTGCCGCGTATGCCTCCTCGGCGGTCCCGCCCAGCGTGTAGCCGCCGGTGGGGAACGCCATCCAGAGGCGTTCCTGGGGCGCCGTCTCGGCGGGCATGCGCCACGTGCTCATGCTGTCACCTCTGCGGGAACGTAGTCGCTGGTTGAGTCGGCCGAAACCGTGCCGAACGGTTCGTCATGCCGCACGGGTTCGGTCAGCCGTGCGTAGGTGTCCGGGCGGCGGGTGGTCAGGAACGGGAAGAGGGTGAGCCAGTCGCGGCGCTGGTCCAGGTCCAGATCCGCCACGAGGACGGCCGATTCGTCCCGCGGCGCCTGGGCTAGGATGCGGCCGTAGGGATCGGAGATGAACGAGGACCCGTAGAAGTTGAGGCTGCCCTCCCGGCCCCAGCGGTTGGGGACCACCATGAACAGCCCGTTGGCGATGCCGTTGCCCACGATGACCTGCTGCCACAGGGGCTGCGTGTCGAACTCCGGGAACAGCGGCTCTGAACCGATCGCCGTCGGATACACCAGCAGCTCGGCGCCGCCGAGCGAATACATCCGTGCCAGCTCCGGAAACCACTCGTCCCAGCAGGTGGGCATGCCGAGGCGTGCGCCGCCAAGTTCAGCAGGGGCGTGGACCTCGTAGGCGTCTTCCGCCGCCGGGCCCTGCCGGAAGAAGCGGTCCTCGTAGTAACCGGCGGTGACGGGGATGTGCAGCTTGTGGGTGCGCGCCAGCAGCTCGCCCGAGGGGGAGACGAGGATGGACGTGTTCATGCCCAGGCCGTCGTCGCTGCCGTCAGGGGCGTCCGCCCGCTGGTAGAGCGAGGCGTGCACACAGATGCCGTGCCGGCGGGCTGCGTCCGCGGCGAAGCGGAAGGTGGGGCCGGTGAGCAGGTCCTCGGCCGCGTCCGACGGGCGGGGGCGGACGCGTCCAGGCAGGGACAGGTCGTTCTCGGGAACCTCGTCGGCCGGGTAGCGGGAGAGCGTGAGTTCGGGAAGGAAGACGACGGTGGCGCCGAGGCGGGCCGCCCGTTCGATGCCGTCGTTCAGTTCGGCACGAAGGGCCGCAATGCTGCTGTGCCAGCGGTGCTGGACGACGCCGATCCGCAGCGCGGGACGCACAGACGGCGCTGTCCGGGCGAGGGAGGCGGGCGAAGCGAGGCAGGTGATTTCAATCATGATGATGACTACTCCAGTGAGACGACCGTCACTAAATGAATGACGTTCATTTAGTATGCACGGCGCGAGGCGTGCTGACAAGGGGTTATTGAGGACTATTCATTTATGACCGGGATAGTAAGTAAGCTGATGGTGAAATCCCCGCTTTCCACCTGCCGCCCCTGACCCGGGCTGCGGTAGCGTCGGGGCTACTGGACCCACTCGAGGAGGACGAATGAAAGCTTCACCGACCCTGACCAACAACATGCAGGCCGTCCTGGCGGACCTGATTGAACTGCACATCCAGGGCAAGCAGGCGCACTGGAACATCGTGGGGACCAACTTCCGGGACCTTCACCTGCAGCTGGACGAGATCGTCAACGCCGCACGGGCCTTCGCTGACGACATGGCCGAGCGGATGCGCGCCCTCCACGCCCTTCCGGACGGCCGCAGCGAGACTGTGGCAAAGTCCACGAGCCTGGCCAAGTTCCCCGAAGGCCTCATCAACACCAAGGATGCGATCGACAGGATCGTTGCCGCGCTGGAAGCCGCTGTCGGCACCATGCGCAAGGTCCATGACGAGGTGGATGAAGAGGACCCCACCACAGCTGACCTGCTGCACGCCTTCATTGAGAAGCTGGAGCAGTACGCCTGGATGGTGGGCGCCGAAAACATGAAGGCCTCGGCGGGCGTCACCCGGCCCGACAGCAAGTAGCGCCCGCGCCAGGCCGGCGGCAGGAGCCGCCTGGCAGGACCACGCAAAACAGCCCCGGAGCCGCTCCGGGGCTGTTTGCGTGCCGTGCCGCTTAGCTGGCCCTCGGCACCCGGCGGAGTACGACGGCGGAAAGGACTGCCGCTGCTGCCATCAGCACCAGCGCAATGGCAGCGGTAATGTGCACGCCCGAGTCAAAGGCCAGGCGGGCTGCCGCTGCGAGGGCCTCGGACAGCGGGGCGGGCAGGGTCTCGGCCAGCTCCATCGCTCCGGCGAGCGTTTCCCTGGCCCGGTCGGCGGACTCGCCCGGTGCCGCCTCGGCCACGGCATGCGGCAGGGCGAACTGGCCTTGGTACGAAGCTGTCAGGATCGAACCCAGCACGGCCGTTCCCAGCAGCGATCCCACCTCGTAGCCCGTTTCGGAAATGGCCGCCGCCGCCCCGGACCTGGCCGGGGGCACCGTGCCCAGGATCAGGTCGTTGGAGATGGTCTCCGCGGCCCCGACCCCCAGGGCAAGCAGGAGCAGCGCCCCAAGCAGCAGGGATGGCCCGGCCGAGTGGTCGCCAAGGGTCACCAGGCAATAGCCCGCCGCGCTCAATGACAGGCCGCCGGCCACCACGAACCCGGGCCGGATCCTCCGCACCAGCGGCACTACGAGAAGGCCGGCCACCACTGTGGCCCCCAGTGCCGGGAGCATGGCCGTCCCCGAGGCCGAGGGGGACATACCCTCGAGCAATTGCAGGTGCTGGGCCAGGAACAGGATGAAGCCGTTGAAGGAGAACAGCGCCAGGACATTGGCGGTGATTGCCGTGCTGAACACCCGGTTCCGAAACAGGGACAGGTCCAGCAGGGGAGACGCCAGCCGGTGCTGGCGCCGCACAAAGGCCCAGCCCATGAGCGTGCCGAAAGCGATGACGGCAAGCGGCAACACCCCGGGGCCTTCTGTGGCCAGTTCCTTGATGCCGTAAACCACCGGCACCATGGTCAGCATGGAGAGCAGGATGCTGGGCGCATCCACCCGGCCAGGGTTCGGATCCCTGGACTCCGGAATGAAGAAGGGGCCGAAGACCAGCAGTGGCAGCATGATCGGCACCGCCACCAGAAGCACCGCGCCCCACCAGAAGTGCTCCACGAGCCAGCCGCCGAAGATCGGTCCAAGGGCCGCACCACCGGAGAAGCCTGCCGCCCAGATTGCGACGGCCAGGCGGCGCCGGTTGGGCTCCGGGAAGATATTGCGGATCAGCGACAGCGTGGACGGCATCAGCATGGCGCCAAAAAGGCCCAGGGCGGCACGTCCGGCGATCAGCCATTCGGCAGAGGGGGCATACGCTGTGGTGGCCGAGACGGCGGCAAATCCCGTGGTGCCGATCAGCAGCAGCCGGCGGCGCCCGATCCTGTCGCCCAGGCTTCCCATGGCCACCAGTAGTCCCGCCAGGACGAGGGCGTAGGCATCCACGATCCACAGCAGCTGGACGCCGGAGGGGTCCAGGCTGCGCGTTATCGCCGGGAGGGCGAACGTCAGGGCCGTATTGTCCACGGCCACAAGCAGGACCGGGAACATCAGCAGGCCAAGGGCAAGCCAGTCACGCATCCCGCCGTTGGCGGGAGACGGCTGCCTACCTGCTGTGCCGGCGGCTGGTTTGAGGGACTCGATGGCTGCGGACTTGGTCATGGTTATAACTATACCGTCCAGACGGTACAGTTATAAACACCCCTGCCGAACAGGCATGATTGAAGCCATGCCCAGAAAACCAGTAGCGCGCGGTGCTGTCCTCGACGCCTTCGAATCGCTCCTCATCGAAGTCGGGGAGCGGGCAGCCACCCTGGACGCCGTCGCCGGGCGTGCAGGTGTCTCCAAGGGCGGGCTGCTCTACCACTTCCCCAACAAGGAAGCCCTGATCGGCGTCCTGCTGGACCGACTGGAGGAATATGCCGAGGCGGATGCCCGGGCAATGGCTGCGGCTCCTGAAGGCGCCGCAGCGTACTTCATCAAGTCCTCGGTGTGGGCAGATACACCGCTGGACCGCGCGATCGTGGCAGCAACCCGACTGGCGGAAGTCGCCCATGAGGAGACCCGGCGCCGGTTCGCCCACATCCAGCAGCGCTGGCTCGACGAGATCGCCAAGGACGTGGGCCCGGGCCTGGCCAAGGCGGTTCTCTACATGGGCGACGGGCTGTACTTCAACGCGATGCTGTCGATCGGTCCGGCCGCGACCGCTGCCGAGACGGCCGCCGACGTCGAGAGCCTGCTGGCCGCGCTCGAACGGCTGCGGGGCTAGCGGGTGGTGGTCAGACAGTTTGCAGACTCGCTCCGGACATAGGACAATAACCCTTGTGGCTGTTGTCACCGCTAACTGAATAAGCCTTTGATCTGCGGCGGGAGAGTCCTGCAAGTAGGTACAAGCAGGCGCCGTAGGAGCAAATCCTCCCCAGGAATCTCTCAGGCCCATGTACCGCCGCGGCAAGGCAACTCTGGAAAGTAGCAGGCTCCCCTGGAGTCCCGGGATCACCCGGATCATCAGGGCGTGCGTTGCTCACCGACGGTGCAAGCGGGGTTGTGCGCGACGCACGGCTTACGCGGAATCTCTCAGGTCCAATACAGAGCGGGGAGGAACCCGAATCACTGTGGCGCACCCAGCGCCGCCTTAGTTATGGAGTTCCTTTGACCGTACATTCAGCCTCCGCCTCCTTCGTAGACCGGCATATCGGAGCCCGCCGAGAAGCCGACGTCGACGCCATGCTCAGGACTGTCGGCTTCGACACCATTGATGCGATGGTTGATACCGCCGTTCCCAAGGACATCCGGCAGGACTCTGCTCTGGAACTCTCTGCTGCGCTGAGCGAGGTCGAGGCGCTCGCCGAACTCCGCAAGCTGGCCGCCAAGAACAAGACCGCCGTGCAGATGATCGGCCAGGGCTACTACGACACCGTGACGCCGCCGGTGATCCGCCGCAACGTCCTTGAATCCCCGGCCTGGTACACCGCCTACACGCCGTACCAGCCCGAGATCTCGCAGGGCCGCCTTGAGGCGCTGCTGAACTTCCAGACCATGGTCCAGGACCTCGTTGGCCTGCCGATCGCCAACGCCTCGCTGCTGGATGAAGCAACGGCCGTGGCTGAAGCCGTGCTGCTGATGCGCCGGGCCAACAAGAACAAGCAGGCCCACGACGGCAAGACTGTCCTGGATGCCGACTGCCTGCCGCAGACCATTGCCATCGTCAAGGGCCGCGCCGAGGCGCTTGGATTTGAAGTCGAGGTTGCAGACCTGTCCAAGGGACTTCCCGACGGCGACATCAACGGTGTCGTGCTCCAGCAGCCCGGCGTCTCCGGCCGCGTGTTCGACCACTCCGGCATCATTGCCGCCGCGAAGGAACGTGGCGCCCTGGTCACGGTTTCAGCTGATCTGCTGGCGCTGACCCTCATCACCCCTCCCGGGGAGCAGGGCGCGGACATCGCCGTCGGCTCCGCGCAGCGCCTGGGTGTGCCGCTGTTCTACGGCGGACCCCACGCCGCCTACATGGCAGTGCAGAAGGGCCTTGAGCGCTCCCTGCCCGGCCGCCTGGTGGGTGTCTCCAAGGACTCTGCCGGAGTGCCCGCATACCGCCTCGCGCTGCAGACCCGCGAGCAGCACATCCGCCGTGAAAAGGCGACCTCCAACATCTGCACGGCACAGGCTCTGCTGGCCATCGTCGCGTCGATGTACGCCGTCTACCACGGACCCGAGGGCCTGAAGGCAATCGCCGAGACCGCGCACAGCCACGCCACGGTTCTTGCGGCCTCACTCAAAGCGGCAGGGCTGGATGTCCTGCACACCAGCTTCTTCGATACCGTGACCGTGTCCGTTCCGGGCAAGGCCGCCGGCATCATCGCCGCAGCCGAAGAGAAGGGCATCAACCTCCGGGTGATCGACGCCGACACCGTCGGCATCTCCACCGATGAAACAACGACGCCGGCCATCGTGGCGGACGTTCTTGCCGCCTTCGGCGCCGAGGCAGTGGGTGCCTCGGGCAGCTTTGCTCTTGATGCCGCCGTCGAACGTTCCTCCTCGTACCTGCAGCATCCGGTGTTCAACACGCACCGCTCCGAGACGCAGCTGCTGCGCTACATCCGCAGGCTTTCGGACCGTGACCTGGCGCTGGACCGCACCATGATCCCGCTGGGTTCATGCACCATGAAGCTGAATGCGACGGCGGAGATGGAAGCGATCTCGTGGCCGGAATTCGCCTCGATCCACCCCTTCGCACCGGATTCGCAGACCGAGGGCTGGCGTGAGCTGATCGCGGACCTGGAGGCGCAGCTGACCGAGATCACCGGCTATGACCAGGTTTCGATCCAGCCCAACGCCGGGTCACAGGGTGAGCTCGCGGGCCTCCTGGCGATCCGCGGCTACCACCGTTCCCGCGGGGAGGGGCAGCGGAACATCTGCCTGATCCCGGCCTCGGCCCACGGCACGAATGCCGCCTCGGCTGTGCTGGCGGGCATGAAGGTCGTCGTGGTGGCCACCGCCGCCGACGGCACGATCGACCACGCGGACCTGTACGCCAAGATCGACGCCCACAAGGACGCTCTGTCCTGCATCATGATCACCTATCCCTCCACCCATGGGGTGTACGACGCCGACGTCCGCGAGGTCTGCGACGCCGTGCACGCGGCCGGCGGCCAGGTCTACATCGACGGCGCGAACCTCAACGCCCTGGTCGGGCTGGCCCAACCAGGCAAGTTCGGCGGGGACGTGTCCCACCTTAACCTGCACAAGACCTTCTGCATCCCGCACGGCGGTGGAGGACCCGGCGTCGGACCCGTCGCGGCGAAGGCCCACCTGGCCCCGTTCATGCCCGGCAACGCCGCGTCCTGGACCGAGGGCGATGACGTGCCGATCTCGGCTTCGCGCTTCGGCTCAGCCGGTGTCCTGCCGATCTCGTGGGCATACGTGAAGCTCATGGGCGGAGACGGCCTGACCGAGGCCACGAAGTCTGCACTGCTCGCCGCCAACTATGTGGCCGCGCAGCTCAACGAGTTCTTCCCGGTGCTGTACACCGGCGAGGGCGGCCTCGTGGCGCACGAGTGCATCCTGGACCTGCGCGAGCTCACGGCCAAGACCGGTGTCACGGCCGAGGACGTGGCCAAACGCCTGATCGACTACGGCTTCCACGCCCCCACCCTGGCCTTCCCCGTGGCCGGCACCCTGATGGTGGAGCCGACCGAGTCCGAGGACCTGGCCGAGATCGACCGGTTCATCGAGGCGATGATCTCCATCCGCCACGAGATTGACCAGGTGGCCAACGGTGACTTCACCGTGGAGAACAGCCCGCTGCGCAACGCCCCGCACACAGCGGCCGCGGCCATCAGCTCCGGCTGGGACCGCGCCTACCCCCGTGAACAGGCCGTGTTCCCCGTGCACTCCCTCAAGCAGGACAAGTACTTCCCGCCCGTCGGCCGGATCGACGGCGCCCTGGGCGACCGCAACCTGATCTGCTCCTGCCCACCTCTCGAAGCCTTCGAGGAAAACACAGAATCTTTCGAAAACTGATTTCGGCTGCCCCGGTGGTTGAGCCTGGCGAGACGCTGGATCTCGACAGGCTCGACCGCCGGACCTGAAAGGACTTTCCCATGCCTGAGAAATACACCGCCCTTTACGAAGAGCACAAGAAACTCGGCGCCTCCTTCACCGACTTCGGTGGCTGGCAGATGCCGCTCAAATACAGCTCTGAGCTGGCCGAACACCACGCAGTCCGCAAGGCCGCGGGCATCTTTGACCTCTCCCACATGGGCGAAGTCTGGGTGACCGGGCCCGATGCAGCTGCCTTCCTCGACTATGCCCTCGTCGGCAGGATTTCGGCGATGGCCGTCGGCAAAGCCAAGTACTCGCTGATCTGCAACGAGGACGGCGGCATCATCGACGACCTCATCATCTACAGACGCCCGGCGGCCGCGGATGCCGCACAAGGCAGCACCGACAGGTTCCTGGTGGTGCCCAACGCCGGCAATGCCAAGGTGGTGGCCGAGGCCCTGGCCGACAGGGCCGCCAACTTTGACGTCACCGTGAATGACGTCTCCACCGAGGTCTCGCTGATCGCCGTCCAGGGACCCAAGGCGGAGGAAATCCTCCTCCGCCTGGTTCCCGCCGCACAGCACGGGCTCGTCACCGGCCTGAAGTACTACGCCGCCGTCGAGGTCCCGTTCCTGGTCTCCGGCGCCGGGCAGGAACTGCTGCTGGCCCGCACCGGCTACACCGGGGAGGACGGCTTCGAGATCTTCGTGGACAACGACGACGCCGCGGCCCTCTGGCAGGCGATCGTCGCCATTGCGGACGAAGGGGAGCTGACGCCTGCCGGTCTGGCTTCCCGCGATTCGCTCCGCCTTGAAGCGGGCATGCCGCTGTACGGCAACGAGCTGTCCCTGGAAGGCGACCCGTTCGCGGCCGGCCTGGGGCCCGTCGTCGCGCTGTCCAAGGAGGGCGATTTCGTTGGAAAGGCCGCCCTGGCCGCCAAGAAGGAAGCAGGCGCCGGCTCCACGAGCGGCCGCAGGCTCGTGGGCCTCAAGGGCCTGGGACGCCGCGCCGGACGCGGGCACTACCCGGTCCTCAAGGACGGCACCGTCGTAGGCGAGGTCACCTCCGGCCAGCCCAGCCCGAGCCTGGGGTATCCCGTGGCCATGGCGTACGTCGACGTGGAGTACACCGAGCCCGGCACAGCCCTGGACATCGATCTGCGCGGCAAGAGCGAGCCCTTCGAAGTCGTGGCGCTGCCTTTCTACAAGCGCCAGAAGTAGCCGCGCCGCTGGTTGAGCCTGTCGAAACCGGGGATCTCGACAAGCTCGATCATTTGGGGTTGAGCTTGTTGAAACCCGCCGCCGACCCCGACAAAAGATTTCAAACGTAAGGAAAAAACATGGCAAAAGTTGCCCCTGAACTGCAGTACTCCGACGAACACGAATGGGTTGCCCGGGATACCGGCAACGCCGGATCAAATATTGTTTCCATCGGGATCTCCGCCGTGGCCACCGACGCGCTCGGCGACATCGTCTACGTGGACCTGCCCGAGGTCGGCACGGCCGTGACCGCGGGGGAGACCTGCGGCGAGGTCGAGTCCACCAAGTCCGTCTCGGACCTGTACTCCCCGGTCACCGGCGAAGTCCTGGAAACCAACCCCGCCGTCGTCGAGGACCCGGCGCTGATCAACAGCGACCCGTACGGCGCCGGATGGCTCTTCAAGGTGGCCGCGGAATCTGACGGCCCGCTGCTCTCCGCCGAGGACTACGCGGCCAAGAACGGCGGCGAGCTGTGAGCGCGGCCCGTGCCGCAGGCACAGAAACAGTGGCCTTCGAGCAGGTAGTCTCGCCGAGCCTGGACGCCGACCTGTCGGTCCTTGACCCGGAGATCGCCGCCAAGATCGACGACGAACTCACCCGCCAGCGCGGCGGGCTGGAGATGATCGCCTCCGAGAACCACACCGCCGTGGCCGTGATGCAGGCGCAGGGCTCGGTGCTGACCAACAAGTACGCCGAGGGCTACCCGGGCAAGCGGTACTACGGCGGCTGCGAGCACGTGGACGTGATCGAGCAGCTCGCGATCGACCGGGTAAAGGCGCTCTTCGGCGCCGAATACGCGAACGTCCAGCCGCACTCCGGCGCGCAGGCCAACGCCTCGGTGATGCACGCCCTGATCAAGCCGGGTGACACCATCATGGGCCTGAACCTGGCCCACGGCGGTCACCTGACGCACGGCATGCGGATCAACTTCTCCGGCCGCCTGTACAACGTGATCCCGTACCAGGTCCGTGAAGAGGACCACAGGATCGACATGGCCGAGGTGGAGCGCCTGGCCCAGGAGCACAAGCCGGCACTGATCGTCGCCGGCTGGTCCGCCTACGCCCGGCAGCTGGACTTCGCTGAGTTCCGCCGGATCGCCGACTCCGTGGGCGCGTACCTGATGGTGGATATGGCGCACTTCGCCGGGCTGGTGGCCGCGGGCCTGCACCCCTCCCCGGTCCCGCACGCGCACGTCACCACGTCCACCACGCACAAGACCCTCGCCGGTCCGCGCGGCGGCATCATCCTGACCAACGACGCCGACATCGCCAAGAAGATCAACTCGGCGGTGTTCCCCGGCCAGCAGGGCGGCCCCCTCGAGCACGTCATCGCCGGCAAGGCAGTGGCCTTCAAGATCGCCGCCTCGGCCGAGTTCCGGGAACGCCAGGAACGCGTGCTGGCCGGCGCCCGGATCCTGGCCGAGCGCCTGGTCCAGCCGGACGTCACCGCCAAGGGAATCAACGTGATCTCCGGCGGCACGGACGTGCACCTGGTCCTGGTGGACCTGCGCAACTGCGAACTCGACGGCCGGCAGGCAGAGGACCGCCTCGCGGAAATCGACATCACCGTCAACCGCAATGCCGTGCCGTTCGACCCGCGCCCGCCGATGGTCACCTCCGGCCTGCGCATCGGCACCCCGGCCCTGGCGACGCGCGGTTTCGGCGAAGCGGCCTTCGCCGAGGTTGCGGACATCATCGCCGAGGCCCTGACTGCCGACGCCGGCAGCGACCTTTCAGGCCTGCGCTCCCGCGTGGAGGCGCTCGCCTCAGCCCACCCGCTTTACCCGGCGGTGGCAGACCTCGCAGCGGTAAAAACCGCGTAGCGTGGAATTAAACAGCACGACGGCGGGCGGCCGCCACAAGCTGCCGCCCGCCGTCGTACTGGCCGACTGTGCGCCGCGACCCGCGGCCAGACAGTCCCCGGCAGGACCATCTGCCGGACCGAAGCATGACCAAGTGAGGAACCGACATGGCCGTTGGAGTCTTTGACCTTTTTTCCATCGGAATAGGACCGTCCAGTTCACACACCGTGGGCCCGATGCGGGCCGCCGCGGTCTTCGCCCAGGAGCTGAAGTCTTCCGGCAAACTGGACCAGGTGGCGTCGCTGCGGGTGGACCTGTACGGCTCCCTGGCCGCCACGGGCCACGGCCACGGCACCATGACCGCCATCCTCCTGGGGCTGGAAGGCTTCCACCCCGAGCTGATCCTGCCCGATGAGGTGGAGGGCCGGCTCGCCGCGATCGAAGAGACCGGCATGCTGCAGCTGGCGAGGACCGTCCCCCTGCCCTACGGCGTCAAGGACGTGGTGCTGCGGCCCCTGACCATTCTGCCCCGGCACACCAACGGCATGACTTTCACGGTCTTTGATGCCGCCGGCGAAATCCTCCACGAGGCAACGTTCTTCTCCGTGGGAGGCGGCTTCATCGTCCGCGAGGGCGAAGAGGACACGGCACAGCAGGAACTTGAGGAATCCAAGAAGGAACTGCCGCTGCCGTTCCGCACCGCCGCGGAACTTCTCGGCCGCTGCCAGTCCAAGGGCCTGTCCATCGGCGAGATCATGTTCGTCAACGAACGCGCCTCCCGCTCCGAAGAGGAAATCCGCGAAGGCCTGCTTCACATCTACTCGGTCATGGAAAGCTGTGTGGAGGTCAGCCTCAAGCGGGAGGGGCTGCTTCCCGGCGGACTGAAGGTCCGCCGTCGGGCGCCTGACTGGCACGAACGGCTCCTGAAGGAGGACAAGGACCGGGATCCCAAGTACTGGCAGGAATGGGTGAACCTCATCGCCCTCGCCGTCAACGAGGAGAACGCCTCCGGCGGGCGCGTCGTGACAGCCCCCACCAACGGCGCCGCGGGCATCATCCCGGCGGTGCTGTACTACGCCCTGCACTTCGCCCCCGGCATGGACACCGCGAGCCAGAAGGACCGGGACGACGTCGTGGTGAAGTTCCTGCTGACGGCCGGTGCGATCGGTGTCCTGTACAAGGAACAGGCGTCCATCTCCGGCGCGGAGGTGGGCTGCCAGGGCGAGGTGGGTTCGGCGTCGTCCATGGCTGCCGCCGGCCTGGCCGAGGTGATGGGCGGCACGCCGTCCCAGGTGGAGAACGCCGCGGAGATCGCCATGGAGCACAATCTGGGCCTGACCTGCGACCCCATCGGCGGGCTGGTCCAGGTGCCCTGCATCGAGCGCAACGCGATCGCCGCCGCCAAGGCCATCAACGCCGCGAAGATGGCGCTGTGGGGGGACGGCTCGCACCGGGTTTCCCTCGACGAGGTGATCGTCACCATGCGGGAGACCGGCAGGGACATGAGCTCGAAGTACAAGGAAACGGCCATGGGCGGGCTCGCCGTCAACGTGGTGGAGTGCTGAAGGCCTGCCTCTCCACACGGGCAGGCATTCGGCGGGGGCGCGTGCAGGGCGGATAGACTTGAGGCTGCCTCAACGGGCACCGGCTGCAGACACGTACGCGAAGATTGGACACGGCACACTTGCGAGAATTCACTGCCCGCTTTGCCACCTCCGAGGAGGTCGCCAACTGGGATTCCCACGTCACCGCGAATCCGAACGGCGGAAACCTCCTTCAGTCAGAGGCGTTCGCTGACGTCAAACAGCACTTTGGCTGGAAGCCCCTCCACCTGGTCTACGAAACGGCCGATTATCTCAGCTACAACCTCGTGCTGGAGAAGAGCTTTCCCGTGCTGGGCAAGCTCTGGTACATGATCAAGGGACCGGATGTAGCCGACGTCGAGGACATTCCCGGCATCGCCAAAGCCAACGCGGAGTTCGTCAAGAGGGCGCGGTTGGGCGTCTTCGCGATCAAGATCGAACCGGACATCGTGCTCAGCGACGAGGCCCGGAACGTCATCGAAGGGGCCGGGCTCGTGAAGACCCACAACCTTCAGCCCAACGACTCCACCGCGCTTCTGGACATTTCCCCGGACGAGAACCAGCTGCTCCGCAACCTGCACTCGCGGGGCCGGAACGCGGTGCGCCGTGCCATCCGCGAAGGCGTCGAGGTGCACAATGTGGAACCGAGCGAAGAGAACTTCCGTGCCATGTACGGGCTCATGACCACCACGGTTGAGGCGAAGTCGCAGGTCCGGGTCCGGGAGTACGAGTACTACCGCCAGTTCTGGACCAACTTCATCAAACGCGGCCAGGGACGGCTCCTGTTCGTGTATGAGAACGACGTTCCCTCAGTGGGGGCTTTCGTCATCAACTACGGCCGCAAGGGCACCTACAAGGACGGCGGGTCCCTGCAGAAACGCAGCCAGTATGGCGACTCGCACCTCGTCCAGTGGACGGGGATCAACCAGGTCAAGGAACTTGGCTGCACGGAATACGACTTCTGTGGCACTCCGCCCAGCGACCAACTGAAGGACACGTCCAACCCGTTCCACGGGCTGGGCCTCTTCAAGACAAGCTTCAGCAAGACCGTCACCGACTTCGTGGGCTGCTACGACCAGGTCATCAGCCCGCTGAAATACAAGGCCTGGATGGCCGCCGGGGAACGGGTGGCGCGGCAGGTATACACGCGCCGGACGGGAAAGCAGTTCTACTAGGGCTGCCGTAACGGAGAGAGCCGCCGTCATAGACCAGAGGCAACGCACGGAGGGAGGCCGGAATGGAGAAGAAACCCGGGGGAGCCGAGCGCCCCATCAGTGACGGCCTGCCCAAGACGGAGCCGCTGACAGCTTCGCAGCTGCGCCAGAACGCCGCCGCGAAGCGCATGCTGCGCCGCCTTGTGCAGGGCGATAACCCGCCGACGGCGCCGCTGAGCATCGTGGACCGGCTCACCGGGAGCCCCTACGCCAACCCCATGATTCAGGTGCCCGGCGTGGACACGTCTGCGCGGAAGACCATGGACTTTGCCCTGCGGCTCGCCGAATCGATGTTCCGTTACGGCGCCGGCGCGCTCGAGGTGGAAACCAGCATCATCGCTGTCACTGCGGCGCTCGGCCTGAGCAACATCGAGGTGGACATCACCAACCAGTCGGTGAACATCAATTACGCCCCGCAGGACCAGACGCCCATTTCGCTGCTTCGCGTGGTGCGTTCCTGGACCAACAACTACGCAGGCCTGGCAAAAGTCCACCAGCTCGTGACCGACATCGTGGCGGGCGGCGTCGGCAGGGACGAGGCTGCCCGGCGCCTGGACGAGATCGTCCGCAGCCCCAAGCCTTTCCCGCGCTGGATGGTCACGGTGGCCTTCGCTGTCTTCTCGGCGATGTTCGTGGGCGTGATCGGAGGCGGCCCGGGGGCGTCGGCGGTCGCATTCGCCTCCAACCTTCTGATCAGCCTGCTCGCCCGGAAGCTGGGCCGCTGGCGGACGCCTGACTTCTTCATTACGGCGGCCTGCTCCTTCGTCGTGACGATCATTGCGCTGCTCCTGTGGAGGTTCGGCGGCCCCGTGGGTGTCCAGATCGCCCCGGCCATTGTGGTGGTGGGCGGCATCCTGCTGCTTCTTCCCACGGGCCGGCTCGTGTCCTCAGTGCAAGACGCCATCAACGGCTTTCCCGTGACGGCTGCAGGCCGGTTCCTGTCCACACTCCTGACGTTCGGGGCGCTCGTGGCAGGGATCGCGGTCGCGTTCGTGGTGGGGGACAGGATCGGGATGGAACCCATCGACGTCACGGAGACGTTCCCGCCCGCGTATCCCCTGTGGGCACAAGTCATCATGGTGGCCATTGCCGTCGTCGCCATCGGCATCACGGAACAGACGGACTGGAAGCTGCTGCTTCCGACGGCGGGTGTCGGCGTGATCGGGCACCTGGTGCTCATCAGTGCCGAAGCGCTCGCCATCGGCCCGCGCTTTTCACCGGCGCTGGCCGCAGTCGTGATCGGTCTGCTCGCCCGGATAGTGGCGCTGAAGATGGGTGCCCCGCAGCTGGTGGTCGCCGTGCCTGCCGGCCTGATTCTCCTGCCCGGGCTCACCATCTTCCGGTCGATGTACGTCCTGACCATCGAGGAGTCCGAGATCCTGCTCGGTGCCGGCGGGATGCTCAGCGCGGGGGCCATCGTGTTCGGGGTGGCCGGCGGGATTGTGCTCGGTGACACGCTGGCGCGGCCCTTCACCAAGGGCCTGGCGAGCAATGAACGACGGCGGGCGCGGCGCCGCTAGTCAGCCAGATCTTCCCGGCTAGATCTTGCCGATCGGCAGCTTCTTCTCGGCCTGGAAGTCGTCCTCCACCCGGCCCCTGGCCCAATAGCCCGAGAGCGATACCTGCTTGCGGTCCAGGCCGCGCTCGCGGAAGAGCACCTCGCGCAGGCCCTTCATGTAGCCCCGTTCGCCGTGTGCAAAGACGTCCACCCTGCCCTCCGGCCACGGTGTCTCCCGCAGCGCGTTGACCAGCAGGTCGCTGTCGCCTGCCGCAACGCCCCTGCGCTGGAGCCAGACCATTTCGATGCCGGCGGGGGCGGCAATGGGCTGGATATCGGCGTCGCCGTCCACCTCGAGGAACGCCAGCCCCCGGGCGTCCGCGGGCAGCGACTCGAGCACAGCTGCGATGGCGGGGATCGCCGCCTCGTCCCCGGCCAGCAGAATCCAGTCCGCCGAGGGATCGGGGTTGTAGCCTCCTCCGGGGCCGGTGAAGGTCAGGCTGTCGCCGGGCTGGGCGGAGGCGGCCCACGGACCCGCCAGGCCCTCGTCCCCGTGGATGACAAAGTCGATGGCAAGTTCACGCGCGGCCACATCCACCCAGCGGACCGTGTAGGTCCGCGTGAACGGCCACAGTTCCCGCGGCAGCGTTTCGCGGACCGCCCACAGGTCGAGGGGCTCGGGGTAGGCGACGCCAGGCTGCGGAAACGCGATCTTGACGTACCTGTCCACGAAATCGTTGTTGACGTAGTCCGTGAACCCCTCGCCGCCGGCGACAATCCGGACCATGTGCGCCGAAAGCTGCTCCCGGCGAAGCACGGTCAGGTTGATCTGGGGACGGGATTTCCGTGTCGCGGAGGTAGCCGCAGGAACAATGGTCATGAAGGTAAGCCTAGGCTAAGTCCGGCGCCTGCCGCCTTCCCGGCCGTCTTGCGGTTCGTTAGATTACTACCGGTCTTGGTCTAATTGACGGGACTTCATTTGCTCTTACCGGGGGACTGTCATGCCAAAGCCAGCCAAGCTTTTCGCCAATCGCGGGAAGCTGCTCCAGGCCACAGGTCTGTCCGCCGTCACGGCCATCGTGGCGGCAGCAGCAATCCTGTACCCAGGCGTCAAGACTGCCGACGTGGACCTCAACGACGGCGGCGTCTGGGTGACGAACAAGAGCGTGGGAATGACCGCCCGGCTCAACTATCCGTCAAAGACCCTGGACGGTGGCGTAACGCCGCCGGGGGCAGGTTTTGACATCCTCCAGCACGCCGGCGAGGTTTTCGTGGACGAAGGCAGCGCGCTGACCCCCGTGGACCCGGCGGCCATGCGCCTGGGGGAACCGGTCAGGCTTCCCGACGGCGTCACGGCGTCGGCAGGGAAGGGAGCCTTTGTTTTCACGGACCCGGGGACCGGCGAAGCCTGGCTCGCCTCGACCGAGAGTGTGGGGAGCTTCGACAGGAAAACCTCAGAGCCGGTGATTTCCGGGGCGCCTGAACTGCAGGCCGTCATCGGAGCGGACGGCGCTGCCTATATCGCCGACCCCTCGGCCCGGGAGGTCAGCCGGATCACCGTGGAACCCGCCGGGACAGCCGGAGACAGGGCAACCGCTTCGTACGCCGATTTTTCCGCTGCCAGGAATCTTCAGCTCACCACGGTGGGGACCGAGGCTGTGCTCCTCGACAGTGACTCCGGCAGGCTCTACCTGCCGGGCGGCAGGACTGTCGACATCCCGGACGGCAAGGGGGCGCGCCTGCAGCAGGCCGGGCCTGCCAGCAGTTTCGTGGCGGTGGCAACGCAGAGCAGCCTGATCGAGCAGCCGCTGGACGGTGGAGAGGCGTCGGCAAAGCCGGCGGGCAAGAATGGAAAGCCCGTGCGCCCCGTGCAGCTCGATGGCTGCGTGCACGCCGCCTGGAACAAGAGCAACGTCTACCTGCGCAGCTGCACCGACGACGGCGGAGACAAGCTGGCCGACGTGCCCGGGGCCACCCATGAATCGGACCTTGTCTTCAGGGTCAACCGCAGCGTGGTGGTGCTCAATGACACCAGCGGCGGCAACGTCTGGCTCGTCCAGCAGACCATGCAGCTCGTCAACAACTGGCAGGACCTGCAGGCTCCGCCGAACCGCTCCGAGGAGGAGAAGGAAGACGCCGCCGACCAGAACCCGCTGAACCAGCTTCCGGACCGCACCAAACCCAACCGGGCGCCCAACGCCCAGGACGACGTCTTCGGCGTCCGGCCGGGCAAAACCACGCTGCTGACCCCGCTGGACAACGATTCCGACCCGGACGGCGACCTGCTGACCGTGAAGGTCCTGGGCTCCGGGCCGGGCAACGCCACGGCACAGCCCATCTACAACGGTTCCGCCCTGCAGATTGCCGTCCCGGAAGGGACCACCGGGACGTCAGAATTCGCCTACCAGGTGGACGACGGACGGGGTAAGAGCGCCCAGGCCAGGGTCACCCTGGCTGTGCGGAAGGAGTCCGAGAACGGCCCGCCAAGGCAAAAGCGCAGCACCGTCATCCTGCTCGAACAGGGAAAGTCCATCAGCCAGGATGTGCTGACGGACTGGAATGACCCGGACGGCGATGATCTCTTTCTGAAGGCGGCAACAGCGGACAACGCCGCCGACCAGGTCCAGGTGCGGCCGGACGGACTGATGCAGTTCCAGGACGTGGGAACCACCCTCGGCCGCAAGCAGGTCACCCTGCGGGTATCCGATGGCCGGGCCGAAAGCGAGGGCAAAGTCATCGTGGAGGTCCGGGCGCGCGGAACCCTGCCGCCGGTGGCAAACCCGGACCACATAAGCGCCGTCGCCGGCCAGGACGCCGTGGTATCGCCCCTCGAGAACGACTTCGACCCCGCCGGCGCCACTCTGAGGCTGGCGCGGATTGAAGGGCCGGCCGCTGCGAAGGTGTCGCCCCGCTACGACGCCGGGACCTTCGTATTCAACGCAGCTTCCGCGGGCACCTATTACGTTACCTATCAGGTGACCAACGGGCCGGCGAGCCAGCTTGGACTCGTCAGGATCGATGTGACCAACGGCGGGTCCGGCGCCCCGGTAGCAGTCAGGGATGTCGCACGGCTTCCGCACGGCGGCCAGACCCTCGTGGATGCATTGGCAAACGACGTCGATCCGGCCGGCGGCGTGCTGGTGATCCAATCGGTAAACGTTCCATCAGGGTCGCCCGTGTCCGTTGCCGTCCTGGACCACAGCGTCCTGAAGATCACCGATGCGCGAGGTTTGACGGCCCCTGCCGTGGTTACGTACACGGTCTCCAACGGGCAGCAGAGCGCCGTGGGCGAGGTGACGGTGCAGCCCGTGCCTGCCCCGGCCAGGTTGCGGCCGCCCCGTGCCGTCCCGGATGAGATCACCGTGCGCGCCAATGACGTTGCGACGGTCAATGTGCTGGCCAACGACAGCCACCCGGACGGGGCGGCGCTGACGCTGAAGCCGCAGCTGGCGCAAACGGTTGACGCAGCGGACGGGATGCTGGGCATTTCCGGTGACGTCCTGCGGTTCAAGGCCGGGCCCACCGCGAAAACGGTGCACGCCATCTACGTGGTGCAGGGCCCGGACGGACAGGAGGCCTCCGCCCAGGTCACCATCCGGATCAAAGGCGGCGGCGCAGACCAGAATTCCCGGCCGGAACCGAAAAACCTGACCGCCCGCACGATCGCTGGCCGGACCACCCGGATTCAGGTTCCGCTGGAAGGGATAGACCCGGACGGCGACTCCGTGTCCCTCGTGGGACTGGACAAGGCGCCCGCTTCCGGAACCGTCACCGTCGGGGCTACGTATTTGGACTACACGGCTTCTGCGAAGGCATCAGGCCAGGACGCGTTCAGCTATGTCGTGGCGGACACTTTCGGGGTCCGCAGCACAGCCACCGTTGCGGTGGGCATCGGTGCCGCCGGCGGGGCCAACCATCAGCCGGTGGCAGCCGATGACGCGGTGGCCGTCCAGCCCAACAGGAATGTCGCCGTCGACGTGCTGGACAACGATGCCGATCCCGACGGCGACGCGCTGGCCCTCATCCGGGGCGGAGTTGACGCCGACCCGGCTCTCGAGGCGTCCGTCGAAGACGGAAAGGTGCGGTTCACGGCTCCCGCCGCCACGGGCGCCGTCGTGATCCGCTACAGAATTTCCGACGGACGGGGCGGCCAGGCCACGGGCACCGTCAAGGTCGACGTCACTCCCGCGGCGCCGAGGAAGGCGCCGGTTTCCCGGGACGACCGGGTGTCCTTCGCCGAGACGCTGGGGAAGTCCGCGGTTGATGTTCCCGTCCTTAAGAACGACGTGGATCCGGACGGTGTGACCTCTGACCTCAGGGTCGCCCTGGCCACCGGAACCGCCGACGCCGCCGTGCGCGGTGACGGCCGTGTCAACATCACGCTGCTGCCCCAACCGCGGATCATCCCCTACACCGTCACGGACCTGGACGGGCTCGCCTCCACTGCGTTCATTCACGTGCCCGGCACGTCCGAACAGCGTCCAGCACTGAAGAGCCCTGCGCCCCTGGAGGTAGTGAGCGGCACGGAACTGGCAGTCGACCTGGACGACGCCGTCGTGGTGCGGCAGGGCCGCACCCCCCGGATCACCGTGGACTCCCGAGTTTCCGCGGTTGCCGCCAACGGAAAGCCGCTGGTCAAGGACGCGACGTCCCTGGTTTTCACATCCGCCGACGACTATGCCGGACCGGCGTCACTGACGTTCGAGGTGGCCGATGGCCCCGTGGAGGCGCCCGACACGCTGACCTCGGTGCTGACGGTCAGCATCAACGTGCTGCCCGATCCGAACCGGAACCACCCGCCCGCCATGTCCTCCACCCGTGCCGCCGTCGTCAAGGGCGAAGAGACTGTGGTGGAGCTGGAGCCACTGGTGTCGGATCCGGATCCCGCGGACAGCGGCAAGCTTAAGGTCGCCGTGGGTGGACAGCTTCCCAAGGGAATCAGTGCCAGCGTGCAGGGAATGTCGCTGCGCATCAAAGCCGACGCCGATGCGCCGGAGCCGGGAGGCGCGGTGCCGCTGACAGTGACGGATCCGCGCGGGCTTTCTGCCCAGGCGGCAGTCCAGGTTGAGCTGACGCCGTCGCTTCGTCCGCTGCCGGTGGCCAACGACGACGAGGTGGCCGAGGCCAGGGCCGGCGAAGCGCGGCAGGTCCGGGTGCTGGCCAACGACGTCAACCCGTTCCCTGATGCCCCTCTGAAACTTGTCAGCGCCGTCGTGGAGACGGGCACCGGCAGCGCCACCGTGTCAGGGGACGCGGTGGACGTCCGTCCCGCGGATTCGTTTGTGGGAACCATGGTGGTGAGATACCGGGTTCAGGACAAAACGGCGGACCCGCGCCGCCAGGTTGAGGGCCGCCTCCGGCTGACGGTCAAGGCGAAGCCGGACAAACCGGGAACTCCCGTGGCCACCGAGGTGCGGGACAGCACCGTGGTGCTGACGTGGACGCCGCCCGCTGCCAACGGATCCGCCATCACGGGCTACAGGGTCACCGGTACCGGCGGCGTTTCGAAGCTGTGTCCTGCCAACACGTGCACCATCGGGTCCCTGACGAACGACGTCGAATACACCTTCAGCGTGGTCGCAGTGAACGGCATCGGCGAATCCGAAGCCTCTGCTCCCTCCGCGCCGGCGCGACCGGATCAGCGGCCCGAGGCGCCACAGGCGCCGTCGCTGCGGTTCGGGGACAAACAGCTCAACGTCAGCTGGCCGGCCGCCAGGACCACAGGGTCGGCGGTCAGCGGCTACGAGCTGCAGATCTCGCCGGCCCCGCCGGCCGGTGCGGCCGTGAGGTCGGCCGGTCCGGGCCTGAGCTACACATGGACCGGCCTGGCGAACGGCACGTCGTACCGCATCCAGGTCAGGGCGAAGAACAAGGCCCCCACGCCGTCGGATTGGAGCCCTTTCTCGGCCGCCGAGATCCCGGCGGGCGTGCCCGCCGTTCCCGGGAAGCCGAGCAGCACGCTCGCGACGTCAGGCGCCAGCAATTCGGTCATCCAGGTCAACTGGGCCGCTCCGGAAGGCAACGGTGACGCCGTGTCCGAGTACACGGTGGTTGCGTCCCATCCCGGCTCGCCGAACACGTCGCAGGTGGTTGGCGGCGGACGGACCAGTGCCGTCTTCACCGTGGGCAATTCCGACGCCGGCTACACGTTTACAGTGGCCGCACGGAACAAGGCCGGATATTCGGGCGCCAGTGCGGCGTCGGATCCGCGGCGCGCGGTGGGGGCTCCGGGGCCCGTCAACGGGCTGCACGCGGAACCGCGTGACAACAGTGCCCAGCTGTCATTCACCGCGCCCGCCGCCACCGGCGGCGCCGCTGCCGGGGAAACCGTTTATGAGTACCGGGTGAACGGGGGCCCCGTCGCCGCCATGCCTGCCAGCAGGGTCATACCCGGGCTGGCGAACAACGGCACGTACACCGTCGGCGTGCGCGCAACCAACGTCGTGGACGGCCAGTCCTACCCGGGTCCGTTCACGGACGCCAATCCGGTGGCTCCCTTCGGGAAGCCGTTCCAGGCAATCACCGACGGGTTCCACTACGGAAACACGCAGGTGCGGACCACTGTGGCGCCTCCGGCAGCCAACGGCCGGCCGATAGCGAGGTTCGAGTGGAACAGCCGGTACCCCGACGACGGCAGAACCGGTCCCTCAGGCGTGCTACCCGCGGGCGGCGGCGAAATTTTCGCGGGCGACCAGCCCGACCAGAACGTGGAGGTTTACATCACCACCGTCGACACCGACGGCAACCGCAGTGATGTCCTGAGGGCGGGCGGACGGACCTATCAAAACATCAGTTTCACGGTCAACGGCGAGTTCGGCGGCCTCTGTGCCTGGACAAGCTACCAGGGTGGCGGGGCGGACAACCAGGTGAATTGCCTCGCGGACAGCGGCGAATGGATACCCAACGGGCAGATTCTGCCGATCAACTGCACGGGGACCAATGTGCAGTACACCTTCCGGGGTTCCGCGGCCAACCAATGGGCCGTGAAGAGCGGATACGCCGCGACGCGTCACATGCGCATCGCGGGCCAGACGCTTAGCGGCCAGCCGTTGGCCTGCCAGTAGCCCCCGCTGCCGGTGCCATTGCCGGAAGTTCCCAGTCCACCGCGCCGGCGCCTTGCTCTTCCAGCAGGGCGTTGGCGCGGCTGAACGGACGCGACCCAAAGAAACCCCGGGAGGCGGACAGCGGGCTGGGATGGACGCTGGCCACCACCGGAGTCTCGCCCAGCAGCGGGCGCATCCCCTCGGCGTCCTTTCCCCACAGGACCGCCACGAGCGGGAGCCGGCGCCCATCGGGCGCCCGGCGGGCAGCGACGGCGGAAACCGCCGCCGTCGTGATGGTTTCCCAGCCTTTGCCGCGGTGCGAGCCGGCGGCACCCTCGCGGACGCTCAGGACCCTGTTGAGCAGGAGCACGCCCTGGTCCGCCCAGGCACCGAGGTCGCCGTGGACCCTGGCCGGACACCCCAGATCCGATTCCAGTTCCTTGTAGATGTTCGCAAGGCTGCGGGGGATGGGCCGCGTCCTGCCATCAACCGAAAAGGCCAGACCCACCGCGTGGCCCGGAGTCGGGTACGGATCCTGGCCGACGATCAGCACCCGCACCTCCGCCAGGGGCTGCCGGAACGCCCTCAAAACGTTCGACGGCGAGGGCAGCACCTGGTGACCCGCCGCTACTTCCGCTGCCAGGAAGGAAAGGGCCGACCTCAGCTCGCCCTCCACCCCGGCCAGCGCTCCGGCCCAGTCAGCGGCCACCAGCTCCTCCAGCGGCATCCCTGCCATCTGGACGAAGCCAGGGCCCGCGGCCCCGGGCGGCAGCAGGTCGAACAAGGGTTCAGGTTGTTCAGTCACACCGATCATTCTCCCAGCGGCAGCGGCATGGCGTAACGCGTCGTAAATGACAACGCTGTTATTCCTCCGTACCATGGAGGCTGGAGTTTTTACCGGAATCAGCGAAGGAGTGCGCAGTGGCTGAGCCGTTGCAGGACCATCTCGCGGAGCAGTCTGCTGCGGAGGCCGCAGAGGCGGACGCCGGGCCGCGGCGCGGATCCCTGCTGGATGACTTCCAGCTGAGGAACTCGCCGCTGAGCGAGCGTGAGCAGCAGATCCTGGCGCTGGAGCGGCAGTGGTGGAAGTATGCCGGCGCGAAGGAACAGGCCATCCGGGAGCTGTTCGACCTGTCGGCCACGCACTACTACCAGATCCTGAATGCGCTCATTGATACCGAGCATGCGCTGGCCCACGATCCCATGTTGGTGAAGAGATTGCGTAGACTACGTACGTCACGTCAGAGGGCCCGCACCGCGCGCCGCTTGGGGTCTGACGCGTAACCGCCAGTGCCGAACTGCCGGCAGAAGACCAACAAGGACGTCACTTTTACCATGACCAACTATGCCCGAGACGAATTCGACAGGGTCCCAGAGGTCACTTCCCGGCAGGGCGTACACCGCTCCGTACCGGCACCCAGGCGGCCCCGTCTGTGGCCCGTCCTGAGCGTGGGAAGCGGCGCTCTCGCCGTTGGTGTGGCCGCGTTTGTCTTCCTTCCGCAGCTCGGCTTCGACGCCGCTGCCGGGCCTTCAGCAGCCCCGGACGCTGCGGTCTCGCCGTCGGCGGATCCCTCGCCCACGCCGTCCGAGGCAGCGGCGCCGTCCGGAACCCCGAGCGCCGACGCGTCGTCGGCTGCGGCCTCACCATCAGACCCGGCATCCCCTCCGGCCTCCGTCGAAGCGCTCACCTCCGCCGCGGACAAGTCCCTTCCTGTTTCGGTCTACAACGGCACGCAGACATCCGGGCTGGCCGGCCGCGTCGGCGCCACCCTCGAGGCCGACGGCTGGACTCTGGGCCAGGTTGCGAACTGGCAGGGCGCGCCCCAGCAGGAGTCCGTCATCTTTTACTCTGGTGCCGAGCGCAGGGCCAGCGCCGAGGCCCTCGGGGAGCTGCTGAACATCGCCACGCTCGTGGAGAGCCCAGGATTTGAGACGTCCGTTGCCGTGGTGCTGGGCCCCGGATTCCAGTGACCTTCGGGGTTACGCCTGAATAACTATTGAGTCCGGGTCCCGCTGTCAGCCTGCCTCCCGCCGGGGCGCAGTGGATAGAGTGATTTCGAGTCTTCGGCGCGTAATTCACGGCACACACTGAGGTGGGCCTTACGGAAGCAATCTGAAAGTGTGGAGATCATGGCATTGGGAACCGTGAAATGGTTCAACGCTGAAAAAGGCTACGGCTTCATCACCGTCGACGGCACGGGCGACGACGTCTTCGTGCACTGGTCCGCCATCCAGGTGGACGGCTACCGCGCCCTCGACGAGGGCCAGCGCGTGGAGCTCGAGGTCGGCGAAGGCGAAAAGGGCCCGCAGGCCGAAAACGTCCGGCCCGCCTAGTGGCTGCCCGCGCCGCCCGGAGACCTGCCAGGGTGACCGCCCGACGGCGGACCGGAACCATGAGAGCCGCCCGCACTGCTGTTTGGGTGGCCGCTGCCTGGGGTGCTGCCGCCGTCCTGGCGCTGGGCGCATGCTCCGGCTCAGGCGAAAACGCCCGGACTGCGTCCGTGGAGGCCAGCGGCGACGGCACCTTCCGGATCGGCCTGATCCTGGACAACACCGGAACGCAGGCGTTCCTGAACAGTGCCCAGCTGGCAGCCGCCAAATTGGCCGTGCAGGAGATCAACGCGGCCGGCGGCCACAAAGGCAGGCCCGTGGAGCTGTTGCCGGAAAAGCCCGGCGGTGACGCCGGGGCTCAGGCGCGGGAACTCGTGGATGCCAAAGCCGACGTGGTGATCGGACCCACGGATTCCAGCCACGCTCCCGCCGTCATCGATGTACTGTCCAAGGCCAAAGTCGCGCTCATCTCGCCGGCCAACACGGCAGGGGAGCTGAGCGAGTACAGGAGCGGCGGATACTACTTCCGCACGGCGGCGGCCGACGCCGCCCAGGCTGCCGTGCTGGTGAAGCTGGCCAAGGACGGCGGCGCCAAGAGCCTGGCCGTCGTCCACGAGGAGGGCGCCTATGGCACGGAAGTGTCGGCGGCCGTCTCCGTCTCCGCGAAGGGTGCCGGACTGGAGCCCGTGACTGTGGCGGCCTTCAAAGCGGGGGAGGCGCAGAAAGCGGTGGCCACTGCCGCCGGCGCCTCACCGGACGCCGTCGTCCTCGTTGCCCGCGGCGGCGCACAGGGTGCCATCGCAGAACTCCACAACGCGGGACTGTCGGGGAAGCAGCTGATCCTGGCAGACGGAGCCTTCAGGCAGTACGGCTCGGACCTCGGTTCCCGGGCGCTGGACGGCGCCCGCGGAATCGTCCCCGGGGTGTTCCCCTCGGCCCATCTGCAGGGTGAACTCGTGGCCGTGGACAAGAACCTTAAGGACATGACGTTCGCCGCGGAGACTTACGATGCGGTCAACCTCGCAGCATTGGCGGCTGCCGCGGCCGATGACGACGCCGGCGCGTCCGTTGCCGCGAAGCTGATCGCCGTCTCAGGCGGGTCCGCCGGTGCCGGCTCCGGGCCTGCAGGCAAGCCCGCTGTTTGCCGGACGTACAAGGAGTGCCTTGCCGCCGTCCGGGCCGGAACGGCTGTGGATTATGACGGCGAGTCGGGCCCCGTCCGGTTCGACGCGAACGGCGACGTGACGGTGGCCAAATACATGGTGTTCACCTTCGGCGCGGACAACAGGGCGAAACTCACCGGCAGCGAAACAGCCAGCCGGGCAGCGGGCTGATCGCCGGGAGCGAAGCGGCCCCGGATTCGTTCCGGTTTTCACGGCCACTGCTTGCACTCTCCCCGGGGGAGTGCTAATTATTGATTAGCACTCCTGAGCATCGACTGCTAATGCCTCGCCCGGCCCAGGCCGGCAGCGAGGTTGGCGGACGTGTAAGGGAGCGAAGAAATACCTGGTTGGGGTGAGATCCGGACTGCCGGCGTACAGAGGCCTGCAGGAACGATCGTCCGTCGCGGGCACCGCAGCAAGGTTCATTCTTAACGACTGTCCCGAAAGGACTACTGCCGTTATGGCCAAGATCATTGCATTTGATGAAGAGGCACGCCGCGGTCTTGAGCGGGGCCTGAACATCCTCGCCGACGCCGTCAAGGTCACCCTCGGCCCGCGTGGACGCAACGTCGTCCTCGAAAAGAAGTGGGGCGCCCCCACGATCACCAACGATGGTGTTTCCATCGCCAAGGAGATCGAGCTGGACGACCCTTACGAGAAGATCGGCGCCGAGCTGGTCAAGGAAGTTGCCAAGAAGACGGATGACGTCGCCGGCGACGGCACCACCACGGCTACCGTGCTGGCACAGGCCCTCGTCAAGGAAGGCCTGCGCAACGTTGCGGCCGGCGCTGACCCGCTGTCCCTCAAGCGCGGCATCGAGAAGGCAGTTGAAGCGGTAACCCGCGAACTGCTGGACAACGCCAAGGAAATCGAAACCAAGGAAGAGATCGCCGCCACGGCGTCCATCTCCGCCGGTGACGACGAAATCGGCGCCCTCATTGCCGAAGCCCTGGACAAGGTCGGCAAGGAAGGTGTCATCACCGTCGAGGAGTCCAACACCTTCGGCCTGGAGCTTGAGCTGACCGAAGGCATGCGCTTCGACAAGGGCTACATCTCCGCATACTTCGTCACGGACACGGAGCGCCAGGAAACGGTCCTCGAGGACCCGTACATCCTGATCGTCAACTCCAAGATCTCCAACGTCAAGGAACTGGTTGCTGTCCTCGAAAAGGTCATGCAGTCCAGCAAGCCGCTGCTGATCATTGCCGAAGACATCGAGGGCGAGGCCCTGGCCACCCTGATCGTCAACAAGATCCGCGGCACCTTCAAGTCCGTCGCCGTCAAGGCTCCGGGCTTCGGTGACCGCCGCAAGGCTCAGCTCGCCGACATCGCCATCCTCACCGGTGGCCAGGTCATCGCCGAGGAAGTTGGCCTGAAGCTCGAGACCGCTGGCCTCGAACTCCTGGGCCGCGCCCGCAAGGTGGTTGTCACCAAGGACGAGACCACCATCGTCGAAGGTGCAGGCGACGCCGACCAGATCGCCGGCCGCGTTTCCCAGATCCGCGCCGAGATCGAAAACTCCGACTCCGACTACGACCGCGAGAAGCTGCAGGAGCGCCTGGCCAAGCTGGCCGGCGGCGTGGCAGTCATCAAGGCCGGAGCCGCTACCGAAGTTGAGCTCAAGGAACGCAAGCACCGCATCGAGGACGCAGTCCGCAACGCGAAGGCTGCCGTTGAGGAAGGCATCGTCGCCGGTGGTGGCGTTGCCCTCATCCAGGCGGGTCTCAAGGCATTCGCCAACCTGAACCTGTCCGGCGATGAAGCAACCGGTGCGAACATCGTCCGTGTTGCCATCGATGCTCCGCTGAAGCAGATCGCCTTCAACGCAGGCCTCGAGCCCGGCGTTGTGGTCGACAAGGTCCGCGGCCTGCCCGCAGGCCATGGCCTGAACGCTGCAACCGGCGAGTACGTCGACCTGCTGGCTGCCGGCATCAACGACCCGGTCAAGGTAACCCGCTCTGCCCTGCAGAACGCGGCTTCCATTGCCGGACTGTTCCTCACCACCGAGGCAGTAGTCGCCGACAAGCCGGAGAAGAACGCTCCGGCCATGGGCGGCGGCGACGAGATGGGCGGCATGGGCGGTTTCTAACCCCCAGGCCTTCTAGTCGCTCAAACGCGTAAGAGCAGCAGCGGCCCCACCTTCGGGTGGGGTCGCTGCTGGTTTTAACGGCCCGGAATGTTCGACGGCTTGGCGTGTCTTACGGCCCGGCGTGGCCGCTCCACAGGTCCGTCGCTCCGCGGGTTTTATGGCACTGAGTTTCAGTGTCGGCAGGGTCTGGCAGGATGGATTCGTGACGATTACAGCAGCGGCCGACGGTTCGGCCTTAGGAAATCCCGGTCCCGCCGGATGGGCCTGGTATGTGAACAACGATTGCTGGCGCGCCGGAGGGTGGCCGCACGGAACGAACAACCAGGGTGAGCTCATGGCTGTGCTGGACCTGTTCCGCGCCACGGCACACGTCCCACAGGAGGACCTGCACATCCTCTGCGACAGCCAGTACGTCATCAACTGCATCACCAAATGGATGCCGGGCTGGAAGCGCAAGGGCTGGCGCAAGGCCGACGGCAAACCGGTGCTGAACGTGGACCTCCTCAAGGACATCGACAGGGAACTGGTGGGGCGCAAGTACCGATTCGAATGGGTCAGGGGCCACGCCGGCCACGACCTCAACGAGGCAGCGGACGAGCGGGCCCGGGCCGTTGCCCTGGCGTACCAGCAGGGAATCGCGGCACGGTCCGGACCAGGTTTCCGCGGACCGGCCGCGCTGGGCGCATCGGATGCCAGCGCACAGGATGCCAGCGCACAGAGTTCCGGCGCACCGGCTGCCGGGGCAGGCTCCGTAGCTGTGGCATCCCGCCCGGGTTCCGCCGTCGCCGACCTTCGGAGGCAGGGCGGCATGGGCACCTACGAAACCGAAGAACCCGGCCTTTTCAGCGAACCGGAGCCCGACCTTTTCAGCGAGCCGGAGCCCGACCTTTTCAGCGAGCTCGATGCAGATGCATTCGCGGTGCCACCGGGAAGGGGCCCGAGCCCGGAAGAAACCGTCGAGGCGCTGGAACGTGAGCTCCTCCGTCCGGATGTACGCAGCGATATCGGCCGGACGGGAGTGCTCCTGCACCCGGAGTTCATGGAGATCGGCAGCTCCGGAAGGATCTGGACGCGGGACGCCATGATGATGTCCCTGGAGGAAAGCCCCGGCGGTCCGATGGAGCTGGAGCTGATCTCTGCCGACCGGATCGGCGCGGACACCATCCTGCTGACGTACCGCAGCCTCTCACGGGACGGTGCGGCCCTGCGGAGCTCCGTCTGGGTCCTGCACGGCGGACAGTGGCGCCTCCGCTTCCACCAGGGCACCCCGGAGGCCTGACCGGCCCTCAGCTGAACCGCTGGGCGTTGCCCTGTTCCGCCTGCGCGTACGTGGTGGCCGCCGACTGCAGCGCGAGGTTGATGGAGGCCAGGGAGGCTTCCACCTTCCCCTGCGTCAGCGTCCATTCCGTGATGAGTGCCTGGAAGTTCGTGGCCGCAGAACCCCGCCACGTGGCCTGGAGTTCGTCCAGGCCGTGCTTCATCGCCTGCACGTCGGCGCTGATGCGGTCAACGGTGGCCCTGACGTTGGCTGACTTCACCTGGAGGAGTTCGGTATCAACGGAAATGATGCTCATGGCTGTGCCTCTCGACGCGCGGTGGACCGGCACTGGAGTGACCGGCGGAGGGCCGGTTTTCCGACCCGCTGGGTCGAGCCTATGGACCCGGCCGCAGCGGCCACCACAGGAAATCCCTATATGTGGATAACCTGGCCGCCGCCGGGGCCTCCCCGCTCCGGTCCGTCGTCCCTGGTCCCGAGATCCTCGCTCGCCCCGTCCCCGCTTACGCCGTCCCCGCGGGAAGCCTCCTGTGAGTCGTCCCGGAGGGGAAGGCTGACCACTAGCGTGGCACCGCCGCCCTCGGTGGCGTCGACCCGGACGGAGCCGCCGTGCGAGCCGACGATGGCGGCCACGATTGCCAGGCCCAAACCGCTGCCGCCGGTATCGCGCGTGCGGGAGGTGTCCGACCGGTAGAAGCGCTCGAAGATCTTCGGCGCTTCGCTGTCCGGAATTCCGGGTCCATGATCGCGGACTTCGAGCACAGCCCTCGGCTCGCCCTCCGCACCGGTCCTTACGCCGACGGCGAGTTCGATCGGGGTCCCCTCCGGCGTGTATCGGAGGGCGTTGCCCACGAGGTTTCCCACGACCTGGCGGAGCTTTGCCTCATCGCCGAGAACGGGGGCAGGCGCGGCGTGTCCGCCGTCGAGTCCCATCAGCGTGATGGTGCGCCCCCGGTCGCTGGCCTGGGTATCCACGACGGCGTCGTGGGCGAGCAGCTGCAGGTCAACGGGTTTCCGCTGCAGCGGCCGCTGCTCGTCCAGCCGGGCAAGCAGGAGCAGGTCCTCCACCATGGAGCCCATGCGCTTGGCCTCGCTCTCGATTCGGCCCATGGCACTGGCAATGTCCTCCTCGGACTGCAGGGCACCATGGCGATAGAGTTCCGAGTAGCCCCTGATGGTCACCAGTGGAGTCCGCAGTTCATGGGAGGCGTCCGCCGCGAAGCGCCGCATCCGGCCCTCCGAAGCCATCCGGGCAGCGAAGGCCGCCTCGATGTGGGCGAGCATGGCATTGAGCGAGCGCCCCAGGCGGCCGACTTCGGTGGACGGGTTTTCCACCGCCACACGGCGCGACAGATCCCCGGCCGCAATGGCTGCGGCAGTCTTTTCGACCCTGGCCAGGGGCCTGAAGGACCTCGTCACGGTCCAGGACGCGATAAAGGAGGCCAGGATCATGGTGAGCAGACCCACGCCCACGACCACGAGCGTGGCGTGGCGAAGTACTTCGTCCACCGGAGAGAGCGGCAGCCCGACAACGACGACGGCCCGCTGCTGGTCGCTGTCGACCACGCTGACCGCGACCACGCGCCAGTTCTTGCCGTCGCTGCCCCGGACCTGGAAGGGCTTCAACCCGCGTTGACGGGCATCATCCACGGAGATTGAGTCGATGTCCGGGCGGTCGGACTTGCCGTCCAGATTAGTTGGCGCAGAGTCCGGGTAATAGATGGTGACCGTGTAGTCCGTCGGCACCACAGGGTTCGGCACAATCAACTGGTTGAAGGACCGCTGCCGCTCGGCGGACTGGACCGCGGCCCGGAGTTTGTCGTCCACCTGGCCTTCGAGATAGCTGCGCAGCAGCGTCAGCGTACCCGCCCCCGTCACCGCGAGGGCCACCAGCATAAGCGCCATCATGATGGCCACCAGCTGTGACCGGAGTGTGGCGGACTTCCAACGTTCGAGCAAGGTCAGCGCTTTTCTGCCGTCCGGAGCACGTAGCCCACGCCGCGCTTCGTCTGGATAAGGGCCGGGGCCTCAGGATCGATGTCCACCTTGCGGCGGAGGTAGGAAATGTAGGATTCAACGATCGAAGCGTCGCCGTTGAAGTCGTATTCCCAGACGTGGTCCAGGATCTGCGCCTTGGACAGGACACGGTTCGGATTGAGCATGAGGTACCGCAGGAGCTTGAACTCGGTGGGAGACAGCTCGATCACGGTGCCACCGCGCCGCACCTCGTGGGCGTCGTCGTCGAGCTCGAGGTCGTCCACCCGGATGACCGCCTCGTCATCGTCCAGCATGGGCTGGGTGCGGCGAAGCACCGCGCGGATCCTCGCTACCACCTCGTCGAGGCTGAATGGCTTGGTGACGTAGTCATCGCCGCCCACCGTGAGTCCGGTGACCTTGTCCTCGGTGTCGTCTTTGGCCGTCAGGAACAGGACAGGGAAGTGCTTGCCGGCGGCGCGCAGCCGGCGCGTGACGGTGAAGCCGTCCATGTCCGGAAGCATGACGTCCAGTACGGCCAGGTCGGGCGCATCGGCTTCGGCGGCGGCCAGGGCGTCACGCCCGTTGGCTGCGGAGATGACCTCAAATCCGGCGAAGCGCAGCGACGTGGACAACAGCTCGCGAATGTTGGGTTCGTCATCGACCACGAGAAGCTTTGCTTCGGCACCGTTCTTTTTCATAGTTCCCATGATGCTCCCAGAGTCTGGGAGTTGTCTGGATGTATGTTGTGTGTTCAGTGGGCCCTATCCCACGGCGCCGGCGTCCTTGGCGTCCATGATCCTGTAGGCATAGCCCTGTTCGGCCAGGAACCGCTGGCGTTTGGCGGCGAAGTCCTGGTCGAGGGTGTCCCGGGCCACGAGCGAATAGAATCGTGCAGCCCTGCCGTCCTGCTTGGGGCGCAGCAGCCGGCCGAGCCGCTGGGCCTCTTCCTGCCGGGAACCGAAGGACCCGGAGACCTGGATGGCCACGGATGCTTCCGGGAGGTCGATGGAGAAATTCGCCACCTTGGAGACGACGAGGGTCTGGACCTCGCCGGCCCGGAAAGCATCAAAGAGCCGCTGGCGCTCCTTCACCGACGTGTCGCCCTTGATCACGGGGGCGTTCAGTCGCCCGCCAAGCTCATCGAGCTGGTCGATGTACTGGCCGATCACCAGCACCTGTTCGCCGTGGTGCTTTTCCACCAGCTGCTCCGCCACCAGGGTCTTGGTTTCCGACGTGGCGCACAGCCGGTACTTGTCGGCGTCCTCGGCCATGGCGTAGGCAACGCGTTCGTCGCGGGGCAAATCCACCCGCACCTCCACACAGTCCGCGGGCGCGATGTAGCCCTGTGCCTCGATGTCCTTCCACGGCGCGTCGTAGCGCTTGGGGCCGATGAGGCTGAACACTTCGCCCTCGCGGCCGTCTTCGCGGACCAGGGTGGCCGTGAGGCCCAGGCGGCGCCGGGCCTGCAGGTCTGCCGTCATCCGGAAGATGGGCGCAGGCAGGAGGTGGACCTCGTCGTAGATGATCAGGCCCCAGTCGTGACCGTCAACCAGTTCGAGGTGAGGATACAGTCCGCCGCGCTTTGTGGTGAGCACCTGGTATGTGGCGATGGTGACAGGCCTGACCTCCTTGACGGCGCCGGAGTATTCGCCAATTTCGGCTTCCGTGAGCGAGGTCCGCTTGAGCAGCTCGTCTTTCCACTGGCGTGCCGCAACGGTGTTGGTGACGAGGATGAGCGTGGTGGTTGAACTGGTGGCCATGGCTGCGGCCCCCACCAGGGTTTTACCCGCGCCGCACGGGAGCACCACCACGCCGCTGCCTCCGGCCCAGAAGTTCTCAGCAGCCAGCTGCTGGTAAGGCCGCAACTTCCAGCCGGACTCGTCCAGCATGATCGGATGGGGTGTGCCGTCGACATAGCCGGCCAGGTCCTCCGCAGGCCAGCCGATCTTGAGCAGCAGCTGCTTCAGCTGGCCGCGCTGGGACGAGTGGACCACCACGGTCTCAGCGTCAATGCGCGGTCCCAGCAGCGGCTGGATCTTCTTGGCACGGCTGACCTCCTCGAGCACGGGATAGTCGCTGGTCCGCATGACGAGCCCGTGCTGCGGATCCTTTTCCAGCCGCAGCCGCCCATAGCGGGACATGGTTTCTTCAACGTCGATCAGCAGCGAGTGCGGCACCGGGAAGCGGGAGTACTTGAGCAGGGTGTCCAGGACCTTCTCGGCATCGAGGCCCGCGGCCCGCGCGTTCCAAAGGCCCAGGGGAGTCAGCCGGTAGCTGTGCATGTGCTCCGGTGCGCGCTCCAGTTCGGCGAAGGCCGCTATGGCGTGCCTGGCTTCGGTGGCCTGCTCGTGGTCGACTTCCAGGAGGATGGTCTTGTCGCTTTGGACAATCAGCGGTCCGTCGTTCACGCGGTGCAATCTTTCACGGGTGTATTTCCCCTGCTGCTTCGATATCGATGATCCGGTGGATGGACAGCACCCGCTCGGTGTCCTTGGCGGGGTCGAACACCCGGACGCGTCCGCCGCTTACCGAGACCGGAACAACTGTTTCCAGCCTCGCATTCCCGAGGCTGTCCACGACGTTCATGGTGACCCGCTGTTTAAGCCGAATCGCCTTCCGCAGGGTCTCCAGCCCGAGCTGCGTGGCTTCCTCGCTGCCGTTGACAGCGGCGCCGGACCGGTGGCCGTTGGAGCCGGCAGCAGCCGCATGGCTGCGCAGCACTGCGAGCTGGGCGGCGATGTCGGCGTCCGGCGGGGCTGTCCGCGGCGCACTGTACACAGGCCGCGCGCCCGTCCCGGCAACCGGCGCGGTGCGGTTCAGCCGCACGACGGCGGACTCCGGTTCTTCGACGGCGGGTGACAGTCCCAGCCCGCGCAGCACCAGCGCCGTCTGCCGTGGCGGCGCATGCGAGATCAAGACCGTGGGGGCGATCCTGACCAGGTTCAGGGAGGCTGCCGCGGCTTCGCCTGCCAGCTCCATGAGGGCAGCTTCGTCATCGCTCTGGATGAAGCAGCCCGCGGCGCCGACGCGCAGCTTTCCGTGTCTCTGGGCGGTGTCCTCGATGAGGTACTCCAAGGGCTGCGGAACGGCGGTGGCCGAGTGCCTTCGGAGGAAGTCCAGGATGGAGGCGGCGTCCTGTCCGGCGTTCAGGGCCCGCCGGATCGACTGCACGGAGAACCTGTAAATCGTGGCCGGACCCTGCCCTTCGGCGTCCGCCAGCCGCTGCAGCTGTTGGCTCAGTTCCGGGCTCAGGTACCCCGGGGCAACAGCGGTAAGGTCCGCCTGGAGCAGGACGTGGTTCAGGGCGGCCGGCAGGTGTTCGCCAAGGATGTCCATCGCCTCGTCGGGGGCGTCGGCTGCGATGGCCGCGCCCACCTGGCTGAGGGCGCCGGATCCGATCAGGCCAAGCATCTCGGCCTCCGCCAGGACTCCGCGGATCAGTGAGCTGAATCGCCGGGCCATCCGCGGCTGCTGCCATTCGGCGCGTTGCAGCACCGCATTGGCGTCGAGGACGGGGGCGGTGCCGTCCGGAGCCTCGGCTTCGATCGTCAGCTCCCGGAGGATCTCCAGGATTCTTTTGCGGACCACCGGCGCATCAGACCGCTGAGCCTCGGCAGACAAGGCGTTGACGACGGCGGCGCCTGCAGCCGTCCGGTGGTTCGGCTGCCCGCCGGGCTGGCCGTTGATGGGCTGCCCCACCAGTGACGGGGCGCGCTCGCTGGCCAGCCAGGCATTGACAAGCCACAGCCACTGTTCTTGGCGGGGCAGGCCCAGCCACTCGAGTTCGGTCGGCTGCACCCAGCAGGAGCTGTCCACATCCAGCCGGACCAGACCCGAAAGGGCGCAGAACTCCAAGAGGACGGCGGCCGCATGCTGGTCGGCCCGCAGGGCATCGGCAAGCCTGCGCATTTCGCGGATGCCCACCCCGCCGCTGCGCAGGGTCCCCAGTGGCTGCTCCCGGACGGCGTGGAGCAGCTCGCCGGTGAGACGCAGCGTCTCGGCGATTGCGCCCAGGGCGGCGTTGCGGCGCAGGGAAGCGGTGGTGGTTCCCAAGGTGGGCCTGGGAGGGGTGAGGGAGAAGTTATCAATCACTGCGCCGCCCCGGAGGGATATCCCCACGCTGTGGGGGAGTTCAACGTGCGCCGCGTCCAGCGGCACGAGAAGGCCACGGGCCAGCAGCCAGTCCACCGGTCCGACGTCGTGCCCCTCGCCGATGACCGACGCTTTCCGCTGTGCCTGCGGGACCGCCCCCATGGCCCAGTTGCTGAACCGGGCCAGCAGCGCCGTCGTGCGTTCCGGCGCAGTGGCGAGGATGGCACGCAGGGCCTCGGGCGAGGAAGTCCAGTGCTGCAGGGCCAGCGCCGCCTCCATCGGGGTGGTGGCGGGCTGGATCGCGGCGCCGCTGCGGTGCAGTTCGCCGACCAGCTGGACGACGCGCTGGGCGAAGGCTGGCTGCAGCCGGACCAGTTCCGTGTAGCTGCGGCCCAGCCCGGCGGGATAAATTCCCACGACATCCTTCAGGCTCCCCACCGGCAGGTAGAAACGCTGCCGGTGGGCGGAAGGGCTGGCGATGTGAGGGGGCTCGGCACGGTGGACCAGCGCCAACTCCTGGAGCGACAGCAGGATACGTTCAACGGCGGCCAGCGAAGAGCCTGCGATCAGTTTCTTGACACCTGCTGCCGACGCGCTGTGTCCGGTATCGGTGTTCGTGCACAGGTGAAGGGTCTCCAGCACCTGCATTTGGGGCCGGTTGAGGCGCTCCAGGGCCCGCTGCACGCTGACCCGCGCGCTGGCACGGGCCGCCAGCGCCGCGAAATCGGGTACGCCCGGCGAAATGAGATCCGGCCGCGCAGCGAACAGGGCACGCAACGACGCGTCGCTGCGTGCCTCCAGTTCCTTGCTGAGCGCACGAATAAGGGACATCAGTCCAACGTTACCGCCCGCCGCCGTTTCCTGCCCGGCGGCGTGCTGCAATGCTGTCGATCACCAGCACGAATACCAGGATGAAAGCGAGCGGAAGCCCATAGAGGGCAGCGGACGTGATCGCGGCCGGAGCGGCCTGGCCCCCGTATGCCATCGCCATCACCGTTCCCACGGACGCCAGGGAAAGCACTGCCAGAACCGCTGCGGCGACCGTCAGGGGACGCCGGAAACGCGTGGGTATCATGCCGTAACGCTAACAGTCCGGCCGCGGCTGCGCCTCAAAGCAGGAATCCCAAGCCAGTCAGGATAACCTTGAAGTAGCAGACCAACATGAACCAGGCAGTCATACCCTGAACCCGTACACCGGTGCGGATGCGGTGATGGCCGGACATGTCTAGACAGTCAGAACGAAGAAGGTTGATTACGTGCCTACCGGCAAAGTCAAGTGGTATGACAAGGACAAGGGATTCGGATTCCTCGCGGGCGAGGACGGCCAGGAAGTGTTCCTGCCCAAGTCGGCGCTTCCCGGGGGCGTCACTGAACTGAAGGCCGGCACCCGGGTCGAGTTCGGCGTGGCCGACGGCCGCAAGGGCGCCCAGGCCCTGGGTGTGCGGGTACTGGACAAGGCCCCATCCATCGCCAAGGCCAAGCGGCCCAATGCCAGGGACCTCGCGCCTGTGGTGCAGGACCTCGTCACAGTGCTGGACAACCTCTCCGGCACCCTGTCCGCGGGCAAATACCCGGAGGGTAACAAGGGCAAGGCCATCGCGGCTGCCCTGCGTAAGGTTGCCGACGAGCTGGACGCCTAGGTCCCCATGAATCCGGAACCTGAACAGGTCGAATCAAAGGCGGCACCGAAGACTCCCAGGAAGCGTGCCGGTGTTCCGGTCTGGCGTACCGGAAAACCCGACGCCGTCCTCGCGGCTGCCGTAGACGTGGCCAGGGCCGCCATCGAAGGCATCGCGAAGGCATCGGAAATCGGCGAACACCTGGCCGCGCGCACGGAGGGTGACCGCCTGGTGACCCACCTCTTCGAATCCAGGCTGCCCGGTTACGTCGGATGGCAGTGGTACGCCGTGCTCACACGCAATTCACGGTCCAAGGTGATCACTGTGAACGAGCTGGGCCTGCTGCCCTCCGCGGACTCGATCCTCGCCCCGGAGTGGGTTCCCTGGGCAGAGCGTGTCCGGCCGGAGGATGCCCAGGACGATGCACATGCGGACGAAGACGCACCCCGGGCCGCTGCCGCCGGGGCACGCGCGTCAGCGGCGGGCACTTCCGGTGCCGGCGCCATGGAGGTGCCGGAGGTTTCGTCGGAGCCAGCCGTAAAGGAAACCGCGAAGGAACCGGCCGCCGAGGAAGGCTGAACGGCGAACGGTGCCGTCCGGGACACGAGCCCGGACGACGCCGTCGAACGCTGATGCTGCCTGTGGCAGCGGCGCGGGGAGGCTACTTCTTCAGCTGGCCCACCACGTAGTCGATGCACTCCAGCAGCGCCGAAACGTCCGCAGGGTCGATCGCCACGAAGGTCGCAATGCGGAGCTGGTTGCGTCCCAGCTTGCGGTACGGTTCCGTGTCGACGATGCCGTTGGCGCGCAGTACCTTGGCGATGGCCGCGGCATCGATTGAGTCATCAAAGTCGATCGTGGCGATGACGTTGGAGCGTTCCGCGGCGTTGGCGACGAACGGCGTGGCGAACCCGGAGGCCTCGGCCCACTTGTAGATCCGGCCGGCGGAGTCGGCGGTGCGGCCGGCGGCGAAGTCGAGGCCGCCGTTGGAGTTGAGCCATTGCACCTGCGCGTCGAGGGTCACCAGGGTGGCCAGGGCCGGCGTGTTGTAGGTCTGGTTCAGCTTCGAGTTGTCGATCGCCGTTTGCAGGTCCAGGAAGTCCGGGATCCAGCGGCCGCCGGCCTTGATCCGCGCGGCACGCTCCAGCGCGGCGGGGGAGAAGAGACCCAGCCACAGGCCGCCGTCGGAAGCGAAGTTCTTCTGCGGTGCGAAGTAGTAAACGTCGGTCTCGGCGACGTCTACGTCCAGCCCGCCGGCGGCGGACGTGGCGTCCACGAGGACGAGGGAACCTGCGTCGGCGCCGCTCACCCGCTTGACCGGGGCGGCAACACCGGTGGAGGTCTCGTTCTGCGGCCAGGCGTAGACGTCGACGCCTGCCTCTGCCCGGGGCTCGGGGCAGGTTCCCGGCTCGGACTTGATGATGGACGAGTCCGCAAGGAACGGGGCCTTATTGGTGGCCGCGGCAAACTTCGAACCGAACTCACCGAAGGAGAGGTGCTGGGCCTTCTGCTCAACGAGGCCAAAACTCGCCACGTCCCAGAACGCCGTCGAGCCGCCCACCCCGAGGATAACTTCGTAGCCCTCGGGGGCGCGGAAGAACGTACTGAGGCCCTCACGGACCGATCCGACAAGGTTCTTCACCGGCGCCTGGCGGTGGGACGTGCCCAGGAGCGTGGTGGCGGCTGCGGACAGCGCCTCGACCTGCTCGGGCCTGACCTTGGAAGGTCCGGCGCCGAACCGTCCATCCTTGGGCAGGAGGTTTGCTGGGATAGTGATGCTGGTCTCGCTCACAGGGGCTCCAATTTTCGGCATGGACTTGCGGATCGGCGGGGACAGTTGGTGACCGGCGGTCAGGTACGGCTGCCCGCGAAGGCCCCCTTTATTCTGCCTGAGACGCGGAAATCCCGGGAACCGCGCCCGTCACAGTCCAGTCATTGAGACGCGGCGGTTTATCCGGAGTAATTCAAAATAGGCTAAGCTTTTGGTGGACGAACGGGCGGACAGCCGGCGTTGCTCCGCCGCCGGATTGGGGCCGCGGCGGCTGGATGCCGGGCCGCCAGACGAGGGGCCCGCGGTACCGTGGGAGAACGCAAGTACTGTGCTCGAGGAGCTGAGCTGAATGACGGATCTGATCGATACCACGGAGATGTATCTTCGGACCATTTTGGAGCTGGAAGAAGAGAACATCGTGGCACTGCGTGCCCGCATCGCCGAGCGCCTCCGCCATTCGGGTCCCACCGTCTCCCAGACCGTCGGACGGATGGAGCGGGACGGGCTGGTGGTGGTTACCGGCGACCGGCACCTGGAGCTGACGGAAGTAGGGCGCAAGCGCGCCACCGAGGTGATGCGCAAGCACCGGCTGGCCGAGCGGCTGCTTGCCGACGTCATCGGCCTGGACTGGGCCTACGTTCATGACGAAGCGTGTCGGTGGGAACATGTGATGAGCGAACGCGTGGAACGCAGGATCTATGAGATGCTGAATCACCCCACAGAATCGCCCTATGGCAACCCCATTCCCGGGCTGGCTGCGCTGGGCGGCGAGCCGTCGGGTACCTTTACCGACGGCGACCTGAACCTGCTGGACGCCATGGGCAGTTACGGCCCGGACTCGCGGGTGACCGTCAGCAGGCTCGCCGAACCGATTCAGGTCGAGCCCGAACTCCTGCAACAGCTGGACGAGGGCGGGATCCGCCCGGGCGCGACCGTGTCGCTGGAACGGGTCGGGGAGTACATTTCCGTGCGCGTCCCTGGCATCGACGGCGCCCTCGAGTTGCCGCCCGAAGTTGCTGCGCACGTGTTTGTCCGGGTGGCCTGAGTCACCTCCGGTATAGATTTGTCCGACATCAGCTGGCAGGACGACCCACCACTTTTGCACAACCAAGATAACGGAATTATTACTGCCCGATTTAATCACCTATAGTTAAGTCGCAGCGCCGATACCAAAGCGTTACCTGATCCGGAGCCGAACTCTGCCAGCGGATCAGTCGCTCGAAACACCTTCTGGCAGAGGCGGAGGAACCACAACTGGCCGTTCAACACGGCCTTGGGGTGAAGTCCGCAGCAGCAAGCCACCTTCCACAGACGGAATCTCCGGATACCCCTGTGCCAAAAAAGGCTTGTCATTGCGGACCGGGTCGATCAACTCTCTGACCCGAATCCGACAGCTAACTTCGCAGGCTACCCAGAGAGGAACCGTTCTTGACCATGCAGAATGCCCGGGGCCGCCGCCGCGCTACCGGCTCCGCTGCGGAGCCCCGCACGCCCGTAGCGGTCGCCGCTGAGCGACCCCGCGATGCGCAGCGTCAAGCGCGGAAGCAGCGCAGTCCTTTCCGTCAGGTCGCTGACTTCGCCGCTGCCAGCGGAGTTGGCCAGAAAGTCGGGGTGGCTCTTGCCGCCTCGGGCCTCCTGCTGACGGTCACAGTCCCCGCCACGAGCCCGGTCCTGGCCACGGCCGACCACAGTGCCTCCGCCGGCGCAGGTGCCGCCACGCCGCAGCCAGAGGTCTCCGCCGAGGCGGCAGCCAAGATTGACTTCAGCCGCACCTCTGTGGCGACAGCCGGCGACCCGGACGGCAAGCTCAAGCAACTCCTGAGCGCCCAGTCCGCCGGCAGCATTAGCCGCGCGGCCTCCGTCGGCAGCCTTGGCTCGCCCTTGGCGACCATGGTGAAGTCCTCGCCCTTCGGATACCGCGTGAGTCCTATCACTGGCGGCGCCGGAGAGTTCCACCGTGGCCAGGACTTCGCGGCCCAGTGTGGGACAGAGGTGTACGCAGCGGCCAGCGGCACGGTCACGTATGCGGACTGGCACGAGTTCGGCGGCGGCAACAGGGTTGTCATCGACCACGGCAACGGCCTCGAAACCACGTATAACCATTTGTCGTCATCGAGCGTTCAGGTTGGCCAGAAGGTCAGTCGGGGCGACGCGGTGGCACTTAGCGGGACCACCGGCGCATCCACCGGCTGCCACCTCCACTTTGAGGTGATGGTCAACGGAGAAGTCGTTGATCCCGAAGGCTGGCTGTAAGCAAAGCCGATGGAGAACTCTCATATTCCCGTTACACGCCGTGACCTGAATGTGACATTGCCTCCGAACTGTTGTACCGTCTAAACCGCGTCAACTTTTCCGAAGTTGACGCCCTTGAGTGGATTGCCTAACTCTGCCACCGCTCAAGGTCCGTTCGCATTACATCGTCTGGCAGGGGCGGGGGAACCAATTTTGGTCTTCGCAAGAAGGCCTTGGGGTTAAGTCGCAAAGCTTCCCAGGAAGCGGCGCGGCCGGGTGACTCCCATCCGAATCCGACAGCTCACCTCGTAGGCATTGGGAGAGGCTACCTTCGTGTCTTCACGCCACAATCTTGCGCGCCACCGTGCGCAAACGGTTCGTAAGAACCCGCTGGACTCCGTGTCCAAGGCAGTAAGCGCCAATGCAGGCACAGTAGGTCGTCAGGCAGCAGTCATTGCGGCCGCTTCAGGACTCGTCCTGAGCGCCGGCATGCCGGCCAACGCATCCGACGCCAACATCGGTGTTTCCGCCTCCGCTGAGTCCGGATCCCAGGCGACACAGCTTGCTGTGACCGCCGCGCCCACCGCAACCGTCTCCTTCGAGCGTCCTGCCGTTACCACCGAGGCAGCCCCCGTCATTGAGACCGTCGCCCCCCAGTCCAGCGACGACACGGCCAGCCCCGAAGCTGCCGTGGATACCCTCGCGGCCGAGGCCGGGAAACTGGTTGACGCCGCACGCTCGGGCGCAACGTCAGGTCTTGCGGGCATCGCCTACACCGGCATCGGCAGCCCGTACGTCTGGGGCGGCACCACTCCCAGCGGCTGGGACTGCTCCGGCTTCACCCAGTGGGTCTACGCACAGGCGGGCATCAGCATTCCGCGCGTCAATGCGTGGACAGCCATGAAGCCTACGTCGACTCCCGCTCCCGGCGACCTGGTCATGCAGAACGGCGGTGCCCACGTTGGCATCTACGTTGGCAACGGCATGATGATCAGCGCGCTGAACCCCTCGCAGGGCACGATCCTGCATGCAGTGTCCGCCACGGGCACGTCCTCGTTCTACACCCTTCGCTAAAACCCCCATTCGAGACGATTCGGCGTACCCCCAAGACGCCGGCGCGTCGCTAAACCGCGGCCTGCTACAGCGGGACGTGGAACACGAAAGAGAGAAATCATGACTACACGTGCGACCATTGCACGCCACCGCGCCGAGGTCACCAAGACCAACTCGCTGTCCGTCATTGCCAAGGCTGTCGGCGACAACGCCGGCGGAGTAGGCCGTCAGGCTGCTGTTATCGCTGCCGCCTCCGGACTCGTTCTGACCAGCGGCATCGCCGCCAACGCCGCAGAGACCAACGTTCAGCGCGATTCGGCTTCCACGTCCACCCTGGAAGTCCAGTCCCTGGCGTCGGCGCCGATTTCGGCAGCATCCAGCATCGCCATCTCCTACGAGAAGCCGGCGATCACCACCACCCCGGCCCCCGTCGTTGAGGCTCCCGAGCCGGTCGTCAACGTCCAGGAAGCTGCGCCTGCCGTGGAAGCCCCGGCCGTCAAGGCTGCTCCGACAGTTCAGGCCACGGCGACCGTGGAAGCTGCACCTCTTGCCAACACGTCCTCGGCAAGCGGCAAGGGAGCTTCCATTGCCGCAGCTGCCTACGCCCAGCTGGGTGTCGCACAGGACTGCACCGCACTCGCCACCAACTCGCTGGCTGCTGTGGGCGTCCACTACCACGGCTGGCCGGCAGGTTACCTGTCCTTGGGTCGCACCGTCAGCGCTGCCGAAGCCAAGCCGGGCGACCTCGCCTACTACGAAAACGGCGGCATGGGCCTGGCCCACATCGCTGTCTACGTGGGCAACGGCCAGGCTGTACACGGTGGCTGGAACGGCGGAACCACCGCTCTGTTCAGCGTGAACGTCGGCTCCGGCCCGGTCTTCATCCGCGTCGGCGGCTAAGCCACGAGCAAAGGCTTAAAAGGACCCCTGCCTCTGAGGCGGGGGTCCTTTTGTCTTAAAACTGCCCGGGCTGAACACCGACACGCCGTGGCCGAATGTTAGGCCGATTCGTCGATATACGCTAAGAGTGTTTACTCTTGTGGTGTCGATCCATAGCCCGGACATGCAGAGGGCAGCCGGCCCTCGCGCCTCTGCCGGGTGCGGCCGTGAAGAGGTATGCGCATGCGCACGCTCGTTCTTAATGCTGGATATGAACCCTTGGCGGTTGTGACCTTCCGCCGGGCGCTGGTTCTTGTGCTCACAGGAAAAGCCAGCGTGGTTGCTGAAGGTGACGATCCCGTCGTGGGGCCGAAGGACATCATGGGACGCCCCTCCGTGATCCTCCTGAACCGTTATATCCGGCCGCGCTATAACATGGTCACCGCAGTCAGCCGGCGCGGGGTACTGCGCAGGGACGGCCACCGGTGCGCGTACTGTGGCAAGGCAGCCCACACCATAGACCACGTCCAGCCGAAATCGCGGGGCGGTGCGGATACCTGGGAAAACCTCGTGGCGGCCTGCCTCCGGTGCAACAACGTCAAGGGGGATCACACCCCGGCCGAAATGGGCTGGAAGTTGCGGTTCGTCCCGGCGCCTCCCGTTGGCACCATCTGGCAAATCAAGGAACTGGAGAAGCCGACCCCCGCATGGGATCCCTTCCTGCTTCCGGAGACGGCCGCCTGACCCGTCCGCACTAGGCTTGGTATGTGTATTTCGATGCAGTCATCCTGGCCGGCGGCCGTTCTTCGAGGCTCGGCGGTTCGCCGAAGGCCGAACTGATCTATGAGGGGGAGACCCTTCTGCAGCGGTCGATTGCGGCCGCCCGAGGTGCCCGCCGCATCGTAGTCGTGGGCCCGGAAGCCCACGACCTTCCGCCCGGTGTTTTGAGCTGCCGGGAGGATCCGCCGTTCGCAGGGCCTGCCGCCGCGGTTGCGGCCGGCCTGGCCCTGCTGGAGTCCCCGGCCCGTCCCGGGGATGATGCCTATGTTCTGGTTCTGGCATGTGACATGCCCCGCGTGGCTGGTGCCGTGCGTGCCCTTCTGGCAGCGCTGCGGGATGGCGACGGCGTCATGGCAGTTTCGGGCGACGGGCGGCGCCAGCCGTTGGCAGGCTTTTACCGCGCGGCTGTGCTGGAACGCGCCGTGGAAGAAGCCGCGGCGCGGAACGCTTTGAACCATGGGTCAGTTTTCGCTCTCCTTGCTAGGCTTGACGTACAGGCTGTCACCGTGCCCGCCGGCTCCACAGACGATGTGGATACCTGGGACGATGCCGCCGCATTGGGAGTGGACGCCAGCAATCATCCGGGCTGAACGTCGCAGCCGCAGTTGAGATTGGAGGCAGGCATGAAAAGCCAGGACGAAACGCTTGAGGAGTGGTGCCGTCTACTGCTGCGGGCCTTCGAGCTCGAAGACGTGCAGGTGGATGTCAACGAGGTGCTGTCCCTTGCCGGGGTGGCTGCGCACTCGGTGGTCCGGCCCGCAGCGCCGCTGACCACCTTCATTGCCGGATTTGCCGCCGGGCTCGCATCAGGTTCGGGCCAGGCGCCTGACTCCACATCGATGAAGGCGGCCATGGACGTGGCCCGTTCCGTGTCTAAGGCCTACTCGGCCGATGAGGCAGGGGATGACCCGGTTCCGCCGGCCGCAGGCAGTGCCAGCAGTGTAGCGCCTTCCAGCGGGACACCGGGGGAATGACCGCCGCCCCCGGACATCCTGCAGCCGAGGCCGCCCAGCCGGCCACCCACCCAGCCGGGGACGCTGCTTCGGCCGAGGACGACACAGACGCACTGCCCGCGGACAGTGGACCCGCGGACAGTGGAATCGAGCCCGCGGATCCGCCTGCCACGCATGCGGCACACACCTGGGAAGAAGCACGGCAGGCCGCCTTTGACTGCGCTGCTCCGATCCCTGCGGGCCGGGTTCCGCTGCGGGAAGCCCTGGGCCGGACATTGGCGGCGGACATCACCGCCCTGCAGGACATTCCGCATTACGCTTCGTCCGCGATGGACGGCTGGGCCGTCAACGGCAGCGGTCCCTGGATCCTTGCCGAACCCGGGCAACGGCTCGCCCCGCACCAGGCCAGCGTCATCGTGACCGGCGGACTCATTCCACCGGGCGCGAAGGCGGTGCTGCGCAGTGAAAGCGGCGCCATGTCCAAGGATGAGGATGGCCTGCCGGTATTGGTCCTCGGCGGCAGCGCCCGCCCGGGTGAACCGCGAAACGGCCAGCACATCCGCAAAGCGGCTGAAGAAGCCGTTGCCGGCGAGGTGCTGGTCAAAGCCGGCACCACGCTGAATCCTGCCCATCTGGCACTCGCCGCCCTGGCCGGCCACGACGATGTGTCGGTCGTTGGCAAACCGGTGGTAAAGCTGCTGCTCACGGGCTCCGAGGTCGTCGAGCACGGCCTCCCCGAAGCGGGCAAGGTCCGTGACACCTTTGGCCCGCAACTGGCTTCCGTCGTGGAGATGATGGGCGGCATCTGTACCGGACAGGTCAGGATAGGGGACAGCTACGGCGAGTGGCTGGAAGCACTGGAGGACGAAGGGCCGGAGGCGGAGCCGGACGCCCGCCTGGCGGAGGCGTCAGCAGCAGTCTTGCCTCCCGACGTCGTCATCACCACCGGGGGTACCGGTGTGTCCGGTACCGATCACTTCAGGCGCGCCGTGGCTGATCTCGGCGGGCGGCTGGTGATCGACGGCGTGGCGATGCGCCCCGGCCACCCGGCCGTCCTTGCGGAACTGCCGGACGGGCGCTTCGTGCTGGGACTGCCCGGCAATCCGCTTGCGGCAATGATGGCGCTGTCCACTGTCGGCGGGCCGCTCCTCGCGGCACTGGGCAACGGGGCCATGCCGCCCGTGCAGGAGGTGCCGTGCGGAACCATGATCGATGCCGACCCCGGCCGGACCAGACTCATGCCGTTCCGGCTCCTCTACGGCATGGCCTCGCCCTCCCAGCACACCGGACCTGGGATGATGCGGGGACTGGCAGCCGCTGATGGCGTGATGGTGGTCCCGCCGCACGGCGTGCAGCTTGGGGAGACCGTTCCGGCCTTTGCACTGCCGTGGGGGCCGGCCATTCCCGAGCCCAAGAAGGCCGACTCCAAAGCGAAGGCGTCACCCCGCAGGGCGGGGAACAGGTCGGCCGGCAAGCCGGCCGCGGACAGCGGACCAGTGGACTGGAGTGCGCTTCTGGACTGAAAACCACAGCCCGTTGGTGTACTGGCACCCCGCTTGCAATGATGGAGGCATGAACAGGCCGGCACCAGGGGTGACCCGATGGGACGCGTGACGCAACGACGCAAGATTCACCGATACGTTCTGGACGGCTCACCCTCCGCCCTCGAATTTCCGGTTCGGCACCGTGAGGACGTGCTGGCCGTGGAGGAGCCGCTGGAGATCCGGCTCGGCAGTCTCTCCTTCTCCGTGACCATGCGCACACCGGGGGACGACTTCGACCTGGTGGCGGGATTCCTGGTCTCCGAGGGCGTCATATGGGACCCCGACCAGCTCATCTCCCTGAGGTTCTGCGCCGGGGAAGATGAAAACGGCGTCCAGACCTTCAATGTGGTGGAAGCCCAGCTGCGGCCCGACGTCGTGCTCCCGGACACCGGACGCCACGTCTACACATCAAGTTCCTGCGGGATTTGCGGCACGGATTCGATCGAGGCCGTCCGCAAGTCCTCGCACTTCAGTCCGGCTGACGACACGCTCACGGTCCCCGTAAGAACCCTCGCTGCCCTGCCGGACCTGCTCAGGGAAGCGCAGACGGTCTTCGAAGCCACCGGTGGCGTGCACGCCGCCGGTCTCTTCAGCATCGATGACGACGGCGCCGCCCGGCTATTGTGCCTCCGCGAGGACGTTGGCCGGCACAATGCCGTGGACAAGGTGGTTGGCTGGGCGTTGCGTGAGCGGCGCCTGCCGCTGTCCCGTACTGTGCTGCAGGTATCAGGCCGTGCATCCTTTGAACTGGTGCAGAAGGCTGCGTTGGCGGGCATCCCGGTACTGGCTGCCGTCAGCGCTCCCTCCAGTCTCGCCGTTGAACTAGCGGAGTCCAGCGGGGTTACCCTGGCCGGTTTCAGCAGGGGAAGCAGCCTGAACGTCTATACCGGTGGACACCGCATCTCCCTGGCGGAGCTGCCCCGCCAGGAGCCGCGAATGCTTGGTTAATGAGGCTCGACGCAGTAGATTTTATCCATCGAATGGACACGTTGATCCGCTCTTTCAGGGCAGCGAACCTGCCCCGGACACCAGCTGGATGACGCCCAAGGCCGGCGAAACGGCCTGAACGGGCGGCGCCGGCCCCATGCATTAAAGAGGAACACATTGCACGACGACCGCCGGATCACGGAAGTCCGTCTCGACCGCTTCCTGCGGGAGCGGATCACCCCCGCGATCTACTCGCGAACCGTACCCCTGACCTTGAGCAGCTGGGAAGTCCCGGACGAGCCTGTGCCCGTCATGGAGGCACTGCGCCAGGATTTTCGGCGGCAGGAACACGGCGCGGCGTGGGGCCGGCCCTGGGGAACCATGTGGCTTCGTCTCGAGGGCGAGGTTCCCGACTCGTGGGGGACCGCGCCGGACACCGAAGTGGAGATGGTGGTGGACCTCGGGTTCACCACCGAAATTCCCGGCTTCCAGTGTGAAGGCACCGCGTGGCGGCCGGACGGCAGCATCATCAAGGCAATTTCTCCGCGCAACCAGTACATCCCGCTCAAACTGCTGGGCAGCGGTATGGCTGTGGACTTCTATGTCGAAGCTGCGGCCAACCCCGATGTTGCGCAGGGCTGGACCTTTGCGGCCTCGCCGTACGGGGACAAGGCTACCGCCGGTGACCAGCCGCAGTACCGTCTCGGCAGCATTGCCATCGCGGAACTGAACCGGCACGTGTGGGAGCTGCAGCAGGACATCGCTGCGCTCCGGGGCCTGATGCACGAGCTGCCCATGGAACTGCCGCGCCGCCACGAGATCCTGCGTGCCCTGGAGCGCATGCTGGACATTATGGATCCGGACGACGTCCCCGGCACTGCGGCGGCAGGCCGGGCCGCGCTCGCCGGCGTTTTGGCCAGCCCCGCTTACGCCTCGGCCCACGAACTGCTGGCCACCGGCCATGCCCATATTGATTCCGCCTGGCTGTGGCCGGTACGGGAGACCATGCGGAAATGCGCGCGGACGTTTTCGAACGTGGTCGCGCTCATGGACGATGATCCCGACTTCGTGTTTTCCTGCTCCTCAGCGCAGCAGCTGGCCTGGATCAAGGAGTTCTATCCCGAACTGTTCGGGCGGATCCGCGAGAAGGTGAAGGCCGGACAGTTCGTTCCCGTGGGGGGCATGTGGGTGGAATCGGACACCAACATGCCCGGCGGGGAAGCCATGGCCCGGCAGTTCCTGGAAGGCAAGAGCTTCTTCCTTGACGAGTTCGGCATCGAGTGCCAGGAAGCCTGGCTTCCGGACTCGTTCGGATATTCCGCGGCGCTGCCGCAGATCGTCAAGTCAGCCGGCAGCAAGTGGTTCCTTACGCAGAAAATCTCCTGGAACCAGATCAACCGGATGCCCCATCACACCTTCAACTGGGAGGGGATTGACGGCACGCGGCTCTTTACCCACTTCCCGCCCGTGGACACCTACAACTCGGAGCTCACCGCCCGCGATCTTGCCCATGCTGAACGCAATTACCGGGACCACGGGTACGGCACGATCTCGCTGGTCCCCTTTGGCTACGGCGACGGCGGAGGCGGCCCCACCCGGGAAATGCTGGCCGCCGCCCACCGCACCGAGAACCTGGAAGGCTCGCCCAAAGTCCGGATCGGGACGGCACGCAGCTTCTTCGAGCAGGCCCAGGCCGAATACACCGCCCTCCCGGTCTGGGTGGGGGAGATGTACCTCGAACTCCACCGTGGCACCTACACCAGCCAGGCCCGCACAAAGCAGGGAAACAGGCGCAGCGAGCACCTCCTCCGTGAAGCCGAGCTGTGGTGTGCCACAGCAGCGGTGCGCACCGGAGGTTCCTACGCCTACCCGGCAGCCGAGCTGAAACGGCTGTGGCGGCTGGTGCTCCTGCAGCAGTTCCACGACATCCTGCCCGGCAGTTCCATCGCCTGGGTACACCAGGACGCCGAACGGAACTACGCTGCCGTGGCCAAGGGACTCGAAGGGCTTATCAGCCAGGCCACGGCCGCCGCGCTGGGCGAGGGCAGCGAGGAGTTCCTGCTTAACGCAGGTCCCCGCGAACGCGACGGCGTTCCGGCACTCGCTGCTGCCCGGCCCCTCGAGGCAGACGGGCCGGTGCAGGTCACAGCCCGGGATGGCGGCTTCATGCTCGACAACGGCATCATCCGTGCCGTGCTGGATGCCAACGGACTGCTGACCTCACTGCGCGACCACGCCAGCGGCAGGGAGGCCATAGCCCCGGGCGACTTCGGAAACCACCTGGAACTGCACCGCGACACCCCCAACGAATGGGACGCCTGGGACATTGACCAGTTCTACCGGCGGAACGTCACGTCACTGACCGACGCAGCCTCCATGACGGTGGAGCGGCACGGCGGTGACGCCGTCGTCATCGTTGAACGGCTCTTCGGGGCCTCGCGGATCGTCCAGCGCATCACCTTGGCGCCCGGCGGCAGTTCGCTGGGCATCTCCACGGACGTCGACTGGCAGGAGCGTGAAAAGCTCCTCAAGCTGGGGTTCCCGCTTGATCTCAGGGCCGACCGCTCGGCTGCTGAAACCCAGTTCGGACATGTCTTCCGGCCCACCCACGTCAACACCTCCTGGGAGGCCGCGAAGTTCGAGATCTGCGCGCACCGCTGGATCCATGTAGCCGAACCCGGTTATGGCGTGGCCATCGCCAACGCCTCCACCTACGGCCATGATGTGGCCAGGAGCATCAGGGACGACGGCGGAACCACCACGACCGTCCGGCTCTCACTTTTGCGCGCGGCAAAATTCCCCGACCCGCAGGCAGACCGCGGGCGCCACGTACTGGACATCTGGATCCGGCCCGGTGCCGGCATCGCGGACGCCGTCGAGGAAGGCTACCGCGCCAACCTCCCACCGCGGACCGTGCTGGGCGCGCATCCCGTGGAGCCGCTGGTCGCCGTGGATAACGCGGCGCTCGTCGTTGAAGCTGTGAAGCTGGCGGAGGACGGGTCGGGGGATGTCATCGTGCGGCTGTACGAGTCCCTGGGCGAACGCTCGGCGGGACGGGTCATGGCCAACTTCCCTGTCCGGAACATCCACACCGTGGATCTCCTGGAACGGAAGGCCGAGGCGCCGGGCGTCGTGGGCGGAAAGAACGCGGCAGACCTCACCCTGCGTCCGTTCCAGCTGGTCACCCTGAGGTTCGTGCGCTAGAACTCGTGAAGCAGCCGCTTGACGAACTGCCGGGTACGTTCCTGGCGCGGTGCCCGGAGGACCTCCGCCGCCGGTCCGCGCTCAACCACCACGCCGCCGTCCATGAAGATGACCTCGTCGGCCACCTGCCGGGCGAAGGCGAGTTCGTGGGTGACGATCACCATGGTCCAGTTCTCTTCGGCCAGTTCCTGGATGACGCCCAGAACATCGCCAACCAGTTCGGGGTCCAGGGCTGACGTGGGTTCGTCGAACAGCAGAAGCTGGGGCTTCAGGGCGAGGGCACGCACAATGCCCACGCGCTGCTGCTGCCCGCCGGAGAGCTCGAAGGGGTAGGCGTCGCGTTTGTCCGCCAGGCCAACCCGGGCCAGCAGCTTCTCCGCCTCGTCGACGGCTTCGGTGCGATTGCGCTTCTGCACCTGCACCGGGCCTTCGATGACGTTCTGCAGCACCGTCATGTGGGGAAAGAGGTTGTAGTGCTGGAAGACCATGGCACTGCGGTCGCGCAGGTCCGAGATGTCCTTCTTGGCCACCTTGCCCGAAAAGTCGAGCGACAGGTCTTTGCCGGTGCCGGTGTCTGCAAAGGTGACGGTGCCGGCGTCGGGCGTTTCCAGCCCGTTCAGCGAACGGAGCACTGTGGTCTTTCCGGAGCCCGAAGGCCCGATGAGGGCAACCACGTTGCCGCGGCGCACGTCCAGGTCGATGTCCCGGAGCACCACGTTGCTGCCGAATGCCTTGGCCAGGCCGCGGACGGAAAGCACCGGCCTCGCCTGGGGCGCACCGGCGTGCTCAGGGTTGCCCGAGGGAGCGCCGGCGGGCGGGCTAGTGGGCGACATAGCGGTCCAATCTCTTTTCGAGGGCGGATTGTCCAGCGGACAGCGCGAGGCAGATGACCCAGTAGACCAGCGCGGCTTCAAGGTACAGCACCATGAACTCCTGGCTGAAGGCGGCGATCTGCTGGGCATTCCGGAAGAGCTCGGTGACCAGGATCAGGGAGGCCAGCGATGTGTCCTTGACCAGGGAGATGAACGTGTTGGACAGCGGCGGCACGGATACCCTGGCCGCCTGCGGAAGGATGATGCGGCGCAGCGACAGTCCCCGCGACATGCCGATCGTGTGTCCGGCCTCCCACTGCCCCTTGGGGACCGAGAGGATGGCTGCCCGGATCACCTCCGCCGCATAGCCGCCGACGTTCAGGGAAAAAGCGATGATGGCGCTGGGCCAGGGATCCAGCTTCACGCCCAGGCTGGGCAGCCCATAGAAGATCACGAAGAGCTGCACCAGCAGAGGGGTTCCGCGGATCACGGAGACGTAGAACCGTGCGGCCCCGGAGATCACAGCGTTTCGGCTGAGCCGCATGAGCGCCACAAGCAGCGCCAGGGCCAGGCCGCAGGCGAACGAGGCCAGGGTCAGCGGGATCGTTCCCGTGACGGCACCGGCGATGATCGGGCCGAAGGAGCTCCAGACGAGGTCCCAGTTGAACGGCATTTACTTCGTGACGTCCGCGCCGAAGTACGTCTCCGAGATTTTCGCCAGGGTGCCGTCTGCCTGAAGATCGGCCAGGGCCTTGTCCACGGCCGCGGTGAGTTCCGTGGAACCCTTGCGGAACACAAACGCGCTCTCCGACTTTTCCGTGGTTTCTGCGGCGATCTTCAGGCCGGAGTCCGGGTTGGTCTTGGCGTAATCAAGATAGGTGAGCTTGTCGTTGACGATCGCATCCACACGGCCCTGGCGGACCAGCGTGACGCCCTGTGCCCAGCCTTCAACGGACTGGACGTTTGCGCCGGCGTCCACGGCCATCTTGTAGAAGTTGCTCGTCAGCGACTGGGCGGTGGTCTTGCCCTTGAGGCTCTCGAAGCTCGTGATGCTGCTGTTGTCCTCTTTAGTCACGATCACACCCGTGGAGACGGTGTACGGGGTGGAGAAGTCGTACTTTGCCTTGCGTTCGGGGTTGATGGAGATCTGGTTCGCGATGGTGTCGAAGCGCTTGGCGTCGAGGCCTGCGAAGATGCCGTCGAACTGGGTTTCCTCGAACTTCGCCTTTACACCCAGCTTGCCCGCCACCGCCTTGGCGATCTCGACGTCGAAGCCGGTGAGCTCGCCTGCTCCTTCGGCATGGAAGGAAAACGGCTTGTACGTACCCTCCGTCGCGATCACGATCTCGCCCTTGGACTTCACATCGCTCAGGGAAGTATCCGAGCCGGTGGTAGCCGACGGTGCCTGGGAGCCGCCGCAGGCAGACAGCGCCAGCGCCAGGCCGGCGAGAGTGGCGACGATTGCACTGCGGCGGGTATGGAGGCGGTTCATGGCGGTTCCTTCTTCTGCTGGCGGCTGAGGGCTTTGTACCGGCAACGCCCGTGTGACGTCCTTTTATTTCGCCATCATACGGGGGGCCGGAACGGGGCCTTAAACAGGCTGAGTGGGGGCGGTCCCCAACGGCCGCCACCACTCATCCCCCCAATGCATGCTCCAGCAGGCGCCACAGTCCTCCGGATTAGCGGAGCACCAGGCAGCAGCTGCTTTCACACATTCATGATTCTCTCACGCTCTAATGATTTTGTGAATCCCGCTTTGCTACCTTTCAGTAAATGACGTTCCCGGTCCCGTTGCAGCCGGTTGACTAATACTGGCTGCCTGCGGGCGACGGAACCCTCCGGTGCGCCCTCGCCTTGGCCAGCCAGATCAGCGCCAGGCCGGAGACGAAGCACAGGATGGCGGTGTAGTTGATGATGAAGGGCAGGTAGCCCCACGACGGCGGAATCAACGGAAAGAGGAGGCTGAGCGTGACGTCTATTCCTCCGATGGCCAGCAGGAGGGCACTGATCCGCAGCATCGGCGGCAGAGTGCTGCCCACCGCACGCACCATGGCAGGCAGGATGGCCAGGCACACGTAGGCAGGATAGGCGCGGCCGGCCGCACCGTAGTATTCCACCAAGAGCCTGTTCCGTTCGTCCTTGGCATAGACGTCCATCATCCCCGCCGACGAGCCTTCGGTGTCCATGAAGGCGAAGAGAACCAGCAGCGCGGCGGAGATCAGCCCCAACACTATGGTTCCGGCACGCCCCCGGATGAGCTGCACGCCGCGGGCGTCTCCGAACCCCTTGGCGATCCGGATGCCGAGGAAGTAGATGGCGCCAAAGATGATGAAGCGCAGGAGGAGGTTAGCCACATTCGTGTTTCCGAGCAGGTTATCGATCGCCAGATAGGGGCCCTTGATGCTTAGGAGCGTGGCCACGGTCAAAAACGCAAAGATATAGAAGAGCGACCTGTTTTTCTTGCGGACCAGGTTCGGTATCCGGGACAGGGCGGCGGCAGCGCACGCCACCAGAGTGGTCCACTGCAGGATCTCGATCATCCCAGATTCTCCCAGATTTTTTCGGTTTGTTCTTGATCTTGTTCCTGGCGGCGCAATGTCTTCCCGAGCGCCTGGAGGCGGTCTCCCGCCAGTGCGGCGAGTTCGCCGTCGGACAGCCGGTCCAGGGCGGCCTTGCGGGCGCCCGGCGCCCAGCCTGCTTCGGCTTCCGTGATCAGACCGGTGGCCACCAGGCCGCCGGTCAGCCCGACGCCGCCAGCCCGGGATGTGGCTATCGCCACCTCGGGGGCAAGCCGGTTCGCGGTCAGCTGCGCGGAGTAGTTCTGCGGGGCGATTCCCGTGGCGGCGGAGACACGGTGCCGGAGTTCCCCGTCGTCGATTGCATCCACCCAGTTCTTCACGGAGGTCGGGTGCGGAGCCGGGCTGAGTTCCCAATCCCCGCCGACGTCCTCTTCGGGTGCCGTGCGGGCGATGACAGCACGCAGCAGGTCCACGGTGGCGATTTGGCTGACGAGCTCCTGCCGGGTGGGCGGGACGAGGGGTCCGGCGAGGTCGCGGTAGACCTCAAAGTAGGCAAGGGACGTTACGGGATCAGTATCGAAAGCCCGGCTGATGCTGACCACGGTTGCCTCGGCGACTTTGCCACGGACGAGCTGCTGGGCCAAGGTGGTCCGCTTGACCTTCGACAGCCTGCAAACGTCGGCCATGCTGGTGTCAGGTGCAATGCCGTGCAGCCAGCGCTGGAACGCTTTGGCGGGGAGTGGCATGGAACGCTCTCTGCTGAACGAATGATTGGCACGATGGCAGCTGCCGGTAGTCTCGATTTTACCCGGGCCGCCGCTTCCACTATGCTAGTTTCTCGAACCCGCTGGTCCGTACACCCCCCAAGTCCGGACCAGCGGGTTCTTTCATGCCCGCCGGAATTTTCGGGCCGATCCGGGCAGCGGTGAGAGGATGGACAAATGACGGCAACCCTTGTTGCGAAGGACCTGGCGGGCGGTCATGATCACCGCACCCTCTTCTCAAAGCTTTCCCTGACCGTGGCGCCCGGGGAGGTCGTCGGCGTCGTCGGGGCGAACGGGGCCGGCAAGTCCACCCTGCTCCGGCTCCTTGCAGGCGTGGATGAACCGCAGGAGGGAACCGTAAGCCTGGCTCCCGCGGATGCGTTCGTAGGCTGGCTTCCGCAGGAACACGAGCGGGTCCCTGGCGAGACAGTGGCCGCGTATATAGCACGCCGCACGGGCTGCGCCAGTGCCACCGCCGACATGGAGGCCACCGCCGAAGCGCTCGGCGGGGGAGCCCCCGGCGCGGACGATGCGTACTCCCTGGCCTTCGACCGCTGGATGGCCTCGGGCGCCGCCGACCTGGACGAGCGGATTCCCCCTGTCCTCGCCGATCTGGGCCTGGACGTCGGGGCGGACGTGGACATGACCGGGCTGTCGGGCGGCCAGGCGGCACGCGTAGCGCTCGCCGCCCTGCTGCTGAGCCGCTTTGACATCGTGCTGCTGGATGAGCCGACAAATGACCTCGACCTGGAGGGCCTTGCCACGCTGGAGGCCTTCGTCCAGGGTCTCCGCGGAGGCGCCGTGCTGGTCTCGCATGACCGCGAGTTCCTGGCCCGCTGCGTGACCACGATCGTTGAGTTGGACCTCGCCCAGAACTCAGTGGCAGTCTACGACGGCGGCTACGAGGCCTTCCTCGAGGAGCGCGCCGTCGCCCGCCGGCATGCCCGCGAACGCTACGAGGAGTTCGCCGCCACGAAGGCGGATCTGGTGTCCCGTGCACGCACCCAGCGCGAGTGGAGCTCGCAGGGCGTCCGTAACGCCATGAAGAAAAACCCCGACAACGACAAGATCCGCCGGGCGGCCAGCACGGAATCGTCGGAAAAGCAGGCGCAGAAGGTCCGTCAAATGGAGTCGCGCATCGCCCGCCTTGACGTAGTGGACGAGCCGCGGAAGGAATGGCAGCTGCAGTTCAGCATCGGTCAGGCACCGCGCTCAAGCTCCGTGGTGGCAACGCTCCGGGACGCCGTGGTCCATCAGGGGGACTTCACGCTGGGACCGGTCAACCTGCAGCTCAACGCCGGTGAACGGATCGGCATCACCGGCCCCAACGGTGCGGGCAAGTCAACACTGCTGCGCCTGCTGCTCGGCCTGCAGGAACCGGCTTCCGGGAATGCCTCCAGAGGGGCGTCCGTGGCCGTGGGCGAGATCGACCAGGCACGCGGCCTGCTGGCCGGCAACCTGAAGCTGGGCGACGCCGTCGAAGCGGTGCTGGCCGACCAGACGCCGGCGGAGGTCCGCACCCTGCTGGCCAAATTCGGACTCAAGGCGGACCACACCTCCCGCACCGTGGATTCCCTCTCGCCGGGCGAACGCACGCGCGCAGCCCTCGCCCTCTTACAGGCCCGCGGTGTGAACCTGCTGGTCCTGGACGAGCCAACCAACCACCTGGATCTGCCGGCGATCGAACAGCTGGAGGAAGCCCTGGAGAGCTACGAGGGCGCACTGCTGCTGGTGACCCACGACCGCCGCCTCCTCGAGAACGTGCGGCTCGACGCGCGCTGGCACGTGGACAACGGCGTGGTCACAGAAGCCATGACCGGAAAAATGGAGCAGAGACAATGAGCATGGACGGCGTCGCCTGGCGCTCGCTGCACAACATCACCCGGGCCAAGAGCGGCTCCAAACCGTTTTCCCGGGAGACGCTGAAACGCGTCCTGGGCTTTGCGCGCCCACACCGGGCCAAGCTGATTGCCTTCGTGGTGGTGTCCATTGCCATGGCCTTCCTTGCCGTGGCAACGCCGGTGCTTGCCGGCCAGGTGGTGGACGCCATCGTGGCCGCTGCCGGAACCGGCGAAGTGATCCGGCTGGCAGCGCTGATCGCCGGGGTGGCCGTTGCCGAGGCCGCGCTGGGCTTGGTGAGCCGGTGGCTCTCCTCCACCATCGGCGAAGGCGTGATCGTAAACCTCCGCACCCGGGTGTTCGACCACGTGCAGAAAATGCCCATCGCCTTCTTCACGAGGACCCGCACCGGCGCCCTCGTCAGCAGGCTGAACAACGACGTCATCGGAGCCCAGTCGGCGTTTGCAGGAACACTCTCCGGCGTGGTGAGCAACGTCGTGGCGCTCATTCTGACCCTCGTAGTCATGCTCAACACCTCGTGGCTGGTCACCGTGCTGGCCATGGTCCTGCTGCCGATCTTCCTCATCCCCGCCCGGCGGATGGGCTCCAAGCTGGCAGACCTGCGCCGTGAAGCCGCCGAGCACAACGCGGCCATGGGCACCCAGATGACGGAGCGTTTCTCGGCCCCGGGTGCCACGCTGGTCAAGCTCTTCGGCCGCCCGGAGGACGAATCGCGAGAGTTTGCGCTGCGTGCGGGCCGCGTCCGCGACATCGGTGTGCGGACCGCGATGCTGCAGTTCACGTTCGTGACCGCGCTGACGCTGGTCTCTGCGCTGGCCCTGGCCCTGGTGTACGGCCTGGGCGGCTGGCTCGCCATCGAAGGCCAGCTCGCACCGGGCGACGTCGTGGTGCTGGCACTGCTGCTCACCCGCCTTTACGCCCCGCTCACCGCCCTGTCCAACGCCCGCGTGGAGATCATGAGCGCCCTGGTCAGCTTTGAACGCGTCTTCGAGATCCTCGACCTCAAGCCGCTCATCCAGGAAAAGCCCGACGCCGTGGAGGTCCCGCCGGGGCCGGTCGCCGTCGAATTCGACGACGTACGGTTCGCCTACCCCTCGGCGGACAAGGTGTCCCTGGCGTCCCTCGAGGAGGTTTCCACCCTGGACACCCGCGGCGGCGAAGAGGTGCTGCACGGCATCAGCTTCCGGGTGGAACCCGGCCAGACCGTTGCGCTCGTCGGCTCGTCGGGAGCGGGCAAGTCCACCATCGCCCAGCTGCTGTCACGGCTTTACGACGTCGACTCCGGCGCCGTGCGCCTCGGCGGCCGCGGTTCCGGAACAGGGCTGGACGTCCGCGACCTGACCTTCGGCTCCATCCGCGCCACCCTCGGCATGGTCACGCAGGACGGTCACCTGTTCCACGAATCCATCGCCTCCAACCTGCGGCTGGCCCGTCCGGACGCCACCGAGGAGGAGATGTGGGACGTGCTGCGCCAGGCGCGGCTCGAGTACATGATCCGGTCGCTTCCGGACGGCCTGGACACCGTGGTGGGGGAGCGCGGCTACCGCCTGTCCGGTGGGGAACGCCAGCGCCTCACCATCGCCAGGCTGCTGATCGCCCAGCCCCGCGTCGTTATCCTGGATGAAGCAACAGCGGCACTGGACTCCACCAACGAAGCCGCCGTGCAGGCGGCTCTCGGTGCGGCACTCGAGGGGCGCACCGCCGTCGTGATTGCGCACAGGCTCTCCACGATCCGCGCCGCCGATGTCATCCTGGTGGTGGAGGACGGGGCAATAGTGGAGCGCGGAACCCATACGGAACTCCTCGCCGCCGACGGCCGCTACGCCGAGCTGTACCGGACGCAGTTCGCGGAGGCTGCCGCAGTGGCTGAGGAAGCCGTCCCGGAGCTTTAGGCATCTCCGGTTGCAGACAAATGGGCAGGGCCCCGGAGAAATGTCTCCAGGGCCCTGCCCGGTTGTTAGGCTGCCTGACGGCCGCCAGCCGTTACCGGAAGATGTTGTAGCTGCCCCAGCCCCCGCCGATCAACGTTCGGGTACCCCAGATCCCCTTGCTGTAGGGGTAGTGGGCTAACGTGCCGTCGGTGAAACGGGCGATGAGTCCGTTACTTCCGGGGGTGAATCCAGCCACATTGGTGATGCTGTTGACGCTGTTCCACCCTCTGCCGACCACGGGCCTGGTTTGGTTGAGGAAGCCACCGGTTCCGTTGGAGCGGTACAGCAGGAGGCTGCCGTCGCTGCGTTTGGCGAGGAGGTCCTGTATCCCGTTCTGGTCGAAGTCAGCCATGGTGAGATAGAGGCCACGCCATCCGCCTCCGCGGTAGGTGCGCGGCGACAGGGTTTTTCCAGTGCTGTTCCCGTAGTACCAGAGACTCCCGGCCGCGTCGTAGGCAAGGATGCCAGGGTACTTGTCGGCTGTGCGCCAGCGGCCGACCGTCACGTGGTAACTGCCCCATCCTCCGCCGAGGGACTGGGCCGGAGCGAATCCTCCACCGTGCTTTCCAAGGTAGTAAGTCAGCCGCCCGTCCTTCCACTGGGCGACGATGTCATAGACGCCGTCGCTGTTCCAGTCGATCACGTACCCCTTGGCCAGTCCGGCCCAGCCGCTGCCGATCTTTTGCCGCGGCTGGATACCGCCAGCGCCGGTGGCCCGGTAGTTCCACAGCACGCCGTCCGCTCCGGCCGCTACGGTATCAGCGGCGCTGGCGATGGTCGGCCCGGAGTGGGCGGGTGGCGTGGTACCGATGTTGATGGTCGAGGCGACGCTGGGCACCCCGTTGGCGTCCACTGCAAAGAGCATGTAGTTGCCCGGCACCAGCACTCCGTGATCCGACGGCAACCTCAGCGACGCGGTGTTGCCCGAGACCGCGGTTGCGGTCAGCGGGATCCGCCGCTGGTCGGTGTTCACGGTGTGGGTCACCGTGCTCATCCGCATCAGGGAGAACTTGGTGGTCGGCGACCCGGTGGTCACGGCAATCGTGCTGCCGGGCGAGGCGAACGTTGGTGCAGTCACAATCCTCGGCCGGACGCGGGCACTGCCATCGGCGTTCAGCAGGTAGGGCGGGGTGAAGATCTCTCCGTCCAGGTGGTTGGTGGTGCAGTCCCCCTCGCACAGCCCGCCGCCGCCGACGAACACCCGGGCATCCGGGAGCAGCAGGGCAACGCTGTGATAGGTCCGGGGAATGGCCATCGGCGCCATCGTGGTCCACAGTCCGGTCGCCGGGTTCCAGATTTCCGGGGACATCCTGGCATCAGTGTCGGTCCAGGGACGAGGAGTGGCCTGACCGCCGACCACGAGCACCTTGCCATCGGGCAGCGCGACCCCGTTCGCGAAGGACCGGCTGACGGCCATGTCCGCGGTCCGGGCTACGGTGGCTGCGTTGTTGATGTCGATGGTGTACGCCCGCGCCGTGGCAGGGGCGCCGGAGTAGGCGGTCGCCCCGCCCACGGTGAGGATCTTTCCGATGTCGTACATCACGGCATCGCCGTTCATGGCGTCCGCGCTGTCGGACCGCAAACCGGCCGAGGTGATGCTGCCGGTGCCTGTGGTGGAGATCCAGTTCATCTGGCTGCTCGGCCCGGCGTGGAATACGCGGCCGCCGGGGGCGGCGAACAACCAGGCGTGATTGTCGGAACGGAATTCGCCGTCGGGATCGTCGGTCAGGATGGGGTCTACCGGCACATTTGTCAGCGCGCGCCAGCCGCCGGCGGCGGACCACACCTCGCCGTGCCTGTTGCCCACATCGCCGCCTGACCAGGATCCGCCGATGCTGAACACCTCACCGGTGGACGTGGTCACGTTGGACTGGTATCCGCGGCCCATCGTCATGGCCGGTCCCCGGGTCCAGGTGTTGGCCGCAGGATCGTACAGGCTGGTTTTCGTGCTGTTGCTGCCGCCGCTGACCATGATCCGCCCGTCCGGCAGCATCGAGGTTCCGGGGCAGAACATGTCGTGGGCGGTGTTGGCCACCTCGGTCTGGGTCACCGCGCCGGTGGTGAGGTTCAGGGTGGATGTCTGGGTGTAGCCGCTGGCGCCGCCGAATACCGTGCCCGAGTACGCGGACCAGGTGAGCAGCTTGTTGCCAGGCAGCAGGGCTGCTGCGACCGGGACAATCGGGAAGTTGATGGTGGGACCCCAGGACCCCTGCGCCCCGTTCACTGCCATGGTGGTCATCATGCCGCTGTCGCTTTGGCCAATCAGGTTGATCTCCGCTGCACTGCTCCAGGATCCTCGGTTGCCGGCCTCGCCGATGGCCCGTAGCTGGACATAGCGTGCCGTGGCTGCCGCGAACGTCACGCTTTTTTCGGCACTGCTGTCCGCCCAGGTCCCCTGGGCCACGGGCGTACCCCATGTGGTGCCGTTGGTGCTCACCAAAATCTCGAAGCTGCCGATCCGCCCGTTCTCGACGTCGGGACGCGGCAGATAGCGCAACCCCGTGATGTTTTGGGTCACCTTGGTGTCGATTGTGATGGCGTGAGGCAACGCGACTGCAGGCGCGGCAGTTCCCTTGCTGTGCCAGAACGTGTCGGCGTTCCCGTCGAGAACGTTGGCGGCCACACCGTTCCCGCCGGAAACCACTTCGTCGCTGGCCGACACCGTCCACCCGGTCCGCTGCAACGAAGGCGGAGGCGGCTCCATCCCGTCGGCCGACAGCACGGGGATGTGCTCATGGGGCCCCGGCGGCGCGCTGGAGGCGTCGTCGTGCGGAACCACCGCCACGTAACCCGTGATCAGCAGGAATGCCGCCGTAACTGCGGATACAACTCGAAACATGTGCGCCTCCGTCTGGCTTCAGCCCTCCACGACAACACGAAGGCTAGGCCGGGCAGGTTGGGAAAACCTTGGGCGGCAGGTCCGGGCAGTGAAAGGTTGACGGCATGCGTGAATATATGAGCCCGCGAAGCCAGGGCCGGGATATGAGGCTGGGGTACCAGGCGGAGGAGGTCAGGTGCGGGCGGTGCCCCGGGCGTCCGGTGCGGCCAGCGCCGGCAGGATGTGGTCCGTGAGCAGGGGCGCGAGGTCGGCGGGCAGCTCCGCCGCCAGGTCCAGCCAGCGGATTTCTGCGATCTCGGCCGAGGGATGGGCAATCCAAGTGCCGGGCGCCCTGAACACCGTTGCCTCGATTTCCGTTGCTTCCTCATTGGCGGCGTCCGCGAGCCACACGCCCATCAGCTCCAGATCCCGCGGGTCAACAACGATCCCCACTTCTTCCTCGAGCTCCCGCGCCGCGGCCTGCACAGCGGTTTCGCCGGGTTCGGGTTTCCCTCCGGGATGCATGAACTTGTCCGTGCCGCGCTTGCGGACGGTCAGGAGCCGTCCGGCGGCGTCATAGACGCAGACCGCAGAGACAATGATGCGGGGATTCACACCTACGAGCCTAGCTGTTTAGCAGCATGCGCCGCAGGCTCCCGACGGAGCACGGATTCCAGCAGCAGGTCCTTGTGGGGGCCCGTGACGTCCCAGACATAGCTGAATGCGTCCGGGCCGAGCAGGGAGTATCTGACGCGGTAGGTGTCGGGATCGCACCAGTGGTGGTCCTGGCTGGCGTCCGCGGCGAAGCTCATTCGGTGGAACGGGCGGCCGTCGGGAAAGGTCATGTCCAGGGCGTCGGGCGAGCCCGTGGGCCTAAGGAGGTATTCCCGCGTCGCCGGGCCGGTAAAGGTCCCGGCGCCTGAAGCGGGCCAGCGCACGGTGCCTTCCTCATGGAAGCGCAGCCCGCCGTCGTCGTCTGTTTCGGTAAAAATTACGACGCCGGCAAAGGTTCCGCGGGTGCCCGCCGTGCGGTCAAAAAGGGTCCGTTCCACGGACCAGCGTCCACCGGACGCCACTGCCCGGGAATTGCGGGCCTGCGAGATGCCCAGCAGATAGGCGCGGAGCCCGGAATACGGCTGCAGATTCAAGTGCCCTCGATTGGAATCGAACCAACGACACCGGCTTTAGGAGAGCCGTGCTCTATCCACTGAGCTACGAGGGCGGGCGTCCGCGCGGCCAGCCTGGGCCGGCCCGTTCGGACACGCTTACAAGCATACAAGGTGTCGGCGCGTACTACGCTCTTGGCATGGCCGCCGCAGCACAAGCACCTTCCGCCCGGGCAACATTCCTGCCCGATACCGCCTCCACGAGACAGTACATCGGGGCCTGGGCCGTACTCAGCGTGGTGCAGTATTTCGTGGCGGAGGCGGCCGTGATCGGCGCCTGGGCCGGGCCCGAACCCTACGACCGCCGGACCGGGTTCATCAGCGACCTCGGCGCCGTTCACTGCGGCGTTTTTGACGGGCGCAGCGTCTGCTCGCCGCTGCACCCGCTGATGAACGCCTCTTTTGTGGTCCAAGGCCTGGGAATGCTGCTGGGTGCCCTGCTGCTGAGTTCGGCGCTGCTGCGGATCGCTGCGCGGCCGGGAGCGCCGGTGGCGGCGAGCCACAGCGGCGAGGTGCCGTGGTTCGCGGCCGTTGGCACGCGCGTCTTCACCGGAACGGCCGGCGCCGGAACCATCATCGTGGGGCTGGTGCCCGAGGACGTGGGCTCGGGCTGGCACTTTGCGGGTGCCGTCATGTACTTCGCCGCCGGGTCCTTCGCGTTGCTGCTGCTGGGTGGCCTGTGGCTGGGGCAGACACCGCTGGGCCGGTTCATCCTCGCGTGCGGCATCGTGTCCCTCAGCGCCCTGGTAACGGGCGGGGTGACGGGCATGAAGGTGCCGGAACCCGGGACATTGGAGCGGCTGATGGGCTATCCGATTACGGTCGGCCTGGCTGCTGCCGGCCTCGTCGTTGCCCAGCGCGTCCACCACGAACGCGCCGTCCGCAAGGCACTCAGGGCGCGCTCGGCCTAATCCCCGGGTCCGCTTTGGGCTGCCTTTACGGGCTAGGCTGCGGACTGGCCCGCTGAGCCCGCTTCGACCGGCGGCGCCCCAAAAAGACTGCGGCCGCGCCGGCAAGCAGGCTCAGCACCAGCAACACCCAGCCCGCAACGGTGAGGAAGGACGCCAGGGCGACCTGTCCGGCGTCGAGCGTGGGCGCAGACACCATGGCGTCGATGGCCACGTTCCCCCATAGCCGTGCAACCACGAACAGCAGCGGCAGGGACCACAGCGCCCAGCGCAGCGTCTTTCTCGCCACGTTGGTGCCAATCAGGATGAGCCAGGTGAAGCCGAAGATCAGCGGAAAGAGCGTGCCTGCGGTCTTATGCAGGTAGTTGAGCTGGCCGATGGCGTCGCCGTTCAGAACGCGGCGCAGTTCCCCCACGAAGCCCGGATCAAAGCCGCCGATGAGGGAATCGGGCATCGGCAGGCCCCCGGACAGCTGGGTGAGCTGGTTCAGCGTCAGCAGATGGAGATACCAGAACAGGAACAGGCTGGCCACGACACCCGCGATGATGATGAGGTTGCCGTTGCTCTGGGCCTTCTGCGGAGTGCGGTCCGTGGTCGGATTGATCACCGGCGGCAGGTCGTGCTGCGGGACCACCGCCTTCGCGCCGTGCTTTTTAATCCGCTGTGCAGGTGTCTTGGCCATGCATCCATTATCGCCGGAGCCCGTTGTCGTCCTGAGTCCGTTGTCGCCTGAGTCTGTTGTCATCCTGGGGCCGCCCGCCGATAGGCTGGGGGCGTGACGGAACTTGGAAGACACAAACTGGGTAAACACAGCGCGGCCAACCTGAGCCCCGGCCTCGACGACTTCGAGCTGGCGTCCGCGCTGGTCCGCGAAGCCGGGATGCTGGCCCTGATGATGCGGCAGGGCGGTCTGGATTCCCAGCGCAAGACCTCGGTTTCGGACATCGTCACAGCGGCAGACCATGCGGCGGAGGCCTATGTGCTGGAACAGCTGCAGCGCTGCCGCCCCGAGGACGGGGTCCTGGGCGAGGAGGGCGCGGCCGTGCGCGGAAGCAGCGGCCGCACCTGGGTCATCGATCCCGTGGACGGAACCTACAACTTCCTGCACGGTTCCACATACTGGTGCTCCGCGATTGCCCTCAAGGACGAATCGGATGTGCTGCTCGGGGCCATCTTCCAGCCGGAAGAGGACAAGCTCTGGCTGGGCGGGGCGAGCCGCCCGGCCACCCTCAACGGCGACGTTGTCACCACCTTCAAGGCCGACGGCGCAGACCGCAGCGCGTCCCCTCTCGCCGACATTGGCGCCGCCACCTACATCCATCCCCGCTGGCTCGCGGACCCCATGTGCGCCATGCCCTGGCATGCGGCGGCCACGTCGGCCGCCACGCTGCGCATGCTCGGCTCCGGCTCCTGCGACCTGGGACGTGTGGCCGACGGTGAGCTCGGCTGCTGGTTCCAGCACAGCTGCCCCGAGTGGGATTGGCTTCCCGGGAAAGCGATCGTCCTTGCCGCCGGCGGCGCCGTCGGCAGCGTCTACGTGAACGGCTTGGAATGGTTCATGGCAGGGGGCACGACGGCGGTGCATCAGTTGCGTGCGGCCCTCGAGTCAGGCTCCGTGGACTAGGCTTTGTCACTGCTCTCCGGGAGGGAATCACACTCTCCGGGAGGGAAGTCCGGAGTTATCCACAGGGGCGGAATCGAGTGTCAGCCCCACCGCCTAGACTTGTAGTCACCATGGATATGTTGTTTGACCCGTACGCTGACGGACCTTTCAAAGCCGGCACCCACGCGGCCGCCCTGACCAAGTCGCGCCCTGAACCCGGTCTGGCGCCGGCCGAATTTGGCGGCGGGGGCCATGGCCCGAAGGAACCGCATCAGCCTGAAGCGGCCGGGGGTGGTGAGACCAGCACCTGGACCCGGCCCAAGCTGCCGGACGCCGGCGCCTTGCTGCAGGGGCTGAACCCGCAGCAGGAAGAGGCTGTGAAACACGCCGGCAGCGCGCTGCTGATTGTGGCCGGTGCGGGGTCGGGCAAGACACGCGTTCTCAGTAACCGGATCGCCTACCTGATCGCCACCCGCCGCGCCCACCACGGCGAGATCCTGGCCATCACGTTCACCAACAAGGCCGCCGCAGAAATGCGGGAACGCATCGAGGCGCTCGTCGGCGGCCGGGCCAAGACCATGTGGATCTCCACGTTCCATTCTTCCTGCGTCCGGATCCTGCGCCGCGAGGCAGCCAACGTTGGCCTGAAATCCAACTTCTCCATCTACGACTCCGCGGATTCCCTCAGGCTCATTACGCTCGTGGCCAAGAACCTGGACCTGGATCCCAAGAAGTTCGCGCCCAAGGCCATCCAGCACAAGATCTCCGCGCTCAAGAATGAACTGATCGACGCCGATTCCTACGCATCGTCGGCGAACTACAACGATCCCTTCGAACAGGCCGTTGCCGAGGTCTTCAAGGGCTACACCCAGCGCCTGCGCCAGGCGAACGCCATGGACTTCGACGACCTCATCGCCGAAACCGTCTACATGTTCCGTGCCTTCCCGGCACTCGCCGATTCCTACCGCCGGCGGTTCCGGCACGTCCTCGTGGACGAGTACCAGGACACCAACCACGCCCAGTACGCCCTGGTCCGGGAAATCGTGGGCGAGGGACCGGACGCCGCGGAACTCACTGTCGTGGGCGACTCCGACCAGTCCATCTACGCCTTCCGCGGCGCGGACATCCGCAACATCGTGGAGTTCGAAAAGGACTATCCGGACGCCCGCACCATCAAGCTCGAACAGAACTACCGCTCCACCCAGAACATCCTGAGTGCGGCCAACTCCGTCATTTCACGCAACCCGAACCGGCCCGAGAAGCGGCTGTGGACCGCGGAGGGAGAGGGCCACAAGATCATCGGCTACGTCGGCGAAAACGAACACGACGAAGCACAGTTCATCGCCAAGGAGATCGACCGGCTGCAGGACGAGGACAACCTTCGTCCCGGTGACGTCGCCATCTTCTACCGGACCAACGCGCAGTCACGTTCCATCGAGGACGTCCTGGTGCGGGTCGGGCTGCCGTACAAGGTGGTGGGCGGCACGCGGTTCTACGAGCGCAAGGAAATCAAGGACGCGCTGGCCTACCTGCGCGTGCTGGTCAACCCTGATGACGACGTCAACCTCCGCCGCGTCCTGAACGAACCCAAACGCGGCATCGGCGACCGCGCCGAGGGCGCCGTGGCCGCCTTGGCAGAACGTGAACGCACGTCCTTCATGGCCGCAGCCCGCCGCGCCGACCAAGCCCCGGGCATGGCCACGCGCTCGGTCAACGCGGTGCTGGGCTTCGTGAAGCTCCTCGATGATCTGGCCGAGGTCGCGGCCGGGTCCGGCGCAGCAGCCGCCCTGGAAGCAGTGCTGGAACAGACCGGTTACCTGGCAACCCTGCGATCCAGCACCGACCCGCAGGACGAGTCCCGGGTGGAGAACCTGGCCGAGCTCGTCGCCGTCGTGCGTGAGTACGAACAGGACAACCCGGAAGGGTCCCTCGAAGCCTTCCTGGAACAGGTATCCCTCGTGGCGGACGCGGACCAGATTCCGGATGCGCCGGGGGCGGATATCGACGCCGCCGTGGCCGAGGCCAAGCGCCTGGGCGTCGTCACGCTCATGACGCTGCACACGGCCAAGGGCCTCGAATTCCCCGTGGTGTTCCTCACCGGCATGGAGCACGGCCTCTTTCCGCATCAGCGCTCCGCCACGGACCCGAAGGAACTGGCAGAGGAACGGCGCCTCGCCTATGTGGGACTGACCCGTGCCCGGAAGCGGCTGTATGTCACCCGCTCCGAAGTGCGCAGCATGTGGGGCCAGAGCCAGTACAACCCCGCCAGCCAGTTCCTCGAGGAAATCCCCTCCGACCTCGTCGAATGGAAGCGCGAAGGCACCAGCAGGCAGGCGGGCGGCTGGGGGAGCGGCGCCTCAATCGGCTCCAGCCGCTACGGCGGATCCTTCTGGGGTGCAGGGGCTGCACGGGGCGGGAAGGCTGACTCCTCGGCGGGCTTCAACGCTGACGTTCCCGCCGCCGTCGCGAAAAACCGGGTGCAGCCGCAAAAAGAGGTGATCGCGGTCAGCGTGGGGGACAAGGTCAATCACACCAGCTTCGGCAACGGCACGGTGCTGGCGGTGGAAGGTGCGGGGGATAAGACGGTGGCGAAGGTGAAGTTCGACGTCGGTGAGAAGCGACTGCTGCTGCGCTACGCGCCGCTGACCAAGCTCGACGCCTGACCATGGCGGTGGTGCGCAGGTCGCTGGTGGCTGCCGCGGTTGGGGTCCTCGCCGTGCTGGCCGGCACGGGCTGTTCCGTCACCGTGCCGGATCCCGGGTACACTCCGCCACCGCCGTTGCCAGCCCTCGAACAGCTCAGGCAGGCTCCGCTGACCGACGCCGCCGCTTTTCGGACCGGTGATGATGTGCTGGCCTTTGTCACGGCCGACCGGAACGTCGTCTGCGCCCTGACTTCCGCCCGCGGCGCACACGTGAACCTGCCCTACGAACCGAACAACTTCGGCGATTCCGCCAACAGGAAGCTGGACACGGTTCCCGTGGCGCACTGCGAGTTGGCGGTGTACCCCGCGCCCGAAGCCGCGGACATCAGGGACAACTGCACCGGAACGGGCCTGGGCTACCTCGGCGGAGCCGCCCTGCTCACACCGGACCGGGCCAGGTACGGGGAATGCCGGTCCGGCGTCACGGCGATGGAATCCGCCTTTGGGCCCCAGGGAACAGGGGACGGAGTGATCGCCGCGCTTCCCGTCCTCCCCGAAGGCGGCAACCTCGAACGCAACGGCCTGAGGTGTTCGGCGTACGACTCCGGGGTGGCCTGCGGCAACGTCACCGGCGGCGTTGCATTCGTCGTCAGCCGGGATCATTACGAGATCATCTCCGGTGCGGACAAAAAGGCCTCCACGGCACCGTCTGAGGCCCCAAAAACCCCGTAATCATGCGGTTTTTCTACGGTCCATAGAATAGTGTCCTTACTCACATAACAGGTAGTCTGGAAAGGCCTTGTCCCCATTAAGGACTAGAGTTCCCAGAGGAGCATTGCGCTGCGTGGCTCGTCTCCGGACCTGCCGCAGGGCGCGTTTATTCCGCAGTCCGGTCCACATCTGTGGTGCTTTCCGGCTGTACAGAAACTACTTCGACGTAGAAGGACACTAAACCGTGGACCTGTTTGAATATCAGGCGCGCGATATGTTCGAGGCGCACGGTGTACCCGTGCTTGCTGGCATCGTGGCGCACACCCCTGAAGAAGCAAAGGCAGCTGCCGAGAAGATCGGCGGCGTAACTGTCGTAAAGGCGCAGGTTAAGGTCGGTGGCCGCGGCAAAGCCGGCGGCGTCAAGGTTGCCAAGTCCGCTGGCGAGGCGCTTGAGCACTCCACCAACATCCTGGGCATGGACATCAAGGGCCACACCGTTAACAAGGTGATGATCGCCCAGGGTGCGGATATCGCCGAGGAATACTACTTCTCCGTTCTGCTGGACCGGGCCAACCGCAACTACCTGGCCATGTGCTCGGTTGAAGGCGGCATGGAAATCGAGCAGCTCGCCGTCGAACGTCCCGAGGCGCTGGCCAAGGTTGCCATCGACCCCGCCGTGGGCATCGACCAGGCCAAGGCCGACGAAATCGTCGCCGAGGCCGGTTTCGCTGAGGAGCTGCGCGGCAAAGTCGCCGCCGTCATCCTCAAGCTGTGGGACGTCTTCAAGAAGGAAGACGCCACCCTCGTGGAGGTCAACCCGCTCGTCAAGACCGGCGCCGGCGACATCGTTGCCCTCGACGGCAAGGTGACCCTGGACGAGAACGCCGACTTCCGCCACGCCAAGCACGCGCTGCTGGAGGACAAGGACGCTGCCGATCCGCTCGAAGCCAAGGCTAAGGCGCAGGACCTCAACTACGTCAAGCTCGACGGCGAAGTTGGCATCATCGGCAACGGTGCAGGCCTCGTGATGTCCACCCTCGACGTCGTCGCCTACGCCGGCGAGAGCCACGGCAACGTCAAGCCCGCCAACTTCCTGGACATCGGCGGTGGAGCTTCCGCCGAGGTCATGGCCGCTGGCCTCGACGTCATCCTGGGCGACGAGCAGGTCAAGTCTGTATTCGTGAACGTCTTCGGCGGCATCACCGCGTGTGACGCTGTTGCCAAGGGCATCGTGGGTGCGCTGGCCGAGCTTGGCCACTCCGCCAACAAGCCCCTCGTTGTCCGTCTCGACGGCAACAACGTTGAAGAAGGCCGCCGCATCCTGGCCGAGGCCAACCACCCGCTGGTTACCCTGGCCGCCACCATGGACGAGGGCGCCGACAAGGCCGCCGAGCTCGCCTACGCAGCTAAGTAAAGGGACGCACCATGTCTATCTATCTGAACAAGGACTCCAAGGTCATCGTCCAGGGCATCACCGGCGGCGAAGGCACCAAGCACACCGCCCTGATGCTGAAGGCCGGCACCAACATCGTTGGCGGCGTTAACGCCCGCAAGGCCGGTACCACGGTTCTGCACGGCGAGAACGAGATCACCGTTTTTGGCACCGTCAAGGAAGCCATGGCGGAGACCGGCGCCGACGTCTCCATCGTCTTCGTTCCGCCGGCATTCACCAAGAACGCCGTCGTTGAAGCCATCGAGGCAGGCATCGGCCTGGTCGTGGTCATCACCGAAGGCGTTCCGGTCCAGGACTCCGCCGAATTCTGGGCACTGGCCCAGTCCAAGGTGGACGCCGACGGAAACCAGATCACCCGCATCATCGGGCCGAACTGCCCCGGCATCATCACCCCGGGTGAAGCCCTGGTCGGCATCACCCCGGCGAACATCACGGGCAAGGGCCCCATCGGCCTGGTGTCCAAGTCGGGCACCCTGACCTACCAGATGATGTATGAACTGCGCGACCTTGGCTTCTCCACCGCGATCGGCATCGGCGGCGACCCCATCATCGGCACCACGCACATCGATGCGCTGGCCGCTTTCGAAGCTGACCCGGAGACCAAGGCGATCGTCATGATCGGCGAAATCGGCGGCGACGCCGAAGAGCGCGCAGCGGACTTCATCAAGGCCAACGTCACCAAGCCGGTTGTGGGCTATGTGGCAGGCTTCACCGCGCCCGAAGGCAAGACCATGGGCCATGCAGGCGCCATCGTCTCGGGTTCCGCCGGTACCGCCCAGGCCAAGAAGGAAGCCCTCGAGGCCGCCGGCGTCAAGGTCGGCAAGACGCCGTCCGAGACCGCAAAGCTGCTGCGCGAAGTTTACGCAGCCCTGTAGTTCCCGCGGGACATCAGTCCCGAAAGCAACGCGGGGTCACCTCGGACAATCCCAACTGGATTGTCCGGGAGTGGCCCCGCGTTTCTTCATTTAAACCCTTGTCCCCGGACGCAGCGGGGCTTAAGCTGTTAACAACCTAAAGGTTGATCAATGAGGGCCTTGATAAATGACAGCCTTGAAAAACTAGAGCCTTAATAAACTAGAACCTTGATCAATAAGACGGTTGAACATTAGGAACATCTGCACCAGTTCTAAGGCAGTGGCAGTGGACACGATGGACGATGACGATCTCCTCGACTTGGCCTTCCTGGCCCTGTCCGATCCCGTCCGCCGCCGCCTGATCTCCCGGCTTAGCAGGGGGCCCGCCACCGTCAACGAACTGGCCGAACCCTTCGCGATCACTAAACAGGCGGTCTCGAAGCACATCCAGGTACTCGAGCAGGCGCAGCTGGTCACCCGCACCCGCGATGCCCAGCGCCGGCCCGTCCACCTGAACCCCGCACGGCTCGAAGCGCTGACCGCGTGGATCGACCAGTACCGGCTGGTCCGCGAGGCCCAGTTCCGCAGCCTCGACGCCGTGCTCCGCTCCCAAGCCGCCCCAGGCGGCAGCAGCTCCAAGGAGAAAAAATGAGCAACGAGCTTAAACTCACCGTTCCCGACGGCCTCCCGTTCATAGACTTCGAGCGGGAGTTCGATTTCCCCGTTGCCGATGTATTCCGCGCACACAAGGAGCCTGACCTCATCACGCAGTGGCTTGGGCCGCGAGGCACCAACGTGGACATCGATCACTACGACTTCCGCTCCGGCGGCAGCTACCTCTACAACCACACCGGCCCGGACGGCGCAAAGTACGCCTTCAGCGGCATCTTCCACACCGTCCGCGAAAATGAGTTCGCCATCCAGACCTTCGAATTCAGCGGCTATCCGGACGTCGTCAGTATTGAATTCATGAATTTCGAGGATCTCGGAAACGGCCGCTGCCGGCTGCGGGGGCACTCCGTCTATCCGACGCAGGAGGCCCGGGACGGGATGGCCCAATCCGGAATGGAAGGCGGCATGAGCGACGGCTACGAACGGCTGGAGGAACTGCTCGCCAAGTAAGTCCGGCTCGGACTTCTGAAGACAGAGGCCCCGGCAGTCACCCCACGCACGACGCCGGGCGGTCACCTTCTCCCAGAAGGTCACCGCCCGGCGTCGTGCTTTTTTCTTTTTTGCATGCAGGGGCGAAGCCTTGTACCGGTCCAATGGAATTTGCTAGTTTGATAGGACAAACTAACAAAGGAGCACCGTTGCCACTCGTTCGAATCGACGTCAATGAAGGCCGCACCCCGCAGGAGCTGCAGCAGCTCAGTCGGGGAATCCACGACGCCATCCTGGCCGAATACAAGATTCCGGAGCGCGACTACTTCCATATCGTCACCGAGCATCCGGCGGGGCAGATCTTCGCGCAGGATGCCGGCCTCGGCTTTGAACGCACGCCGAAGGTCGTCATGATCCAGATATTCACCCAGGGCGGGCGCAGCCAGGAGGCAAAGCAGTCCCTGTTCGCTGCCGTGGCTGCCGGGCTGGGGGAGCTCGGGGTCGGCGGCGAGAATGTGTTCATTGGATACGTGGAAAACACTGCCGGGGACTGGTCCTTCGGATTTGGCCGGGCCCAGTACGTCACGGGCGAGCTTGCAGTACCTAAGAAGTAGGGGCGTGCGAGGCGTGCCCGGACGTCCTGCGGGCCGCCTCGGCGACCTTCCGCTTGCTGAGCGCTTCCACCGAAATGCAAGTTGTAAATATGTCAGTACAAACCTTTGACAGGACATTCAATCTAGGGCAAAGTAGGGGTGTGGCCCCGCTCACGGGGGTCTGCAAGCACCGGAGCCCAGGCTGTTCAGCTGCTTAGGTACAGAGTTCAAACAGAAAGGTCCGCGATTACCGTGACCCACGAACTGCTCACGATCGGGCGAATCAGCGTTGATATCTACCCGAACGATATTGGGGTGGACCTGGAGGACGTGACGTCCTTCGGCAAGTACCTTGGCGGCTCCCCGTCCAACGTGGCTGTTGCTGCGGCCCGCCACGGCCGCCGCGCCGCAGTGATCAGCCGGACCGGCGATGACGCCTTCGGAAACTACCTGCACCGCGAGCTGCGCAAGTTCAACGTGGACGACGCCTTCGTCACCCCGGTGAAGGAATGGCCCACGGCGGTGACGTTCTGCGCGATCAAGCCGCCGGAAGACTTTCCGCTGTACTTCTACGGACGCGTTCCCACGGCACCGGACCTGCAGATCACAGCCGATGACCTGGACCTCGAGGCCGTCAGGAATGCCGGGATCTTCTGGTCCACCGTGACGGGCCTGTGCCAGGAACCCAGCCGCGAAGCCCACATCAAAGCCCATGAGGTCCGTCCCCGCGCCGGCCTGAAGGAGGGCCAGCACACCATCCTGGACCTGGATTACCGCCCCATGTTCTGGGCCTCGGAAGAGGAAGCACGCGCCCAGGTGGCCAGGATCCTGCCGCATGTCACAGTGGCCATCGGCAACGACAAGGAATGCGCCGTTGCCGTTGGCGAGGGCACCCCGGACGAGCAGGCAGACCGCCTGCTTGCGGCCGGAGTGGAAATCGCCGTCGTCAAGCTTGGCCCGGACGGTGTGATGGCTAAGACCCGCACCGAACGCGTGGTCTCCGCGCCGGTTCCCGTGGAGACCGTCAACGGGCTCGGCGCCGGCGACTCCTTCGGCGGAGCCTTCTGCCATGGGCTGCTTTCCGGCTGGCCCCTTGCCCAGGTCCTTGACTACGCCAACGCCGCCGGCGCGATCGTTGCCTCCCGCCTGTCCTGTGCCGATGCCATGCCGACTCCCGACGAGGTCATCTCGCTGCTGGCCGAGCGCGGCCGCCTCGCCCCCGGTGCTGTTCCCCGCAGGGACTCCAGCCAACTCGCCCCCGAAGGAGCATCCCTGTGAGCCTCAACCCCGGCGCCGCCACTCTCACCGTGGATGACGATCCCCGCCGCTACGCGCACCTGAGCACTATCCGCCTCGAGGACCCGGACGCGGTGGCCCGCGCCGCCAAGGCACGCCGCCGCCATCCCGGCCCCAAGTCCGGCAGGCAGAACTTCATCGTCGCCGCCGACCACCCGGCCCGCGGAGCCCTCGCCGTAGGCAGTGATCCCGTGGCCATGGCTGACCGCCGCCAGCTGCTGGACCGGCTGCAGATCGCGCTGGCCAACCCGGCCGTGGACGGCGTGCTCGCCTCGCCCGACATCATGGATGACCTGCTGCTGCTCGGTGCGCTGGAGGGCAAGCTGCTCTTCGGCTCGATGAACCGCGGCGGCCTCACTGGCCTGGTCAACGAATTCGATGACCGCTTCACCGGCCACACCGCCGCCGCCCTGGAAGCCCTCGGCGCCGACGGCGGCAAGATGCTCACGCGCATCTGCCTCGGCGACCCGGACACCGTCTCGCTGCTGGAGGCGACGGCCAAGGCCATCGATTCCCTCGCCGAGCGCAAGCTGATCGCCATGGTGGAACCGTTCCTGTCTATCCGGGAGAACGGACGGGTCCGCAACGACCTCTCAACGGATGCCGTGATCAAGTCGATCGCGATCGCCGAAGGCCTGGGCTCCACGAGCGCGTACACCTGGATGAAGCTGCCCGTCGTGGCAGAGATGGAGCGCGTCATGGCCGCCACCACCATGCCCACGGTGCTCCTGGGCGGGGATCCGGAGGGCACGCAGGACGAAGTCTTTGCCGCCTGGGAAGCCGCCCTCGCGCTCCCCGGCGTGCAGGGACTTACCGTCGGACGGACCCTGTTGTACCCGCAGGACGGCGATGTTGCCGGTGCCGTCGCCGCGGCGGCTGCCCTCCTCAACCACACCACAGAAGTATCGGAGTAACCTCCCATGGAGACGAGAACAGCAACAGGAACCCGCCGCATGACCGTGGCGCAGGCCGTGGTCGAGTACCTCTCCAAGCAGTACACGGTTGACCGGATCGGCACCGAGGACTACCGGGCGCGCCTCATCCCGGGAACATTCGGCATCTTCGGGCACGGCAATGTTGCCGGCGTGGGCCAGGCCCTGAAGCAGTACCAGGCCGCCGACCCCGCGATGATGCCGTACTACCAGGGCCGCAACGAACAGGCACAGGCGCACCAGGCCGTGGGCTACGCCCGGCACACCCGCCGCCGCCAGACGTTCGCCATCAGCACCTCCATCGGCCCCGGCTCCTCGAACCTGCTCACGGGCGCGGCGCTCGCCACCACTAACCGGCTGCCGGTGCTGCTGCTCCCCAGCGACACCTTCGCCACCCGTGCCGCGGACCCCGTGCTGCAGCAGCTCGAGCAGCCCCACTCCTACGACATCACCGTGAACGACGCGTTCCGGCCGCTGTCCAAGTTCTTCGACCGAGTCACCCGGCCCGAGCAGCTGTTCTCCGCGTTCCACCACGGCCTGCGCGTCCTGACCGACCCGGCCGAGACCGGCGCTGTGACCATCTCGCTGCCGCAGGACGTCCAGGCCGAAGCCTTCGACGTGCCGGAGGAATTCCTCGCTGAACGCGAGTGGCGGATCCGCCGCCCGGACGCCGACGACGAGGACATCCGCCGCGCCGCCGAAGCGATCCGCGCCGCGAAGCGCCCGCTGATCATCGCCGGCGGCGGCGTCCTGTACGCCTACGCCAACCACGAACTGGCCAGTTTCGTGGAGCTGACCGGAATCCCGGTGGGCAACACCCAGGCCGGCGTCGGCGTCCTGCCGTGGGATCACAAGCTCTCGCTGGGAGCCATCGGCTCCACGGGCACGACGGCGGCCAACGCCATCGCTGCCAGGGCGGACCTGATCATCGGGATCGGCACACGCTACGAGGACTTCACCACCGCGTCCCGGACCGCGTTCCAGAACCCCGGCGTGAAATTCATCAATATCAACGTCGCCGCCATCGACGCGTACAAGCACGGCACCACGCTGCCGATCGTGGCCGACGCCCGAAAGGCCCTGGTCAAGCTGAACCAGGCCCTCGGCGGCTACCGCGTGGGCGCGGATCTGGAACACCGGGTCGCGGCCGAGAAGCAGCGCTGGGACGCCACGGTGGACGAGGCCTTCGACACCCGGCACACGCCGCTCCCCGCGCAGAACGAAATCATCGGCGCCACCAGCCGCGCCATGGACGCCCAGGACGTCGTGATCTGCGCCGCGGGCTCGCTGCCCGGTGACCTGCACAAGATGTGGCGGGTGCGCGATCCATTCGGCTACCACGTGGAATATGCCTACTCCTGCATGGGCTACGAAATCCCGGGCGGCCTAGGCGTCAAGCGCGCAGCGCTGGCTGAGGCCGCGGCCGCCGGCGCTGAAGGCAAAGGGCGTGACGTCGTGGTGATGGTGGGGGACGGCTCCTACCTGATGATGCACACCGAACTGGTCACCGCCGTCGCTGAACGCATCAAGCTGATAGTGGTCCTGATCCAGAACCACGGCTACGCCTCCATCGGCTCGCTGTCTGAATCCCTCGGTTCCCAGCGTTTCGGCACCCGGTACAGGGCGTTGGATGAGGAACAGCACAGCTTCGACGACGGCGAAACGCTGCCCGTTGACCTGGCCCTGAACGCCGAAAGCCTGGGCGTGAAGGTCATTCGCATCGAACCGGGGGAGAAGGTCATCGCCGAACTGGAGCAGGCCGTCCGCGACGCCAAGGCAGCCCCGGAGCGCGGCGGCCCCATCCTCATCCATGTGGAATCCGACCCGCTGTTGGATGCCCCGAGTTCCGAATCCTGGTGGGACGTCCCCGTCTCCCAGGTCTCGGACCTCGAATCGACCCGGCAGGCCTACCAGACCTACACCGACCACAAGAGCCGCCAGCGCAAGCTGCTGGGCTGAATTCCCTTCAAACTTCGACCACTCAAGGAAGCGCCCAATGACGACCACCACTTTTGACACAGCAACGATCAGCCACTTCATCAACGGCGCCGAGACCGCCGGCGAAGGTGACCGCACACAGCCCGTCTACAACCCGGCCAACGGAGCCGTCACCGGCGAACTGCGGCTCGCCAACCGGGCAGACCTGGATAACACCGTTGCGGCCGCCCGCGCCGCCGCCGACAGCTGGGGCGACATTTCCCTGGCGAAGCGCACCGCGGTGCTGTTCAAGTTCCGCGAACTCGTCGCGTCCCACATCGACGAACTCGCCGAGCTGATCACGGCCGAGCACGGCAAGGTCCTTTCCGACGCCAAGGGCGAGATCGGCCGCGGCCTGGAGGTCATCGAGTTCGCCTGCGGCATCCCGCAGCTGCTCAAGGGCGACTACTCGGACCAGGTCTCCACCGGCATCGATGTCTTCTCCTTCCGCGAACCGCTCGGCGTCGTCGCCGGCATCACGCCGTTCAACTTCCCCGTCATGGTGCCGTTGTGGATGGCGCCGATGGCGATCGCCACCGGTAATGCCTTCATCCTTAAGCCCTCCGAGCGCGACCCCTCCGCCTCCATGCTGCTGGCCAGGCTGTGGAAGACCGCGGGCCTGCCCGACGGCGTGTTCCAGGTCCTGCACGGCGGCAAGGAAACCGTCGACGGACTGCTGACCCACCCGGACGTGGACGGCATCTCCTTCGTCGGCTCCACCCCGATCGCCAAGTACGTCCACGAAACCGCCACGAAGCACGGCAAGCGCGTCCAGGCCCTGGGCGGGGCGAAGAACCACGCCATCGTGCTGCCCGACGCCGACCTGGACAACGCCGCGGACCACCTCGCCGCCGCCGCCTTCGGCTCCGCCGGCGAACGCTGCATGGCCATCTCCGTCGCCGTCGCCGTCGGGGACGCCGCCGAGCTGCTGGTCAAGAAAGTCCAGGAGCGTGCCCAGGCCGTGAAGGTCGACAACGGCACCGCCCCCGGCGCCGAAATGGGACCGGTCATCACCCCGGCCTCCAAGGAACGCATCGTCAAGATCGTCACCGAAGCCGAAGCCGCCGGCGCCGCCATGGTGGTGGACGGCCGCGACCTCGTGGTCCCCGGCCACGAAGACGGCTTCTGGGTCGGCCCCACCGTGATCGACCACGTCAAGACCGAAATGACCGCCTACACCGAGGAAATCTTCGGACCCGTCCTCGTCGTCGTCCGTGTGGACGACCTGGACGCCGGGATCAGGCTGATCAACTCCAACCCCTACGGCAACGGAACGGCGATCTTCACCTCCTCCGGCGCCTCCGCGCGGAAGTTCCAGCGCTCCGTCACCGTCGGAATGATCGGCATCAACGTCCCGCTGCCCGTCCCGGTGGCCTACCACTCCTTCGGCGGCTGGAAGGCCTCCCTCTTCGGCGACAAGCACATCTATGGCCCCGAAGGCGTCTCCTTCTACACCCGCGGCAAGGTCGTCACCTCCCGCTGGCCCGAACCCACGCACGCCTCCGGCGCCTCCTACAACTTCCCCTCCAACTAGCGACCCGACTATCCACAATCGACTGCTCCGTACCCGCCGTTTCGAGCATCCAAAACGGCACTTGCGGAGCAATCGATGACAAGGATTGAGATATGACTGAGAACAAACTGATCATCGGCACGGCGCCGGACTCCTGGGGCGTGTGGTTCGCAGACGACCCGAAGCAGACCCCGTGGGAGCGGTTCCTGGATGAAGTGGCAGAGGCCGGCTACAAGTGGATCGAACTGGGCCCGTACGGCTACCTGCCGAACGACCCCGCGCGGCTGGCGGAGGAGCTCAGGCAACGCGACCTGAAGGTCACCGCAGGAACGGTTTTCACCGCGTTCCACCGCGGGCTGGACCAGTGGGAGACGGCCTGGGAGCCGGCCCGCAAGGTTGCCGAACTGACAGCAGCCATGGGCGGCGAGCACATCGTGGTCATCCCCGCCATGTGGCGCGACGACGTCACCGGTGAGGCCGTGGAGAGCGGCACGCTCAGCGACAAGGCCTGGGGGGACCTGTTCGCCGGCCACAACCGGCTCGGAAAGACGCTGCTCGAGGACTTCGGCCTCAAACAGCAGTTCCACTCCCACGCCGATTCCCACGTCGGGGTGCAGGAAGACATCGAGACGCTCCTGGGTGCCACGGACCCGCAGTACCTGAACCTCTGCCTGGACACCGGCCACGCCGAATACTGCGGAGCCTCCAGCCTCGAGCTCATCAAGAACTACCCGGACCGGATCGGGTACCTGCACCTTAAGCAGATCAACCCGGACATCCTGAAGAAGGTCAACGAAGAAAACATGACCTGGGCAGCGGCAAACCTGGCCGGCGTCATGACGGAACCGCCCAACGGTCTGCCGGACTTGCGAGCGGTCATCGAGGCTGTGGAAGCCCTGGACCGACCCATCTTCGGCATCGTGGAGCAGGACATGTACCCGGTTGCCTTCGACGTTCCGATGCCCATCGCCAAGCGCACCCGCAACTACCTGCTGTCCTGCGGCTCCCGCACCGCCGTCAACTAACGGCCGCCCAGGCACTCGAAACGTAAGGAAAGAACAATGACTGAAACCCTTCGCGTCGCCGTCATCGGCGCCGGCCGCATGGGCGCGGACCACATCCAGCGCCTCAGCAAGCGCATTCACGGCGCTGAAGTCGCCGCCGTCGTCGACGTCGACCTGGCCCGCGCACAGGCCGCCATCCAAGGCATCCCGGGCGCCGTCGCCCTGGCCGACGCTGATGAGGCGCTCAGCAACGGAGACGTCAACGCCGTCCTGATCGCCACGCCCGGCTTCCTGCACGAGGACATCCTGCTCAAGGTCCTTGCCAAGGACATCCCGATCCTCTGCGAAAAGCCCCTGACCCCGGACGCCGAGTCCTCCTGGAAGATCGTCCAGGCGGAGGAAAAGCTGGGCCACAAGCGCATCCAGGTGGGCTTCATGCGCCGCTTCGACGCCGAATACGCCGCCCTGGGCTCCGTAATCCGCGACCGCGAGCTCGGCGAACTGCTGATGCTGCACCACCAGCACCGCAATCCCAGCACCCCCGCGGGCTTTACCAACGAGATGCTGATCAACGATTCGGTGGTGCACGAGTTTGACGCCATCCGCTTCTTCACCGGAGAAGAAATCACCAGCGTTCAGGTCCGCCTCGGCAAGGCCACGAAGAACGCCCCGGCCGGGCAGCACGATCCCCAGCACGTCCTGATCGAGACCGAATCCGGTGTCCTGGCCGACGTCGAAATCTACGTCAACGCCAAGTTCGGCTACGAAGTGGCCACGCAGGCCTCCTTCGAAGAGGGCATCGTCAGCATCGGCGGAGACAAGGGCCCCTACACCCGCAGCGCCGGCCGCTGGGGCGGCACGGTCACCCCCGGTTTCGAAGAGCGATTCGGCGCCGCGTACGACGTCGAAATCCAGTCCTGGGTGGACGCGGCACTCCGCGGCGAAATCGGCGGCCCCACCGCCTGGGACGGCTACGCCACCGCAGCCTGCTGCGAAGCCGGCGTCGAGGCGCAGAAGAACGGCGAGAAGGTCGCCGTGAAGCTGAACGCCAAGCCTGCCCTTTACGGCTAGGACAAACGGAAGGGGCCGGCGAGGCCGGCCCCTTCCGTTCATTTCCGGTCCGACGCACAACTGACTGATCCACAATGGAGTGTTCCACGTGAAAATCGCACTTGACCCCACGCCGTTCCACCACTCGCACAGCCTGCTCGAATTCCCCCGGGTGGTGGCGGACCTCGGTTACAAGTACATGCAGATGACCCCGCACGCCGACTTCATCCCCTTCTACAACCACCCGAAGGCCGATGACGAACTGGTGGGCCAGCTGAAGAAAGCCAGCAAGGACGCCGGAATCGAGATCGCCTCGGTACTGCCGGTGCTCCGCTGGTCCGGGCCGGACGAAGACGCCCGCGAAGCCGCCGTCCGCTACTGGAAGCGCGCCATCCAGATCACCGTGGACCTGGGCGTCGGCACCATGAACACCGAATTCAGCGGCCGGCCGGAGAAGGCCGAGGAATCCGAGCGCGCCTTCTACCGCTCCATGGAAGAGCTGCTGCCCATCATCGAACGCGAAGGCATCGACTTGCTGATCGACCCGCACCCGGACGACTTCGTGGAAGAAGCCCTAGCCGCCATCCGGGTCATCCGCGGCCTCAACTCCAGGAACGTCGGCCTGGTCTACGTGGCCTCGCACAGCTTCCACATGAAGGACGCGCCGCTGGATATCATGCGCGCCGCGGGGGACAAGCTGCGCCTGGTGCACGTCGCCGACACCATGGACCACCACGCCTCGCACGGCCTGCGCTACATCACCAACCCGCCCGGCAACCCGGTCCGTGTGCACCAGCACCTGAAAATCGGCGACGGCGACGTCAACTGGGAAGAATTCTTCGGCGGCCTGCAGGAAATCGGCTTCCTGGACCGTGAAAACACGGTCATGGTGTCCAGCGTCTTCGCCGAAGACGAGAACGCCGACGAGGTCTCGCGCTACCAACTGGACACGATGAACAACTACATCGCCAAGGCACGGTAGCCGCCGCCCTATGAAGCAGACAGAACAAACACTTCCCAGTTCGCCGACCGAGTCCCCGGCCGGGCGCGGTGGCCTGGACAGGAGCGCCGCCAATCCCAAACGATTCATGCGGCGGGTGGCCCTGTTCTCCACCTTTGGCGGGCTCCTCTTCGGCTACGACACCGGCGTCATCAACGGTGCCCTGCCGTTCATGCAGCGCGACCTCGGACTGACCCCGCTGACTGAAGGGTTGGTCACCTCCACCCTGCTTTTCGGCGCGGCTTTCGGTGCCATCACCGCCGGCCGCCTGTCCGACCGCTTCGGCCGCCGCAGGACCATCATGGTGCTTGCCCTCATCTTCGCCGTCTCCACCATTGCCTGCTCCCTCGCCCCGACGACGGAGCTGCTGGTAGCGGCCCGCACCGTTTTGGGCCTCGCAGTCGGCGGGGCATCGGTGATCGTGCCCGTGTACCTCGCGGAGATGTCACCGGCGGCCCAACGCGGACGGATCGTCACGCAGAACGAGCTCATGATCGTCACCGGCCAGTTCCTGGCCTTCACGTTCAACGCCGTCCTGGGCAACGCCTTTCCGGAGGCCTCCCATGTGTGGCGCTGGATGCTGGTCATCGCGACGCTGCCCGCCGTCGTCCTCTGGTTCGGCATGCTGGTTCTCCCCGAAAGCCCCCGCTGGCTGGCGTCCGCCGGACGCTTCGGTGAGGTCCTCGCAGTGCTGCGCAAAACCCGGGCTGCTGCGGATGTCTCCACCGAGTTCGACGACGTGCGGCAGGCAGCCCGGGAAGACTACCAATCCAAGCTCGGCACTTTCCGGGACCTCACCGTGCCATGGATCCGCAGGATTTTCGTGGTGGGCCTGGGGATGGCGGTCATCAACCAGATCAGCGGCGTCAACGCCATCATGTACTACGGCACGTCCATCCTCTCCAACTCCGGCTTCGGGGACCAGGGAGCCTTGCTCGCCAACGTCGTCAACGGCGTCACCTCAGTGGTGGCCGTCATCATCGGCATGTCCCTCATGACGCGGGTGCGCCGCAAGTCCATGCTGATCGTTGGACTGGTGGGCACGGCATCGTCACTGTTGGCCATCGGCCTGATCTCGATGCTGATCCCGGAAAGCACCCTGCGGGGCTACCTGGTGCTGCTGTTCATGGTGACGTTCCTGGCGTCCATGCAGTCCTGCATCGGCACGGTGACGTGGCTGACCATGTCCGAGATCTTCCCCCTGCACGTGCGGGGCATCGGCATGGGCATCTGCGTGTTCGTCCTGTGGATGATCAACTTCCTGATTGGATTCTTCTTCCCGCAGATGGTCGCGTGGATCGGCGTTTCGACCACCTTCTTCATCTTCGTGGCCGTCCAGCTGGCAGCCATCGTGTGGGTGAAGCGCGTGGTCCCGGAAACCAAGGACAAGAGCCTCGAGGACTTGGAGCACCACTTCAAGAACGTTGGAGTCAGGGACCCCGCCGCGGTCAAATAAGGGCAGGCACGGGCCTGGCTGGGAGCCGGACTACACGGGCGCGTGCAATTTGGGCAGGGCGTCCACGAGCGGGGCCAGTTCCGGGATGCCCTGGGCTTCGGCCAGGGTGCGCTCCAACGCCGCGTCGTGGACGGGCCGGGCGTCCTCCAGGAGCTTGATGCCGCTGGCCGTAAGCTCCGTGTAGATGCCGCGGCGGTCATCGGCGCACAGGACGCGGGTCAGCAGCTCACGGTCCTCCAGCCTGTTCACGAGCCGCGTGGTGGCACTGGCGCTGAGAGCGGTGGCGCGGGCGAGCTGCTGCATGCGCATGTGCCAGCCGTCCTGACGGCTGAGGGCGTCCAGCACCGTGTATTCCACGACGGAGAGCTGCGCGTGGGACTGCAGCGAGCGTTCGAGCTCCGCTTCGATCAGTCCGTGCAGCGCTGCGAGCGTCCGCCAGCCCTGCGCGCGCACTTCAACGGCGTCGTCCTTGATGCCCATTGTTCTTCCTCCTTCAGGCGCCCAGCGTGGGAGACGGGCACGGCAAATAGTTGCTTGCGCGGGATATTTGCTTGTGCAACAATAAATACCGCGTCTGCAACTATTAGCCTACGTGCCCCATCCCATTCCGTACAGTTCCAAGGAGCACCTCCATGCCTATCGGCCTGATTGCCCTCGCCCTTGGCGGGTTTGGCATCGGACTCACTGAGTTCGTCATCATGGGCCTGCTGCCCGAAGTGGCCGCAGACTTCCGGGTCAGCGAGGCCTCGGCCGGCTGGCTGATCTCCGGCTATGCGCTCGCCGTCGTGCTCGGTGCGCTCGGGCTGACCGCCGCGGTGACCCGCTTCGAACGCAAGCCCGTCCTCGCCGTCCTGCTCGTACTGTTCATCGCCGGCAACCTGATCTCCGCCACGGCCCCCGACTACTGGATGATGATGGCCGGCCGCGTCGTGGCCGCCCTCGCGCACGGCGCCTTCTTCGGTATAGGCGCTGTGGTGGCCGCCGACATGGTGGCGCCCACCAGGAAAGCCGGCGCCATCGCCATCATGTTCACCGGACTCACGGCCGCCAACGTGCTGGGCGTTCCCTTCGGCACCATGCTGGGCCAGGCGGCCGGCTGGCGCTCCACCTTCTGGGCCATCACCGGAATCGGCGTGCTCGCTCTGGCGGGCATTCTCGCCCTCGTGCCGAAAACGGGACATGGTGAGGCAGCCCCCGGCGGCCTGCGCCGGGAACTGCGGGCCTTCCGCTCCGGCCAGGTGTGGCTCTCCATCCTGGTGACCATCCTGGGCTACGGGGGCATGTTCGGCGCCTTCACCTATATCGCCTACACGCTGACGGAGGTCTCCGGATTCTCCGCGGCTGCGGTCCCGTGGCTCCTGATTGTCTTCGGGGTGGGCCTGTTCATCGGCAATACCCTTGGCGGCAGGGGTGCCGACCGCAACGTGGACCGCACCCTGCTGGTGGTCCTCTCGGCCCTGGCGGTGGTGCTCGTCGCGTTCGCCCTGACTGCGGGCAGCCAACTCCTGACCATCGCCTCCATGGTGCTCATGGGCAGCTTCGGCTTCGCCACGGTTCCAGGCCTGCAGATGCGGGTCATGAAGTACGCCGACGGCGCCCCTACCCTCGCGTCCGGCGCCAACATCGGCGCGTTCAACGTGGGCAACGCCCTGGGCGCCTGGCTGGGCGGCGTGACCATCACGGCGGGACTCGGCTACACGTCGCCCATCTGGGCCGGCGCCGGCATCACCCTGCTGGGCCTCGCCGTGATGGCGTTCGCCGCCGGCAAGGCGCCGGCGTTCGCCGACGCTGCTGCAGTTTCTGCCGGGTCTGACGCCAACGCTCCTGCAGATTCTGCAGTGCCGGCTGTCCGCTGAACCGGCTACGGCCTCATCCAGGAAACGCTAGGCGCGGAACGGCAGGCGCGGATCCACGTCCTGGGCCTCCCAGCTCTGGCGGACCCAGCCATGGTGGGGATCGTCGCTGATGAGCCAGTCACGCACCCGTCCGGGCCCGGCCATGACATTCAGGTAGTACATGTCGTATCCCGGCGCGGCCATGGCCGGGCCGTGCCAGCCGTAGGGGACCAGGACCACGTCGCCGGTGCGGACCTCGGCGGCGACGTCGATGGGGCGCTCGTCGGAGGCGTAGACCCGCTGGTAGCCGATGGCGTCCGCGTCACCGCCCGGGCCCGCGATGCCGGGAACATCCGCCACCCGGGTCTCGAAGTAGTAGATCTCCTCAAGTGAGGTCTCACCCTCCTTCTCCTCATCGTGCTTGTGGGGAGGGTAGGAGGACCAGTTGCCGGCGGGCGTGATGACTTCGCACACGATGAAGCGGTCTGCCTCCAGCGCCGCGGGGGTGCCGAAGTTGTGGACCTGGCGCGAGCAGTTCCCGGCGCCGCGCAGTTCCACCGGGGTCTCCGCCGCCGTGACCAGGCGCGTGGGGTACTGGACGTTGGCGGGCGCCGTGGCGACGGCAACCCGGCCGCCGTCGGACGAACTGACCGTGACCGCCTTCCCGGTGCCGGAGTACAGCACGTCTGTAGGGCCGCTGAAGACGCTGGCGCGGCCGGCCAGCTGATACTTCTCACCGTCCACGGCCGCCGTAAAGGCGCCGCTCAGCGGAATCACGATGCGTTCCTCGCCCGCCGCGGGGAGTTCGACGACGGCGCCCGGGGCCAGCGTGGCCACCTTCAGCCCGGTATGGGCCCACCCCTGCACGGTGATGGCGGAGTCCGCTGTTCCCAGCGAAACGTCCCAGCAGCCTTCGGCTGCGCTGCCCAGGGGATATACCCAGTCGGCCATAGATTTGTTCTCTTTCGGGTCGTAGGTGGTGGTCGGGGTTCGGCTACCTCTGTACGAGGGTCATTTCAAAGCTGTAGGAATCGCCGCGGTACACGTGGCGTCCGGTCTCGACGTTCCGCCCGGTGTCGTCAACGGCGGTGCGCTCCATGGTCACCAGCGCCGAGCCGGGCTCCGTTTCCAGAAGCGGGGCCTGGTATTCGTTGGCCACCATTGCGCCAATCCGCTGTGTGGCCAGCCGGAAGTTGACTCCGCCGCCGCGAAGGATGCTGTAGAGCCCCTGCGAGCCGAGCAGATCCTCATCAATGTGCGTGATGTCATCGCGGACCCAGTTTTCCATCAGGGCCAGCGGTTTCCCGCCGACCTTGCGGAGCCTGGTGAAGTGGTAGACCTTCGCGCCGGCCTGCAGGTGCAGTGCCTTTTGCGTGGCGTCGTCGGCTTCGACATGAGCGAACGACAGGACCTCGGTGGTGGGCTTGCTGCCGTTGTTGGCGAGGTCGTCATACAGGCTGGAGAGTTCCAGGGGGCGGCGGACCTGGCTTGAAACCACTTGGGTGCCCACCCCGCGTTTGCGGACCAGCAGTCCGGAGCGGACCAGTTCGTCCATGGCCTTGCGCATGGTGGGCCGGGATAGGTTCAGCTGGGCGGCGAGGTCGATTTCGTTCTCCAGCCGGCTGCCCGGCTCCAGGAGCCCAGTGTGTATCGCGGCCTCGATGCCCTGCACCACCTGGTGGTAGAGCGGCACCGGCGATGACCTGTCGATGCTGAGGTGAAGTTGGTTCGCCATTGAGTGCTCCCTTTTATGCTGCGGGCAGTCCTGCGTCCAGCTGCCCATATGTCAGCTGCATGTTCGCTTGATAGGACATACTGCCTTTCTTGATATTAGCAGCGGGTGCCCTTGGGTCAAGGCCCCTCCCTTTGCTTCTCGTGGTGATGCGGGTGGCCTCGCAGTCCCATCGGCGGCAGTTTCGTTAAAACATCCTAATGTCAGGACAAACTATTGACATCTGTGGTCTAAGTCACCATGATCGGTGTAGCAGGCTTGCCGACCCCGCACCGTGGCGGAGGTCGCGGCCCCCCGAATCGAAGGAGATCTATTGTGACGAAGTTCTTTTGGCGCCGTGCGGCGGTCGCAGCAGTTGCAATCCCCATGCTGGCGATGACCGCGTGCTCCAGCACTGGTGGCAGGCCGGCTGATGCGGGCAACGCCGGCGGGGGCGGGCAGGTGGTCAACACTCCCCGGATGAAAGTCGCGCTGATCACCCATGCGGCCCCGGGAGACACGTTCTGGGACATCGTCCGCAAGGGAGCTGAGGAGGCCGCCGCAAAGGATAATGTCGAACTGCTCTACACCTCCGACCCTGAAGGTGGACGCCAGGCGCAGCTTATCCAGCAGGCAATTGATCAGAAGGTGGACGGCATTGCCGTGACACTGGCTAAGCCGGATGCGCTGAAGGACTCCCTCAAGAAGGCCACAGACGCCGGCATACCTGTAGTCAGCCTCAATGCCGGCGAATCGGTCTCTGCACAATTGGGCGCTTTCACCCACTTCGGGTCCAACGAAAAGCTTGCCGGCGCCGCCGTCGGAACGAAGCTCAGCGAACTGGGGCTCAAGCACCCCATCTGTGTTATCCAAGAGCAGGGGCACGTGGGTCTGGAAGCCCGCTGCGCAGGGGTCAAGGAAAAAGTGGCCGGAACGGAGATCCTGTACGTACCCGGTACGGACATGGCCCAGGTTTCCTCCACAGTTACCGCCAAACTGCAGGCCACTGCTGACGCCGATGCCATCATTGGCTTGGGTGCGCCCTACACATTGACCATTCTGAAAGCCGTGACCGGCGCCGGCAGCAAGGCCAAAGTGGCCTCGTTCGACATGAACCCTGAGCTCGCCCAGAAGATTGCCGACGGAGAAGTCATTTTTACAGTTGATCAGCAACCGTGGCTGCAGGGCTACGGCTCAGTTGATTCGCTGTGGCAGGCCAAGCGCGGTGGCTTCAAGATCGGCGGCGGGCAGCCCGTGCTGACCGGCCCGGCCATTGTCGACAAGGCTGCAGCAACCGACGTCCTCAAGTTCGCGAAGGACGGCGTCCGCTAAGGACACCCCTCCCGCCGGGTCCGCGGCTCCAGGCAGCGGATCCGGCCCTAGGCAGGAGAATCATCATGACCATCACCCAGAGTGTGTCGAAACCCCCGGCGCTGCGCGATGAGCGCGTGGCCAAGCGCAACCCCTTTCAGAAACTCCTGGCACGTCCTGAAGTCGGCGCCCTCGTGGGCGCAATCGTCCTCTTCGTCTTCTTCGCCTCGGTTTCCCAGACCTTTATCCAGCCGAACGCCTTCGCCACCGTCCTCTACGGCAGCTCCACCATTGGCATCATGGCCGTGGGAGTGTCGCTGCTGATGATCGGCGGCGAGTTCGACCTATCCACAGGCGTTGCCGTGATCAGCTCGGCCCTGACAGCCTCCATGTTCAGCTGGTACTTCAGCATGAACGTCTGGGTCGGCGTGCTCCTGGCGCTCGTAGTGTCCCTGGGCATCGGCTTCATCAACGGCTGGATCCTGATGAAGACCAAGCTGCCCAGCTTCATCGTCACCCTCGCAACCTTCCTGATGCTGACCGGCCTCAACCTGGGCCTGACCCGCATGATCGGAGGCGGCGTGTCCTCGCCGTCCATTTCCGACATGGACGGCTACCAGGCAGCCCGGGCCATCTTTGCCTCCTCGGTGAACATCGCCGGGGTGGACGTCAACAACACCGTCTTCATCTGGATTGCCCTGGTTGCCGTGGCGTCCTGGGTGCTGCTGCGCACCAAGGTGGGCAACTGGATCTTCGCCGTCGGCGGCGACGCCAACGCTGCCCGCGCAGTGGGCGTCCCCGTCAAGGCGACCAAAATCGGCCTGTTCATGGCGGTCGGTTTCTGCGGCTGGATCCTCGGCATGCACAACCTGTTCGCATTCGACGCCGTGCAGTCCGGCGAAGGCGTGGGCAACGAATTCCTCTACATCATCGCAGCGGTCATCGGCGGCTGCCTCCTCACCGGCGGCTACGGCTCGGCCGTGGGCGGCGCGATCGGCGCCTTCATCTTCGGCATGGCCAACAAGGGCATCGTCTACGCCCAGTGGAACCCGGACTGGTTCAAGTTCTTCCTGGGCCTGATGCTGCTCCTGGCCACCATCGTGAACCTGATTGTCAAGCGCCGCGCAGACGCAAGTAAGTAAGGGCGAACACCATGAATGCGAAGCAGATCGACCAGCAGCAGCTCCTTAGAGATGAAAAGGACCCGCTGACCCACACGCCCGTGCACCTGCTCTCGCTGGAGAGCGTGGGCAAGCACTACGGCAACATCGTCGCCCTCACCGACGTCACGATGGCTGTGGACAACGGCCGCGTCACCTGCGTCCTCGGCGACAACGGCGCGGGCAAGTCCACCCTGATCAAGATCATCGCCGGCCTGCACCAGCACGACGAAGGCGTCCTGAACATCATGGGGGAGGAGCGCAAGTTCAGTTCCCCCAGGGACGCCCTGGACGTTGGCATCGCCACGGTCTACCAGGACCTGGCCGTCGTTCCCCTGATGCCCATCTGGCGCAACTTCTTCCTTGGTTCCGAGCTGACCTCCGGCTTTGGCCCATTCAAGAGCCTGGACGTCCAGAAGATGAAGGACATCACCAAAAAGGAACTCGCCGACATGGGCATCGACCTCCGCGATGTCGAGCAGCCCATTGGCCAGCTCTCCGGCGGTGAACGTCAGTGCGTCGCGATCGCCCGCGCCGTCTACTTCGGCGCCAAGGTCCTGATCCTGGACGAGCCCACAGCCGCGCTGGGTGTGAAGCAGTCCGGCGTCGTGCTCCGCTACATCCTGCAGGCACGCGACCGGGGACTGGGCGTCATCTTCATCACCCACAACCCCCATCACGCCTTCCCTGTGGGCGACCGGTTCCTGCTGCTCAAGCGAGGCAAATCGATCGGCTACTACGACAAGAAGGACATCACCCTGGACGAGCTCACCGCCCAGATGGCCGGTGGGGCAGAACTGGCCGAACTCGCCCACGAACTCGAACAGCTCGGCGGGCACGGCGACATCGTCAAGGAAGTCCAGGCCGAAGTCGCCGAAGCCTCCACTCCCGGCACGCCAAGGCAGGTGGGAACCTGAGTCCGCGAAACCGGCCATCCGCAGACTGCAACTGAAAAGGAACCGTATGAAGGACATAACGCTCGGACTTGTCGGCGTCGGCCGCATCGGCGTGATGCATGCGAACAACATCGCGGCACTGAACGGCGTGCTCCACCCCCAGGGGATCAACGTCCGGCTCAGGCTCACCGATGTTGCCGCGGAGCACGCGCGTGCCGTCGCACAGGGCCTGGGCGCCGAATTCCTGCCCTCCGTCAAGGCGCTGCTCGGCTCGGGTCTCGATGGCCTGGTGATAGCAACCGGAACCGGCACGCACCCGGAACTGATCAGGGCGGGCGTGGATGCCGGCGTTCCGGTGTTCTGCGAGAAGCCGGTGGCCTTGAGCGTGGCAGACTCCCTGCCGGTCCTGGAGTACATCCGGGCCAAGAGGGGAACGGTCCAGATCGGCCACCAGCGGAGGTTCGACGCCGGATACGTCGAGGCAAAGCGCGCCTACGAGGACGGTGAGCTCGGCTGGATCCACTCGCTGAGGGCCGTTACCTGTGACATGATGCCGCCGCCGCTGGAGTTCCTGGCGACGTCGGGAGGGTTGTTCCGCGATTGCTCCGTGCATGACTTCGACATCCTGCGATGGCTCACCGGCCGGGAAATCGTGGAGGTCTACGCCAAGGGCTCCAATAAGGGCGACCCGGCCATAGGCCGAGTGGGGGACGTGGACACGGCGCTGGCGGTGGTCACGTTCGACGACGGCACGCTGGGTTCCGTGGGCGCCTCGCGCTACAACGGGGCCGGGCACGATGTCCGGCTGGAAATCATGGGCTCGGAAGGCTCCCTCATGGTGGGCCTGGACGAGAAGTCCGCGCTGGCTTCGGCGGAAGCAGGCGTCGGGTTTCCGTCCGGGGAGTCCCACAGGACATTTGCTGAGCGTTTCGACCAGGCGTACCGGTCCGAGATGGCCGCCTTTGCGGAGCTCGTGCTTGGCCAGCGGGAGAACCCCTGCACGCCCGAAGACGCCGTCGCGGCATCCCGGGTGGCCGACGCCGCCCAGGAGTCGCTCGAAACGGGGCTGTCCGTGCGCGTCGCGGCCGCGGTCACCATCTAGCCGCGGCCTGTACCTGCCCTGTACTGCCGCGATTGCGGCCGCCAGCGTCAGCGGCTGCAGGCCTCCACGAAGGCGCGGAAGGGTGCCTGCCGCTGGGCTTCCGACAGCTTGCGGACCTCGGGGTGCCACTGGACCGAGACCACCCACCGCTCAGGATCTTCCAGCGCCTCCACGGTGCCGTCATCTGCCACGGCGGTCACCACCAGACCGGGCGCCACCTCCGCCACGGCCTGGTGGTGACCGGAAGCGATCTTCACCCCGACGGCGCCGGGGGTCCCGGGTGCCGGATCCGCGACGGCACCGTACAAGTGCGCCACCCTGGAGCCTGGCATGATCGCCACCTCGTGCCAGGCCCACAAGCCGCCGCCGTCGCGGTGGGCCACGGTTCCCGGTGTCATGTCCTGGATTAGCGTTCCGCCGTACAGGACGTTGAGCAGCTGGTGGCCCCGGCAGATTCCCAGGAGGGGGAGTCCGGCGTCGATCGTCTGGCGCGCCACCGCAAAATCCAGGCGGTCCTGCTCCGGGTTGACGTCGTAAAGGGTGGCGCCCGGCTCCTCACCGTAGAGCCGCGGGTCGACGTCACCGCCGCCGGGAAGGACGACGCCGTCAAGCGCCCCGCCTGCGCCGGCCCGCCCGCCGCCGTCGAACAGGCCGTCGCCGAGCAGTTCGGGGGTTAACAGCACGGGTTCACCGCCGCCGTCGCGCACGAGGCCAACGATGTCATCGAAGAGGCCGTTGGCCTTGGCCACGCGGGGGTCAGGATCGGCCGAGCTGCTGAGCCGGACTGGAATGCCGATGCGCGGGCGCGGCGGGGTGGCAGGGGCTGAATTCTGCATTCTCAAATTCTGCACCACTTTTGACCGGCCGGGCCGCTTCGCTCCGTGCAGGTTTCCCGCGCTTTTACCCCGCCGCGCCCCCGTTTCTGTAGTGTTAGGCGCATCGAGGGCAGCAGGCAAGGCGAAAGTAGGTCGTTCCCATGGGTCGCAGGACACTGGTTGACGGTCTGGTCGACGGCCTGCTGGACGACATCCTTGACGGCAGGCTCAAGCCGCATGAGGCCCTGCCACCGGAAGCCGACATTGCCAAGGTTTATGACGTCAGCCGCCTGACGGTGCGGGAGGCGCTTAAGGCACTGCGGGCGCAGAACATCCTGTACGTCAAGGCGGGCCGGGGAACGTTCGTCAATCCCGCGGAAAACTGGACGGGGCTGGATGCGATCATCAAGGCCGCCTCGTACGGCAACGCGGCGGACCAGGTGTCCATCGGCCTGATCGAGGTCCGGCGCATGGTGGAAACGGGCGCCGCGGCGCTTGCGGCCAGGCGGCATTCGCCGGAACACGCCGAGGAGATGCGGCAGGCAATCGCCGACATGAAGCGGTTCCATGCATCCGGAGACCTTGACGGGTTCGTGACGGCCGACATCGCCTTCCACGACGTCGTGCTGAAGGCCTCGGGGAACCCGTTCGTGCGCGCCCTGCTCGCGCAGCTGGGCCAGTCGCTCTACCGCGCGCGCCGCGAGACGTCCGCCATCCCGGAGATCCAGCGCCACGCCATCGCCTTCCATCAGCGAGTGCTGGACAGCATCCTCACCGGTGACGCCGAGTTGGCGCGTCGGGCCATGGACGAGCACATGGACCAGACGTTCGAAGACTACGAACGCTACGTCCACGGCGCCAAATCCTAAAGCCAGCCCCTGGCCGCCTTGACGTAATGCGCGTCACCCTTCTAAGATCTTTTTCATGTTCTTCCGTCAGATGTCTGACATCAGATTCAAATAGTATAGAACCCCAGCAATCAAAAAGCCGCTCCGCTCTGGAGCGAATACAGCCCGAATAAACGCCTCGGATTCCCCCGCGCGAAGCCGCCGGTCCGGAACCGACAGATAGAAGGTCGATGATGACTTCATTAACCACAAAGCACTCCGGCCTCGGCGAGCTTGGCGACCGCACACTCCGCAAAGTCCGCCGCCGCGTCATGCCCCTGATCGTCCTGCTCTACTTCATTGCGTATCTGGACCGGAACAACGTCGGCTTCGCCAAGCTGACCATGAGCGAGGACATCGGCCTGACCGCCGCTGCCTACGGGCTCGGCGCGGGCATCTTCTTCCTCGGCTACGCCCTCCTGGAAGTGCCCAGCAACGCCGGCATGTACAGGTTCGGCGCCCGCAAATGGCTGGCCCGAATCCTCATCACCTGGGGCATCTTCGCCACCGCGATGGCCCTGGTGAACGGCGAAACCACCTACTACATCATCCGGTTCCTGCTGGGCGCCGCTGAAGCAGGCTTCTTCCCTGCCATCCTCTTCTACCTGACCCTGTGGTTCCCCGCCGCGCAGCGCGTCACCGTGCTCGGCATCTTTATCCTGGCTCAGCCGATCTCCAACGCCCTCGGCGCCCCGGTCTCCGGCCTGCTGCTGCAGATGGACGGCATCTGGGGCCTGCACGGCTGGCAGTGGCTGTACATCATCGAAGGCATCCCCGCGATCCTGCTGGGCGTGCTGACCCCGATCCTCATGACGGACCGCCCGCGGGACGCCAAGTGGCTCAACGCCGACGAGCGCGAGTGGCTCGCCACCACCATGGACGCCGAACTCGCCGCCAAGTCCAAGGGCGTCAGCCACAACTTCCTGGCCGGCCTCAAGGACAAGCGGACCCTCGTCTACTCGGCCCTTTACTTCGGCCTGGTCTGCGGTATCTACGGCCTTGGACTCTGGATGCCCACGATCGTTGCCGCCCTCGGCAAGTTCTCCACCGCCCAGGTCGGATTCATCGTCCTCATTCCGTACTCCATCGCCGCAGTCTTCGTGTACTTCTGGAGCAAGCGTGCCGATCAGACGGGCAAGCGTGCCTGGCACAGCTCCGTCAGCATGGTGCTGGCCGGTGCGGGTCTGCTGTCCGCAGGCTACCTCCTCCAGGTCAACCCCGTCCTTGCCCTGATCGCCCTCACCGCCGCGGCCATGGGCATCTACGGAGCCATCGCCCCGTTCCTGTCCATGCCGTCCGCGGCGCTCACCGGCGCGGCAGCAGCCTCCGGCCTGGCCATGGTCAACTCGCTGGGTAACCTCGGCGGCTTCGTGGCCCCCTACGCCGTGGGCTTGTTCAACGACGCCACCGGCAGCAACCAGAGCGGCCTGCTGTTCCTCTCCTTCTGCCTGTGCGTCACCGCTGTGGCCACCTACCTGTACGCCCGCAAGCGTCCCGAGGGTGACGCCGCCCTGGATCCCGCAGTCGAGGCAGCCAACAAGGTCACTGTCACCAACTAAGAACCACCCGCCAAGAACCGGCTAATACCAGCTAAAGGAATACCTGCAATGAGCTCAACCACGTCCTTCCCCGCAGAACGCACCGTCGTCCTGACCGGTGCGGCCTCTGCCCGCGGCATCGGCCGCGCAGCTGCTGACCGCATGGCCAGCGAAGGCTGGTCCATCGCCATCCTGGACATCAACGCCGAGGATGCGAAGGCCGCAGCGGCCGAAATCGGCTCCAACCGCGCCGTCAAGGCCATCGGAGTGGGCGCCGACGTCTCAGACGCCGAGTCCGTGGACCGGGCGATCACCGAAATCGAGGAAACGCTGCCGCCGATCGTGGCACTGGCCAACCTCGCAGGCATCAGCTCGCCCACACCCTTCATGCAGACCACCGTGGAGGAATGGGACAAGGTCTTCGCAATCAACATGCGCGGCACCTTCGTTGTCTCCCAGCGCGTGCTGAAGGGCATGATCGAGCGCAAGCTGGGCCGCATTGTGAGCATCTCCTCGATCTCGGCCCAGCGTGGCGGCGGCACGTACTCCAAGGTCGCCTACAGCGCCTCCAAGGCCGGCATCATCGGGTTCACCCGGGCCCTGGCCCGCGAAGTGGGCGAGTTCGGCGTGACGGTCAACGCCATCGCCCCCGGCCCGATCGACACCGACATCATGGGCGGCACGCTGACCGAGGAGCGCAAAGCCCAGATGTCCGAAGGCATCATGATGGGCCGCGTCGGCACCCGGCAGGAAGTGGCTGCACTCATCTCCTTCCTGCTGGGCAAGGACTCCGGCTACATCACTGCCGCCACGTATGACATCAACGGAGGCCTCCAGGTCTCCTAGTCAGACAGTCTCCTGACCTGACCTCCTGGCCGGACCAGCAGGGGAGAACCAACGAAGTGCCCCGCAGCCCAGCTGCGGGGCACTTCCGCGTTCGGGCTCGCTAGGCTGGCATCATGAACCCCTCCGGCAGCCTGAACCCGAGCCCGCGGACCCTCGAGGTCGAGAGCCTCTCCGGATTCGACCGGCTGGTCAGCGACGGAGCGAAGACCATGCACGGCTGGCACGCGCAGTCCCTGGACCTGCGCGGCCGGGCCCCTGCGCTCGCGGCCATGGACGCCGAAGGCGCGGTGTTCCTGGGCTGCACGTTCGATCCGGGGGTGGAAGAAGCGCTCCGCCGCCGCGGCGCCCTGATCTTTCCGAAGCTGACCGGAGTGCCGTTTGATGCTTACCGCGCGGAGCTCTACACGCCGCAGGAGCTCTATGCCGGAATTCAGGACACGCCGTATGAGGAAACACCGGACGCTCTGGTGTATCAGTGGAGCATCCGGCCCGGCCAGCGCCACCGCCTGGACGCCACGCTCGCTGCTGCCCTGCACGACCACGCCATCGGCGACGCCCTCGACGAGCTGCTCCGGTCAACCCAGGACGGGGGCAGCACGATCGTCGGGGTCATGGGCGGCCACGCGGCGCAGCGGGGAACCGCGGGCTTCGCCGACGCCGCTGCGTTGGGCAGGCTGCTGGCCCGCAGCGGGCGGATGGTGGCCACCGGCGGAGGGCCGGGGGCCATGGAGGCGGCCAACCTGGGCGCCTACCTCAGTGAAGTGTCCGAAGAGGAGTTCCGGGCTGTCCTTGCTGAACTGGCATCCGTCCCCGGCTTCCGGCCCTCGGTGTCCGCGTGGGCACGCGCGGCCGCCGCCGTCGTCGAGCGTTATCCGGGCGGAACGGCATCGGTGGGCATCCCCACCTGGTTCTACGGCCACGAACCGCCCAACTATTTCGCGACCCGCATCGCCAAGTACTTCGCCAACGCCGTCCGCGAGGCAATTCTGCTCGAGCTGTGCAACGGCGGAATCGTGTTCCTGCCCGGCGCGGCGGGGACCGTTCAGGAGATCTTCCAGGACGCATGCGAGAACTACTACGGCGCACCCGAAACCATGACACCCATGGTGCTCGTGGGCCGGGGGCATTGGGAGCACCGATATCCGGCCTGGCCCATGCTGCAAAGCCTGGCCGCCGGCAAGCCGATGGAGGAGCGGATCTTCCTGGTGGAGACCGTGGACGAAGCGCTCGCGGTTCTCGATTCCTAGAGGTCCTTCCGGCACGGCGCCTGGCTCAGTGCCTGCAGGCCGTTCAGGTCCCCGGCAGCCAGACCGTCAGGCGTGCCGATTTCCGGGTACATCAGCTGGACAGGGTCATTTACGTGCTCAAGCCCCATGACGTGCGCGAGTTCATGCAGGATGACGGCGGTGGCATAAGCGGGCCCGTCCGGCCGGTTCAGTTCAATGCCGATCTGCGGTGCATCCAGCTCCAGGCTTCCGGTGACGAAGCTCTTGGGACCGTCGCCAAAGCTGTAATGTGTGCTGCCCCCGGTGCCGATGATCTGGCCCTTGAGCTTGGGGGCTGCCTCCGGAGTGGTCCAGCTGATCAACAGCGGTGCCCACCGTTCCCCGTAAGCCTCGGGCTGGTACGGATCGCGCTGCGCGGATGGCTGTTCGTCGGTGGCGCCGTCATTGACGAAGCGGATGCCCGTCGCGCGTGACACCGTCTTGATGGCCTCGTGGACCAGACCGGCCGCGCCCGCCGGGGCAAGGTCGTCGTTCACCACATAGTGCAGCGGCCGGCACGGTGAGAATCCCACGGGAGTGCCGTCGTCGTTCGTGGCCAAAAACGCGTACGATTTGCTCGGTTTGGGCGGGGTCTCGGGCGTGCCGAGCGGCGCGTCCGCTTCCTCGATACCCGGCGGCGGAGCGTCCGCCGCGCGGCTGTCGGTTCCCGGTTCTCCCGGTTTCCCGGCGTGGCCGGCTTCGTGCGCCCCGCCGATCTCTCCGGAATCTGCGGCGGGGTCCCCGGCTCCGAGACGGAACTCGAGCAGGCCCGCCAGGCGCGGATCGTTATAGGCGAGGCCGGCGGCCAGGAAGGCGCCACACCCGATGGTGGATATCAGGACAAGGTTCCGGATGAAGCTGCGGGCGGCCCGGCCCGACCCCGCGTGGCGCGCGTGCTTCCGGTGCCCGTTTTCCGGCACTAGGCGATCACCGCGCCGAAGACCATTCCCAACAGGTAGGTGACGCCCGCGGCGCCCAGGCCGATAGCCAGCTGGCGCAGGCCCCGGGTCAGGGGCGACGTTCCGGACAGCAGGCCGACGACGCCGCCGGTCGCCAGCAGTGCCATGCCGACCAGGACGGCGGCCGTCACGAGCGCACCAATGCCTGTCATGCCGAAAAGGAAGGGAACGATGGGGACGATCGCGCCGGAGGCAAAGAAGCAGAAGCTGGACAGCGCCGCGCCCCAGGCCGTGCCAACTGCCTCGTGCTCATCCTGGGACTGCGGGAGCTCAGGCCGCAGCGAGAGGCTCGGGTCACAGTCGCAGCTGAAGAGCCCCATCCGCTCGGCCACCCGGTGTTCGGCGGCCTCACGGGACATGCCGCGGGCCAGGTACACCAGCAGGAGCTCGTTGTGTTCAATATCGAGCTGGGGCGCGGCTGCCAGCGTCACCTGCGTGGGACGGGTGGCGGCAAGGAGTTCACGCTGGGAGCGGACGGAGACAAATTCGCCGGCACCCATGGAGAAGGCACCCGCCAACAGGCCCGCAATGCCACTCAGCAGCACCACCGAGCTGGCCACACCGGTTGCCGCCATGCCCATCACAAGCGCCAGATTGCTGACCAAGCCGTCGTTGGCCCCGAAAACCGCAGCCCGGAAGGTCCCTGCCAGCCGGTTGCGTCCGCGGGTGGCAAGTCCGCGCACCACTTCCTCATGGATCTGTTCATCCGCAGCCATGGCGCGTGTGGCAGACGGTTCCCGGGTGTACGGGGAGCGTCCCTCGGCGCGCTGTGCCAGGGCAAGCACGAAAACGGACCCAAAGTGGCGGGCAAGGAAACCCAGCAGCCGGCTGCGGGCGGAGGCGCGGCGGGGCTTGCCCGCATGCTCGCCGAGCAGCTTGAGCCAGTGTGCCTCATGGCGGCCTTCGGCCGATGCCAGGGCGAGGAGGATGGCGCGTTCTTCGCCGGACCGGTTCTGGGCGAGGTCCCGGTAGACGGCGGCCTCGGCACGTTCGTCCGCCAGGTACTGGCGCCAGCGTTTGATGTCCGCTGCGTCCGGGGTGGCGCGGGCGGCGGCTGCACTGTGATGGTCAGATTTTGCGGGCTGAGACACGGGGACTCCTGGACTGGATGAGGCATGGTTCTGCCCCATTGCTTGCCCAGCTTACCGCGCAAATCCGCGGTTTTTCGGCTGGTATTCCTCAGCGTAAGTTTTAGGGATCCCGTAATTCTGCCGTCCCGGCGGGGCTCTCTGTGCTGCCTCCGGCCCGGCTCTTGACCCCCTGCATGGGTGGTGATCTGATGAAAACGTGCCTCGTTGGAGGAGGGCACGGAAGTCCAATCACACGGAGGTCTGCAGTATGAACACCACCGGATCAAACCCCGAGCCTGCCCGCCGCACCATCGAATCGGATCCCGCCTACGACTTCGCCGAGGATGTACCGGTGGATGAGGACTGGGATGCCGAAGACGAGTTCCTCGATTCCGAGGAGCGGGTCGTTCCTACCGCACCGGAAGCGGTTGACAGCGACGAGCGCGTCGTCGCCCTGGACACCGACGAGTTCCGCGAGGACGAGGAATACGAGCCATAACCAGTTTGTCTTGACCCCTACTTAACGCCCGACGGCGGTGCGTTCCCCACCAGGGGAAGGCACCGCCGTCGGGCGTTTCGGTTGCTAATGCAGACCGGCTCAATCGGTGGCTTGGTTCAACCGGTGTCTGGGTCGCCTGGCTAGGGCGCCGTGACGGGAATCGGCACTTCCTCGGATTCCTGGCCAGCCACGCGCCGGTACCAGTTCTTCATCACCGACGGATCCGTGGGCTTGGTCAGCAGCGAGACGACCACGTAGACCACGGTCGAGGCCAGCAGACCGAAGTAGATCGGTTCGTTGGCGAAGATTCCGTCCAGCGGTGCCTTGGCGTTGATTTCCAGGACGGTCATGGTGCCCAGGGTGATCACTGAACCGACGGCCATCGACGCCGCAGCGGCCACACCGGTGCCGCGCTTCCACACGAGGCCGCCGAGGATGGCGACGAGGAGGCCGCCCACCAGGATGTCGTACGCGATGGTCAGCGCCGCCACGACGTCCTTGGTAATGATGGCGATGAGGATGGCCACGATGCCGAGTCCCAGCACCCAAAGCCGGTTTGCCTTGACGTCGTGCTCGGGGTTGTCCGAGTCGTCGGTGTTGATCGTCTTGCCGAACCAGCTGGCCACGAACGGGAGGACGTCGGCGCGGGCCACGGTGGCGGCGGCGATCAGCGCGCCGGACGCCGTGGACATCATGGCGGCGACGGCGGCGGCGAGCACGAGGCCGCCGATGCCGATGGGCAGCAGGTTCTGTGCCACCTCCGCGTAAACGACGTCTTTGCCTTCGGCCGCGACGTCGATGTCAGGCAGGGCGACGCGGGCGCCGAGGCCGATCAGGGCGCCGGCCGCACCGTAGAGGATGCAGTAGATGCCGGCCGTGGCACCGCCCCAGCGTGCGACCTTCGGCGTCTTCGCCGTAAACACACGCTGCCAGATGTCCTGGCCGATGAGCAGGCCCAGGGTGTAGACAACGAAGTAGGTGATGATGGTCTGCAGGCCGATGCCGTCGATCTGGAAGAAGCTGGCGTCAACGCGGCTGCGGATCCCGTCGAGGCCGCCGGCGGCGTTGAGGGTGAACGGCAGCATCAGGATAAAGATGCCCACCGTCTTGATGACGAACTGGACCTGGTCGGCCAGGGTGATGGACCACATCCCGCCGATCGTGGAGTAGACCAGCACGATGCCGCCGCCCACGGCGATGGCCAGTGCCCGGTCCCAGTCAAAGAGCACCACGAAGATGGTGGCATAGGCGCCGGTGGAGGTGGCGCAGAGCATCAGCGTGTAGGCCAGCATGACGATGCCGGACGTCTTGGTGGCGTGGCTGCCGTAACGCAGGGTCAGCATCTGGGACACGGTGTAGATCTTGAGCTTCTGGATGGTGCCGGCAAAGAGCAGGCTCAACGCCAGCACGCCGGCCCCGATGGCCACCACGAGCCACATGCCGGAGATGCCGAACTTGTAGCCGAGGCCGACGCCGCCCACGGTTGAGGCGCCGCCAAGGACGACGGCGGCCATGGTTCCGGTGTAGAAGAAAGGTCCGAGGCGGCGGCCTGCCACGAGGAAGTCGCTGTTGTTTCGGGTGCGGGACTTGCCCCACCAGCCGAAGGCCAGCATGGCGGCCAGATATGCCACCACGATGGCGATGTTGACGAAGTTTGCGTCCATGATGTTGGGGCTCCTTGGAGCTCTGGCAGCTACTACTGCAATCCGGGGGAGCGCAGCATTGGGGATACGCGGATTGGGCTGCGCTGAAAGGAAGTACTGGGGATTACGCTTGTTGCTTGTTAGGCAACAGTTGTTGCTAAACAGCGTAGGCTGTGATCGGAGTAACAGTCAAGACGCAATCGCATGTGACGCGCTGCCTGCGGCCTCAGATCAGCGGCGGGCCGCTAGTATGGCTCCAAAGATGGGGCCGAGCGGCCGGCCGTGAAAGGTTCGTGAATGAAGGCACTTCCAGTTGAGCCGAGCAATGTTCCGGTTGCTATCGGTTCAAGAATCCGTGCCGCCCGCCAGTCGCAGCGGCTCACGATTGAACAGGTGGCGGATGCCACCGGGCTGACCAAGGGCTTCCTCAGTCGCGTCGAGCGGGACCTGACTTCGCCGTCCGTCGCCTCGCTGGTCACCCTGTGCCAGGTGCTGTCCATCTCCATCGGCGATCTGTTCGCCGCCCCCGAGACCCACCTGACAAAGCGCGACGCCGGTCCCCGCATCTCCCTGGGTGGGGAAGGCATCGTCGAGCGGCTGCTGACCGCCCGCTCGGAGCGGCGCGTCCAGATCATCCAGGCCGTCATTGAACCCCGGGGGCGCGGCGAGTCCGAGCTCTATGCCGTGGATTGCGACGTCGACGTCCTGCACGTCATCAAAGGCACAATCAGGCTCATCCTCACCAATGAGGAGTATGAACTCTCCGACGGCGACACCGTCACGTTCCCGGGGCGTGAACCGCACACCTGGATGAACCCCACGGACCAGTCCGTTGAGGTGCTGTGGGTGCTCGTTCCGGCCGCCAGCCGGTAGGCATTCCCTTCTTTCCGTGATCCCGATCCGGCTGCGTCAGGCGAGCCGGCATTCCGGCGCGCCCATCCCCACCCTCCCTGCTTCTGTAAACATATGATGCGCATTAGGCAACTTCGAGTGTATGATGGCTGTCACACCCACCTTTCATCCTCGAAGGAGAGGCGTTCCTTTGGAAGAGCTGCGCATCGAAGCCAACGGCAACCTTGGCCCCATCGATTCATCCCGAATTCCCCGCTACGCGGGAGCCGCCACCTACGCCCGGCTGCCCCGCCTCGACCAGGTGGCCAAGGCGGACATCACCGTGGTCGGCGTCCCCTTCGACTCCGGTGTTTCCTACCGCCCCGGCGCCCGGTTCGGCGCCAACCACGTCCGCGAGGCCAGCCGTCTGCTCCGCCCCTACAACCCGGCCTGGGATGTCAGTCCCTTTGAGAACTGCCAGGTGGCGGACGCCGGGGACATGGCCGTGAACCCGTTCAACATCAACGAGGCCATCGAGACGGTACAGCAGAACGCCCTGGACCTGACCGCGTCCGGCAGCAAGCTGCTGACCCTCGGCGGGGACCACACCATCGCGCTGCCGCTGCTGCGCGCTGCCGCGGAGCGAGCCGGCGGCCCGATTGCCATGCTGCATTTCGATGCGCACCTGGACACGTGGGACACCTACTTCGGCGCCGAGTACACCCACGGCACGCCCTTCCGCCGGGCCGTGGAGGAGGGCATCCTCGACACCGAGGCCATCAGCCACATCGGTACCCGCGGCCCGCTGTACGGCAAGAAGGATCTCGACGACGATCACCGCTTCGGGTTCGGCATCGTCACCTCGGCAGACGTTTACTACCAGGGCGTCCTCGAGACCGTTGCCAAGGTCCGGGACCGCATCGGCAACCGCCCGCTCTATATCTCCGTGGACATCGACGTTCTTGACCCCGCGCATGCTCCGGGAACGGGTACCCCGGAAGCCGGTGGCATCACCAGCCGGGAACTGCTCGAGATCATCCGCGGCTTCCGTGGCATGAACCTTGTGGCGGCCGACGTCGTCGAAGTTGCCCCTGCCTACGACCACGCGGAAATCACCGGCGTCGCCGCCAGTCACGTCGCCTATGAACTGGTCACCCTCATGGCCGACAACGCCGTCGAAGGGGACCGCTTCGGGGCCGACACCGGCTACGCCTCTCAGGCGCTGGGCCAGGAATCCCGGCGTCCCGCCGGTTTCGCGAATCCAGTGGCCTCCCGGTGACCGGCGTCCGCAACGGCGGGGATCTCGTCGTCGAAACCCTCGAGGCGCTGGGCGCGAAGACCGTCTTCGGCATTCCGGGCCAGCACGCGCTGGGCCTGTTCGACGCCATGGGCCGCGGGAACCTGCACTTCGTGTCCTCGCGCGTGGAGAACAACAGTGCCTTCGCCGCCGACGGCTATTCGCGGGCCACGGGTGAGGTGGGAGTGCTGTTCCTGTCCACCGGCCCGGGAGCCTTGATGTCCCTCGCGGGGCTGCAGGAGGCCTACGCCACGGGCGTGCCGATGGTGGTGATCGCCAGCCAGATCCCGCTGGAGGGGCTGGGGGCGCGCCGGAAGGGCATGTTGCACCAGCTCGATGACCAGAAGGCCTCGGCCGCGAATGTCACCAAGAGCCAGCGCCTGATCCAGCATGCCTCCGGCATTCCTTCGGCCATCCAGGATGCCTGGACCGAAGCCATCTCCTCGCCGCAGGGCCCCGTCTGGCTCGAAATTCCACAGAATGTCCTGCTCGATCCCATCATGGTTCCCCCGGTGGAGGACGCGCTCGCCGAAGCCGCGGACAACCCCCCGCGCGTCGAGCTGGTCCGCGAAGCCGTCAAATGGCTGACCGCCGCGGAGCGTCCGGCCATCATTGCCGGCGGCGGCACCCGCCGCGGGCGGGCCGAGAAGTCGCTCCTGTCCATCGCGGAGAAGCTGCGCGCCCCGGTGATCTGCACTCCCGGCGGAAACGGCGCGTTCCCCTGGAACCACGGGCTGTCGCTGCAGTCCTGGATCGAGGACCGCCACATGACCGACGTCCTCGAGGATGCCGACGTGCTGATCGTCATCGGCTCGTCGCTCGGTGAGGTTACGTCCAACTACTTCACGTTCGAACCGCGCGGCCGGATCATCCAGATCGACGCCGAACCCCGGGTGCTCGAATCGAACCGGCCCGGGCTGGGCATCCGCGCGGACGCCGGGCAGGCGCTCGCCGCCCTGGACGATGCCCTGGTGGTTGAGCCCGCCGAAACCGGCCGCAGCTGGCACGGGGTCTCGCCGGAGGACCTGGTGCGCGAGACGCTGGGCAAGGTGCGGGCGCGTCTCGAATCCCAGGACCTCCGCAAGGAACTGGCGTTTATGGCCGATATCCGAGAGGCCGTTCCCGCGGACATGCAGACCTTCTGGGACATGACCATTTCCGCCTACTGGGGCTGGAGCTGCTGGGACTCCCGCGAAGGCCAGTTCCATTCCGCCCAGGGCGCCGGCGGCCTGGGCTACGGCTTCCCCGCAGCCATCGGGGGAGCGGTGGGCCTGGAAACGGTCGGCAAGTCAGGTGCCTCCGCACGTGTCCTGGCGGTCTCGGGAGACGGCTCCGCCATGTACTCCATCTCCGAACTGGCCACCGCCAGGCAGCACAACGTACCGGTCACCTGGCTGATCGTGGACGACGGCGGGTACGGCATCCTGCGCGAATACATGGTGGGCGCGTTCGGCAAAGCCACGGCCACCGAGCTCGCGCGCCCGGACTTCGTGAAGCTCGCCGAGGCCTTCGGTGTGCCGGCCACCCGGGTGGCCCCGGAAAATGTGGGGGACGCGCTGAAGGCGGGGTTCGCCGCGGACGGCCCGAACGTCGTCGTCGTCGAAACCCTGCTCAAGATGTTCGCCCCCACCCACCTGGACCCCTAACCGCCACGCCAGCCACCTCATCCACCTACAACCGCAACATCACAGCGCGAACTGGCAGCTAATGCCCTCTCAGCACGATTTTGAGGGGAATAGCTGCCAGTTCGCGCTTGGCTTTTAACGGTTTGCCTCACGGTTTGCCTAACCGTTGGGCAGGCGTACTCCGCTGGGATGATCTTCGCCGGCGATGTTTCGCTTGGGCAACGGATTTCGTACAGTTGGAAGGCTAATGATGTCAGCCCCGGCTGCTACAACTTCTCGCAACCAATTCGCGCTCTCTTCCTAAGGACCCGTGGGCATGCTTGTCACCCTCATCCGGCGCTATGCCAAGCCGTATGTGCCGTACATATTGGCCGTCATCGCCTTGCAACTGGCGTCCACCATCGCCGCCCTGTACCTGCCGAGCCTCAACGCGCAGATCATCGATGAAGGAGTATCCCGCGGCGACACCGACTTCATCTGGCGCACCGGCGGCGTGATGCTCCTGGTGGCATTTCTCCAAGTGGGCACCGCCATCGCCGGCGTGTATTTCGGGTCCAAGACGGCGATGGCGATGGGACGCGACCTGCGCCGCGGCGTCTTTCGGAAAGTAACGAGCTTCTCCGCCAAGGACGTGAACACCTTCGGCGCACCCACCCTGATCACCCGCGGCACCAACGACGTCCAGCAGGTGCAGATGCTGGTCCTGATGGGTCTGAACTTCATGGTCTCTACGCCCATCATGTGCATCGGCGGCATTGTCATGGCTCTGCGCGAGGACATTAACCTGTCCTGGCTGGTCTGGGTCTCGGTGCCTGTCCTGATTGTGGTGGTGGGCTACATCGTTGTGCGTCTCATGCCGCTCTTCCGGTCCATGCAGAAGAAGATCGACCGGATAAACGAGGTGCTGCGCGAACAGATCATCGGCATCCGTGTGGTCCGCGCCTTTGTCCGCGAGCCGTACGAGACCGAGCGCTTCGGGGAGGCCAACAAGGAACTGACGGACGTTTCCCTGAAAATCGGCGCGCTCTTCGTTCTCATGTTCCCGGCCATCGGCATGATCCTGCACCTGTCCACGGCCGCCGTGCTCTGGTTCGGCGGCCAGCGGGTGGACTCCGGCGACATGCAGGTGGGCGCCCTGACCGCCTTCCTGCAGTACCTGCTCCAGATCCTCATTGCCGTGATGATGGGCACGTTCATGGCGATGATGATTCCGCGTGCATCGGTGTGCGCCGACCGCATCGGCGAGGTGCTCGACGTCGAGCCCTCGATCCACGATCCCGAGCAGCCGCAGATCCCGGCACAGCTGGAGGGCGTGGTGGAATACCGCAACGTCACCTTCGCCTACCCCGGCGCGGAAGCCCCCGTCCTGAGCAACATCAGCTTCACGGCCCGCCCGGGGGAAACGGTGGCGATCATCGGCTCCACCGGTGCCGGAAAGACCTCACTCCTGTCGCTGCTGCCCCGACTCTATGACGTGGCCGACGGCGAGGTGCTGCTTGACGGCGTCTCCGTGAGCAGGCTGGACCGCGCCGAGATCACCAGGCGCGTGGCCCTCGTGCCGCAGCGCCCCTACCTGTTCTCCGGAACGATCGAGCACAACCTGCGCTTCGGCAAACCGAGGCAATCGATGAAGAACTGTGGGAAGCCCTGTATGTGGCACAGGGCGACGGCTTCGTGAAAGAGAAGAAGAACGGGCTGGCGTCCCGGATCGCCCAGGGTGGCACCAACGTCTCCGGCGGGCAGCGTCAGCGCCTGTGCATTGCCCGGGCCCTGGTGACGAAGCCCAAGGTCTACCTCTTTGACGACTCGTTCTCGGCCCTGGACGTCGCTACTGACGCGCGGCTGCGGGCCGCCCTCAAGCACATTACGGCGGACGCCACCGTGATCATCGTGGCGCAGCGGATCTCCACCATTACGGAAGCGGACCAGATCCTGGTGCTGGACAACGGCCGGATCGTGGACCGCGGCACGCACGATGAACTGCTGGAGACGTCGCCCACCTACCAGGAAATCGTTGAGTCCCAGCTGAGCGTGGAGGAAGTGGCATGAGCGCCGACAACAGGACCCTGCGCGGGGATACCGAGGAAGGCGTTCTTCCCGACGCAGCCGCGGAAGCAGCCGCGGAAGCCCCAGAACTCGAGGACGACGACTTCATGGAGGAGGAGTACAAGCCCACCGAGGCAGACGGCGGCATGTTCGGCGCGATGCCGGCCAAGAAGCCAGAGCACTTCTGGCCCTCCGCCAAGCGGCTCCTGGGCCTGCTCAAGCCGGAGGCTGTCGGCATCTACATCGTGGTGGCCATGGTCATCGTGTCCGTGGTCCTCAACGTCATTGCGCCCAAGGTGCTCGGCCAGGCCATGGACGTCATCTTCGGAGGCGTCGTAGGCAAGCAGCTCCCGGCCGGAGTCAGCAAGGAGCAGTTCGTCGACGGCCTGCGGGCGCAGGGCCAGGATAACTTCGCGGACATGATCTCCCGGATGGAACTGGTTCCCGGCACAGGCATCGACTTCCAGAAGCTGACGGTGCTGATCTCCGCTGTGCTGCTCATGTACTTCGTGGCGAACATCTTCCTGTGGCTGCAGGGTTATGTGCTGAACCGGATCGTCATGACGGTGATCCGCCAGCTCCGCGACGACACCGAAAAGAAGCTCAACCAGCTGCCGCTGAACTACTTTGATACGCGCCAGCGCGGCGACGTCCTCTCCCGCGTGACGAACGACGTCGACAACGTCCAACAGGCGCTGCAGCAGGCGTTCGCGCAGCTGATCAGCTCCGTCCTGACGGTCCTGGGCATCGTGATCATGATGTTCATCGTCTCGTGGCAGCTGGCCCTGATTGCGCTGATTGCCCTCCCGCTGTCCGGCGTAGCGGCGGGCGTGATCGGCGCCCGCAGCCAGAAACTGTTCGCCGCGCAGTGGAAGAACACCGGCCAGCTGAACGGCCAGATCGAGGAGTCCTTCTCCGGCCACGACCTGGTGCGGGTCTTCGGCCGCGACGCGGACATGCTGGAGCGGTTCGAGGAGCGCAACGACGCCCTGTACAAGGCCAGCTTCGGCGCGCAGTTCGTCTCCGGCATCATCTTCCCGGTCATGCAGTTCGTGTCCTACCTCAGCTACGTCGGCATCGCCGTGGTCGGCGGGCTGCGCGTGGCGTCCGGCAGCATGAGTCTGGGTGACGCCACGGCATTCATCCAGTACTCACGCGAGTTCACCCAGCCGCTGGGCCAGATGGCGGGCATGGCCAACATGCTGCAGTCCGGGGTGGCGTCTGCCGAGCGTGTGTTCGAGTTCCTGGACGCGGACGAGCAGGACGCCGAAACCGCCACCAGGCACCTGCCGGCCAAGACCGACGGCCACGTGGAATTCCGCGACGTCACCTTCAGCTACACGGAGGACAAGCCGCTCATCGAGAACCTGTCGTTCACCGCGGAGCCCGGGCACACCGTGGCGATCGTCGGCCCCACCGGCGCCGGCAAGACCACCCTGGTGAACCTCGTCATGCGCTTCTACGAGCTCAACTCGGGTGCCATCACGCTGGACGGGGTGGACGTGACGCAGCTCAGCCGGGCCGAGCTCCGCTCAAAGGTGGGCATGGTGCTGCAGGACGCCTGGCTCTTCGGCGGCTCCATCTACGACAACATCAGGTACGGCAAGCTGGACGCCACGGAGGAAGAAATCATGGCGGCGGCCAAGGCCACGTTCGTGGACCGCTTCGTGCGGGCGCTGCCCGACGGCTACGACACCGTCATCGACGAGGAAGGCAACAACGTCAGTGCCGGCGAAAAGCAGCTGATCACCATCGCCCGGGCCTTCGTGGCCAACCCGTCACTGCTGATTCTGGACGAGGCCACGAGCTCCGTGGACACCCGCACCGAGCTCCTCGTCCAGAAGGCCATGGCAGCGCTGCGCACAGACCGGACCAGCTTTGTCATCGCCCACCGCCTCTCCACCATCCGCGACGCCGACACCATCCTGGTGATGAAGAACGGCAAGATCGTGGAACAGGGCAACCATCAGGCCCTCCTCGAGGCAGAGGGTGTGTACTACCGTCTGTACATGTCCCAGTTCGCCGGCGCTGACGTGGAGGAAACACCCGTGGACGATTCGACGGCGGTGCACAGCTGAGCGGGCGGAGCGCCGCAGGCCACCCGGACCCCCGGCGCATCGAGGTGCTCGTGCCGATGCGCTGGGGCGACATGGACGCCTACGGCCACATCAACAATGTGCAGATTGTCCGCATGCTGGAGGAAGCGCGCATTGCCGCGTTCGGGCCGCCGCGCGGCGCCGGGCTGCCCGGCGTGGAACCGCACGTCGCGCTCTTCAACGACCTCGCCGACGGCGTCATGGCCCTCGTGGTGGACCACCGCATACGGTACGTGAAGACCCTGGAGTACCGGAACGTCCCGGCGGTGGTGCAGGTCTGGGTCGGCGCCGTGAAGGGCGCCAGTTTCGACATCCATTACCTTGTGCAGGATCCGGTTACTCGCGAGGATTGTGTGAAGGCGTCGAGCCATCTCGCCTTTGTCGACGAAGCCACAGGACGGGTGCTGAGGCTGACCCCGGAACAGAAAGAGCGACTGGAGCCCTTCACCGACCACAAGCCCTGACCGGCCCACAGCTCACAGCCCCCGGCCCACAGCTCATCGGCGAGCCTGTTACCAACACAAGGAGCCGCAGTGAAAAAGAAGAAGAAATCCTGGAAGGACATGCCCCCGGCAGCGCGCATCGGAACGGTGATCATTGGCGCCGCGCAGCTGGCCTTTCTCGCGGCCGCCCAGCGGGACATTTCCCGCCGTCCGGCGGAGCAGATCCGCGGCTCCAAGAAGTTCTGGCGGCTTGCCACGCTGGTCAATTTCATCGGTCCAGGCAGCTACTTTGCGTTCGGCCGGAAGCGGCTGCCGCGGCCTACCGGGAAGTAGCTTCTCCGGGGCCGTGGTGCTGGCGTTCAGGTTAAGCCTGTAAATTTGAACGCATGACCCCCGCCCCTAAGCCTGCCCTGCACCGTGCCCTCGGAGTTTCCAAGGAGATCGAAGAGGCGGCCTGGTTCGTGCTCGGTGCGGGGCTTCAGGGCAAGCCATCGGCGCTGGACGGGCGCACCCAGACCTGGACCTCAGAGGCGGCCGGGGAGCTGCTGGAGCGGCTGGACCGGGGAGTGGCCGACGCCAAGGCCCCTATGATGACCAACCTGCGGACCAACCTCGCGGACGCCTCCCGTCCGGCGAAGCAGCTCGCCGTTGAGCTGCTCTTCCTGCAGTCGCTGCCGCTGGCCCATGAGGTGAAGTCGCTGAAGGTCAAGCGGGCCCGCGTGACCGAGGCGGCGTCGTGGATTGAACCGCCCCTTGAGCTTCCCGAGGCGCTGTACAAAGGCATGACCGACCACGGCGTCATCCGGGACCGCACCGCCGAATTCAACTGGACCATCTGGGACCACCTCAAGTGGCTCTGCCGGTTCGTGCACCATGTTGACCAGCAGTCCACGGCCGCCATCAACAAGGCGCTCAAGGACCCGCTGGCCTTCCATCTGCTCGCCGCGGGCACGCCGGACGACCAGCCGGCGATCCGGCGCAGCATCGAGTACCTCGCCTGGCCCAGCTTCTTCGAACCGGTCGTGGCCGACGTCGAACGCCGGGAAATCCGCGATGCCTTCGCCTCCCTGGTGGGCGGGGCCAAGGGCGACACCGATGAAGAAATCACCGCCGACATCCGGCGGATCCGCCTGCACCTTGATGAGCAGGCAGGACAGCGCATCGACTGGTACTCCCGCCACCTCGTGAGCCAGTGGCGCAAGGTCGGGGACCCGGGACGCCGCGCCTGGCTGCTGCGCACCCATCACGACAACGCCGAGCTGCTCGCCGCCTGGCAGGAGGAAGAGAAGGTGACGCTCGACGTCGAACATCTCCGCCTGCTGGACGCCGGCGTGACCGCCGGACTGGTCCAGCATGCGGTGGACGAGGATTACAAGCACCTCGGCTACGTGGAGCGGGAAGACACGAAGACGGCGGTTTTCGCCTTCCTGACCGTCATGAAGCCGGGGGACCTGGCCCTGTGCCACAACTCGGGGTCGGTCCGGATCGGCGTCGTCCTGGGGGAGCCCGACCACAACGGCGACAACCGCCGGATGCACCGGAAGGTCCGCTGGTTTGACGATGCCCACGCGATGACCGAACTGCCGCGGCACGTGCAGCGCCAGCTCGCCACTCCGGGGATCATCGTCGACGTCACGCGGGTGGTGCAGGCGCTGCAGGCGCTTCTGCCCGCTGAAGCGGAAGCAGAGCCCGACGGCGGTGCGGAACCCGCCGCCGTCGCCGTTCCCGTCCAGGAAGGGTTCCGCCCGCTGACGCCCGACTTCGCGGCCTCGCTGCACATGGATCTGGAACCGCTCCAGGAGATTGCCGACCTGCTGGAGGAGAACCGGCAGCTGGTGCTGTACGGCCCGCCGGGTACCGGCAAGACGTACCTCGCCAAGCACCTCGCGGCCGAGCTCGCGCAGGACAGCACGGACGAGCGGGTGAAGCTGGTGCAGTTCCACCCCTCGTACGCGTATGAGGACTTCTTCGAGGGCTACCGGCCGGACAAGACGGACGAGGGCCAGGTGTCCTTCAAACTTGTGGCAGGGCCGCTCCGCCGGCTCGCCGAAGAGGCCGCCAAGCCGGGCAACGAGTCAAAGCCGTATTTCCTGATCATCGACGAGATGAACCGCGCCAACCTGGCCAAGGTCTTCGGCGAACTGTACTTCCTGCTGGAGTACCGCGACGACCGCATCTATCTGCAGTACAGCCCCAACGAGCCGTTCACGCTCCCGGACAACCTCTACATCATCGGCACCATGAACACCGCGGACCGCTCCATCGCCATGATGGATGCCGCAATCCGGCGCCGCTTTGCCTTCATCGAACTGCACCCGAAGACCGAACCGGTGAAAGGGTCCCTGCTCCGCTTCCTTGAGGCGCGGCAGCTGGACACCACGCCCGCATTGCTGCTGGATGCTCTCAATGACTCCATCGACGAGTGGGACCGCGACCTCATGATCGGCCCCTCCTACTTCATGAAGAAAGCCGCGCAGAGTCCCTCGGGGCTGCGCCGGATCTGGAAGTACGAGCTCATGCCGCTGCTCGAGGAGCACTATCATGGGCAACTGACCCGGGCGCAGCTGGAGGAACGCTTCGGGCTGGAGCAGCTGATGGGACGCCTTGCGGCTCGCTAGCGTGGCCGCCGGGCCCGCGCGCGTTGGCGCCTCGCCGCGCTTTCGTCACGTCGTGCTGGACGAGCTGTCCCGCGGAGTGGTGGAGAAACTGGATCCGGGCAGCGCTGCGTTCATCAACTCCAGCGGGCTCGCGAAGGCCTCACCCATGGGGATGGGCATGTACCGGATCGAACCGGTGGGCAAGGTGGGCTCCGTGCGGACATCCCACGTGCAGCTCGACGTCCGGCCGAAGGACCGGCTGGGGCTGAACCGGCTGCTGTTCCTGCTGAGCTATGCAGGCGACCAGGGGTTCCGCGACGATCCTGTTGCCGCCACCGAGGACACCGAGCTGTGGAGCGCGCTGGCGGCGTCCCTCGCGCAGCTCGCCGAACGGGCCCTGCAGCGCGGCGTGCTTCAGGGCTACCTCACCGTTGACGAGTCGCTGCGGACGGTCAAGGGCCGGATCCGGATCTCCGACCAGATATCGCGCCGGCCCGGGATGCTGGTTCCGCTCGAGGTGTCCTACGACGAGTTCACTGAAGACATCGCTGAGAACCGGATCCTGCGTGCCGCCCTTGAGCGCATGTCCCGCGTACCCGGCGTCCGGCCCGAAGTGCTGAGCCGGCTGCGCCAGCTCAAAGGAAAGCTCGACGCCGCCACCCGGCTGCAGTCCGGCGCCCCCCTGCCGCCATGGCGGGCCAGCCGGATGAATGTCCGGTATCACGCTGCGCTCCGGCTGTCCGAGGTAATCCTGCGCAACGCCTCGGCCGAGGCGGGCGAGGGACCGCAGCAGACTGCGTCATTCGTGGTGGACATGGACCGGGTTTTCGAGGATTTCGTGGGCAAGGCCCTCCGCCACGCCATGAAGGGCTTTCCCGGTGAAATGCGGCTGCAGTTCAACGCCATGCTCAACGAAGCTGTCCGCGACTCGGACCGGCTGACCGTCCGGCCCGACGCCGTGCACCTGCTCGGGGGACGACCGGTGGTGGTCTACGACGCCAAATACAGGGCACGCGCGGATCGCGGGGCGTCGCTGACCGGGGACCATTTCCAGATGCTGGCCTATTGCACCGCGCTGCAGGTGCCCACGGCCTGGCTGGTCTATGCCGGAGCCGGCGAAGTGAAGCTGAGGCGCATCCTCAACACGGACATCGACATCGTGGAGTTTCCGCTGGACCTTTCCCAGCCTCCGGCGGACATTCTGGCCGCCGTCTCGGATCTGGCCGGGCAGTCCTGGGGAGAAGTGGTGCGTCAGGCCAGGTCCGGCCGCTAAGAGCGCGCCTAGACGGTTTCTGTTTCCCTGTCCTCGTCCGCAGCAGGATCATCCAGGTCGCCGTACATGGAGCGCAGGTGAGCGAGGAGGGCCTTCTCCGGGCAGCCGCGATATTGGGCAAGAAGACCACTCAGCCGGGTTCTGATCTCAGCACCTTCCGGGCACGGATCATCGAGGATCGAGGAGATGATCGCCATAACCTGCCGCCGCATTGGCCCCAGTTCCGGGTCCTTGGTGGGCTGGTTGACTTCCGGCCAGGCGACGAGCCGTTCGGAGTAGGCGCGGGGTCCTGTCGGCATCAGTTTCTGCGACATGTCACTCTCCGGTTCCCTCGGTTCAGACAGCAAGTGGAGTGATGCTTTGGGCCCTTGATGTCTCCAGTGTGCCAACGCGGGGGTCGGGTCCGCCACCCCAGCGAATTGAACATTGTACAAACTCTAGCGCAAGACAGACAGGTCTGTCTTGCGCGGGGGTTACGATGTTAACAAATGGACGGTTCATCCAGATCTGCTTTACCGAGCGCCGGGATTTTTCCCTCCGGCGGGTTGCAGTCTGGCCCGGAGACGGAGGCCCTGCCTGGAGGCGCGGCGGCGGGCATCCGGGAACGGATCGTGAATGCGGCCTATGATCTCTTCACGCGCCGCGGTGTGCGGGACGTGGGCATCAACGAACTCATCAGCCGCTCGGGCGTCGCGAAAGCGACCTTCTACCGTCATTTCGCCTCCAAGGACCAGGTGGTGCTCGCCTTCCTCGAGCAGCGCGACCGCGTATGGACCGTCAGTGCGATTGTGGGGGAGGCGCGACGCCGGGCACGCACCCCGGAAGAGCAGCTGTTGGCCATCTTCGACGTGTTCGCCGATTGGTTCCACCGCACCGATTTTGAAGCCTGCTCCTTCATCAACGTGCTTCTCGAGATGGGCTCCTCGCATCCCTTGGGCCGGGCGAGTATCGACTACCTCGCCAAGATCCGCGGTCATGTGAAGCAACTCGCGGACGAGGCCGGCCTGGAGCGGACCGAAGATTTCTCCAGGTCATGGCACATCCTGATGAAGGGGTCCATCATTTCCGCTGCTGAAGGTGATGTGGAGGCGGCCAGGCGTGCCCGCCAGCTCGCCGGCTGGCTCATCGAGCACCACCGCACCTGAGACGGCATAGCGTTCGGGCCAGGCGTCAGGCCGGGAGCGCAAACGTGAACGTGGTCCCGTGCCCTTTTGCACTGCGCAGCGAAACGGTGCCGCCGTGGGCTTCCACGATGGCCTTGCTGATGGAGAGCCCCAGCCCGACGCCGGGGATGGCGGAGTTTCGAACGGCCTCCGAGCGGAAGAACTTGGCGAAGGCTTCCTTCTGGTCCTGTTCGCTCATTCCCATTCCGTTGTCGCTGACGCTGCACAGCACGTGTTTGTCCTCGGACCGCAGGGAGACGGTCACTTCGCCGCCGTCGGGGGAGTATTTGATGGCATTGGAGACGAGGTTGTCCAGGACCTGTGAGATCCGCGCGGAGTCGACGTGCGCCTCCAGCTGCTCGGGGGCATCGAACCGGAGACGGATGCCGGATTCCGCAGCCCGGGGCCGGGCCGCGCTAATGCTCGCGCGGACCAGCTCAGCCACGTCCACTGCGTGAGGACTGATAATCAGCTGTCCGCGTCTGCTCGACAGGAGGTCTGAAACGAGGGTAAGCAGGCGTTCCGAATTGCGCTGGATGATTTCCAGCGGGCCACGTTGATAGTCGGTCATGTCGTCGTCGTCGAGCAGCAGCTCCACGTAACCGAGGATGGACGTCAGGGGCGTGCGGAATTCGTGCGAGACGTTGGAGATGAAATCGTCCTTGGCCGCAAGGGCATCAACCAGTTCAGTTACGTCACTGAACACGATGACGGAACCTGCAAAGTTGCCGTCCTGGTCCGTCATGGGCCTTGCACTCGTTGTGATGGCACGCTGCTCCTCGCCAGTCCCCAGCCAGACGAGATAGTCGGTGAATTTCTCACCAAGCACGGCACGGCGAACCGGCCGCTCCTCCACGGGAACGGGGGTGGTCCGGTCCTGCGCGAAGACCAGCAGTTGCGATTCATTCGGATCTGCGTTGTCCGGTGGAGACGCCAGCTGATGGTGGGCCCGTTGCTTCCGGTTCATCAGGATGTCGTTCCCACCTGCGTCTACAGCGAGCACGCCCAGGTGCACGGTATCGAGCACGGTATTGAGCAGCCTCTCGTGGCGTTTGCTGCCGTCCAGCACGCCCTGCAGCTGGGCGTCCTTGTCCTCCAGGTCGCGTTGCTGCCGGACCATGCTGAGAGTCATCACGGTCACCGAAACGCCGATCCCCAGCACCATGATCGGAAGCAGAAGGGAGCGGGTCAGGTCCTGTCCGGACACGTCCCCCTTGATCAGAAGCGGGAGCCAAATGATCGCTAGCGGCCCGAAAAAGGAAAGGGCTACAGCCGTCCTGGGAAATACGCCGGAAGCGCATAGCCAGATCACGGGAAATACCGCCATCAGGCTGATTCCCGTCAGGCTGTCCTGGCCGCCTTCCCTGCCGAGCGCGATCGAAACCAGGTCCAGCAGGGGAATGACCAGGAAACTGGGGTACGGCAGGCGGTCCCAGGGAACGGCATAACAGAGAATCAGGATGATGACCTGCGACACCAGGAAGCTGATGAAAAGCGGATTCGTCAGCGTCTGCGGGAAGAAGGCCAGAACGAGGACGGCTGTGAAACCGACTGTGACGGACAGCGGCATCTGGCTGAGCGTCACGCGGCCCCGCAAGGAATACTCGTGGAAGGGGCGCCGGAAGAGCGGCATCCTGCCCGAGGCGATGTTCCAGGCTTGCTTATTCATTCGTGCTGGTCAGGAAGGACTTGGCAGGTAAACGCATAGAAGCAGGATAACCGGCGGGGGCTATACTTCAGACGGGAAGTAGCGGGCTGAGGGGGCTGCGATGGGCGACACACGCGTTGGCTTGGTTATCGAGGACGACCACGACATTCGAGAGCTGGTGCGGGTTGTTTTGACGCAGGCAGGCTTTGAGGTCACGGCTGCGTCCAGCGGGGCGGAAGGTGTTCTCGCAGCCAAAAACCTTGATCCGGCGGTCATCACTTTGGACCTTGGCCTGCCGGACATCGACGGCTTTGAAGTGGCCCGGCAGATCCGCCAGTTTTCGGACGCGTACATCGTGATGCTGACGGCCCGGGCGGAGGAGCTGGATACCCTGATCGGCCTGGAGTCAGGGGCCGACGACTACTTGACGAAGCCCTTCCGGCCCAGGGAGCTGCGCGCCCGCGTTGCCGCCATGATGCGGCGGCCGCGGTCGACGTCGGATCTTGCCGATGACTCAGGCGCACCTTCCGCCGGGGCTGGCGACGCGAAGGGCTACCGCCACAACGGGCTGGATTTGAGCTATGAGACCCGGACCGTGTCCGTGGACGGTCAGGAACTCAGCCTGACCCGAACCGAGTTCGACCTGCTGCACGCGCTTCTGGAGGCGAACCGCATGGTCCGCACCAAGTCCGATCTGGTGCGCCGCCTACGGGACGAACCATACGACGTCGGGAGTTACATCAGTGAGGCCGACGAGCGGGCCGTCGAGGTGCACATGGGCAACCTGCGCAAGAAACTCGGTGATTCCGCCCAAAATCCGCGGTGGCTTCAGACCGTCCGCGGCGTCGGGTACAGGCTGGCGCCTGAGCAGGGCTGAGACTGCACCGAGCCGGCTCTCAGCGGGCGGTGAGGAACCGCTCCAGCTGCTCCTCCAAGGCGGGCCGGTCCTTTAGTTCGCACTCCCATAGCGTGAGGACTTCCCAGCCCGCGCTTTCGAGTTGCCGGCGCTGGTCGGCGTCGCGGTTTCTGGTCCTGGTTCGTTTTGTTTCCCAGAACTCAGCGTTGGCCTTGGGTGCGTGCTGGCCCACCCGGCAATCGTGGAAATGCCAGAAGCAGCCGTTGATGAAGATGACCTTCCTGCGGCCCGAGAACACGAGGTCGGGATTTCCAGGCAGCTTGGTGCCGCGGGAGACGCCGTGTAGCCGGTACCGGTAGCCCTTGGCATGCAGGAGGCTGCGCACCAGCAACTCGGGTTTGGTGTTCTTTCCCCTGATCCGGGACATGTTCCAGCTGCGCTGCTCAGGTGTCAGCCGGTCCGCCATGATTCAAGTCTAGGCGGCCAGCAGACGGCGGGATGTGGTGCTGTTAGGCGTTGAGTTCCGGCTGCGCGCCGAAGTCGAAGTGCCTGCCGCTGACGGATCCGGGCTCGATCTCGACGTAAAAATCCTTCAGGGTCGGCACCCAGGAAGCCAGCCCGAGCGCCTCGGCTTCGGCAATCTCGGCCGCCTTGTCCAAGACCCGGGCAGTACCGCGGAGGACGACCGACCATGCCTGGTCCGACAGGATGCCGTCCGTTTCGAAAAGCACGCGGTCGTTGATGGTCAGCTCGGCCAGCTTGTTGCCGGGGGCCGTGCGAAAGTAGAGCTTGCGGCGGCTGGTCACGTAGTTGACGGGGAAGATGTCCGGCTCTCCGGCCACGGTGACAACGAGCCTGCCGTGGTTGGTGCCCTCCAGAAGCTGCCAGCACTGTGCGTCGTCGAGGATGAGGATGGGGTCGCCGTCTGCGTGATTGAACATCATGGCTCCATCATTCTACGCGAGGTAGAAAAGTGATAGGGGTGCGCGGCAATTTTCCCAGCAGTTCCCGTAAATCCGCCATAGGGTGCCCGGCCGCTTCCTGGGCTTCGCAGGTTGTGGATAACTTTGAGCGCGAAAGGGTAGCCTCGGCTACCCTTTAACCATTGTTCGGACACGGACGTCTGGGCCATCTATCCGGGGGGATTAGCTGCGCATGACTTCTCGATCGCCTATTTCCGGGCGCCTGTGCCTTTCTGCTGTTTCGTGCCTCGCCATCTCCGCCCTGGCTCTCAGCGGCTGCAGCAGCGGCGATGCGCCCCCGGGCGATCCGAGCGCCGGGACAACTTCCTCCGGGGTGCCGTCTGCGTCCATTACGCCGGCTGCCTCGCCTACTCCCAAACCGACGCCCGTCTACAAGCCGGCCGACGCAAAGGGCCGGGCGCAGAATGTTCCGGTTCCAGTACTTCCCGAAGCTGCTAAGAAGCAAAACAAAGCAGGGCTGATTGCATTTGCCAAATACTGGTACTCAACCCTTAACTTCGCCTACGAAACAGGTAACTTCGGGCCGCTGGATAAAGTCACGGCGCCGACCTGCGCACTCTGCGGGAAAGTTCGGCCGGGAATAATCGAGTGGAATTCTGGGGGACGATGGATCGCTGGCGGACTAGTCAAGGCGAATGGCGCCTTTACTGAATTCGTAGAGACTCCGACGGGCGAGTATCAGGTAACAACCCAGCTTGAGCAGTCTCCCGGAACCTTGCACAGGCCGGACGCCAGCGTGGAGAAGTCAGTTCCTGGCTCACAGGTGCTCGCGGATATCATGCTTGTGCGCTTCGTCAATGGGGGCTGGAAGGCTATGAACGTTGACCGGCTTGGGGCATGAACCTCCGATGCCGATTGCCGCGCAGCATCTGCGGAATCCTCTGCATCGGCCTATCGTCAGTTGTAATTTCTGCTCTTCAGATCGAATCGGCAATGGCTGATTCCTCTGATGTCTTCTGGAATACAGGTGGCGTTGGAGTGTGGCGTTTCGACTCCGACAACAAAGTGTGGGTCGACGCGCCGGCGTCCGTTCCGGAGAGTCCATACCAATATAAATTCGAGCCGCTGTGTCTGGTGAACAACAATGACTTCGATATCGCTTGTCTTGCAGGTGCGATTAAGTGTACGGACGGGAAGGATGGGCGTCCTGTTAGGTGGTGGTGGAAGCTTCGAGTAGCAGGAGACGACAGTTGGACCGCAATCCGACCCGACAGATGCGTCTACACAGAAGACCCGGCTGATGTCCTGGGCCGCATCGCAGCACAAATTCAGAGAAGGTTTGAGCAACTCCCCGTGAATGCTGGAGTCTCGGGAATTCAGCCAACTCCTCACACTCTTAGGGGCGCTGAGACCAACTTCTACGCTGAAGCCGCTGAACAGACCTTCAACGTAACCATGCTCGGGCAGAAGGTCGCGATCGTCGCCAAACCGGTCCAATACCGCTGGGACTACGGCGACGGCACTTCACTCGGACCAACGACCACCATGGGTGGACCGCTGCCGCAGGACCGCTGGGGTGAGAAGACCCGGACGAGCCATGCCTACGCGCAAACCGGAGACTTCAATGTCGTCCTGACCACGTACTTCCAGGGCACCTACTCAGTCAACGGTGGTCCTGCGCTCCCCATACCCAACCAGGGCCAGTTCAGTGCGCCCCCTCAAACCGTGAGTGTCTGGCGGTCTGTCACCCGGAACTACGCCGACGATTGCATCACAAATCCCCGCGGCCAGGGTTGTCCGGGCGCTGCTGTGACAAAGGGGCGGTAGCAGTCGTGGCTGTTCGACCCTTTGTAGCTGTGTGCCGTGTTTCTGCCATGGCCATTCTTTCCGTGCTCGTGTTGTCATCCAGTGCCTGTGGAGATGCGAACAGCGTCGATGGCGGCGAAGGCGCCGTGCCTGCGGCATCACTGTCTTCTATTTCCCAACCCAGCGTCGAGGCGCCCCCTCGCCCAACGCCGGAGCACAAGGCGGGAGATGCAAACGGCCCAGCGCAAAATGTCCCTCGGCCGATCAAGGCCGACCTGACAGGTGAGAACACCAAGGAGGGTCTGGAGGAGTACGTGAAGTACTGGTACTCCCTGCTTAGCTATGGTTTTGAAACTGGCGACCTGTACGCCTGGTCTGAGCAGTCATCGCGGTCATGTGTCTTCTGCAACGTCCTGAGAACGAGCATTGCTGATGCTTATGAAAAAGAAGGATGGCTGGCGGGCGGCCATATATCGACGCCTTCGGCTGTAGCACGGTTTAAAACTGGCGCTTCCACGCAGCAGGTCGTGGTTCACGTTATTCAAGAAGAAAGTACGCGCTACAGGGCGGACAAAACAGTTCACAGTCGGCATCGTGGAAGCAACACCGGCGCTGTGGTCTTAGCCACCTTTGCTCAGGGAAAGTGGAGCGTCTCCGACATGCACCTTTTGCGGTAGCCATCTTCGTAAATTCCAAGGTTGAAAAACGTACAGGTGTAGATCCGGAGTGTGACCCTCAGCGCATTCGGAATACTTGCACACGCGCGGCAGTTGCAGACGGTGAACCCAAATGCATTCTGAAAGGAACCGCGCATGCTGTTTTCCCGGCTGAACCTCGGCGAGCTTGAACTCCCTAACCGGCTGGTCATGGCGCCTCTCACCCGCCTCCGCTCAGGCAAGGACGGAATACCCGGGCCGCTCGTAGTGGAGCACTATCGCCAGCGGGCCTCCCTCGGCTTGATCGTCAGTGAGGGCATCTACCCCAGCCCCGCCGGTCGCTCCTACCCGGGACAGCCGGGGCTCGTCACGTCCGAGCAGATCGCCGCTTGGAAAAAAGTCACGGATGCAGTCCACGCCGAGGGTGGCCGGATGTTCGCGCAGATCATGCACGGCGGGCGCGTCTCCCACGAGGACATCACCGGGGGCCACCGAATCGTTGCGCCGAGCGCCATCGCCGTGGATGCGGAGACCCGGACCTACAACGGCAAGCAGGCGCACCCCGTTCCTCATGAACTCACGACGGACGAAGTTCCTGTGGTGATCCAGGAAATCGTCACGGCGTCGCTCAACGCAATCGAGGCCGGTTTCGACGGCGTCGAGCTCCACTCTGCCAACGGTTATCTGCTGCACGAGTTCCTTGCGCCGAACAGCAACATCCGGACGGACAGCTACGGCGGCTCTCCCGAAAAACGGGCACGGTTCGTCATCGAGACCGTCAACGCTGTGGTCGAGGCGCTGGGCGCCAACCGCGTGGGAATCCGCATCTCCCCGGAACACAACGTTCAGGGCATCAGCGAAAATGACGTTGAGGACGTTCGTGCCACCTATGAAGTATTGGTGAACTCGATCGCGCCCTTGAACCTTGCCTACTTGAGCATCCTGCACGACCAGCCCGCATCCGAGTTAGTCCAGGACCTGCGCGCCCGGTTCAATGGAACCTTCCTCGTCAACACCGGTTTCGGCGACGTCACCACCCGTGAGGAGGCAGTTTCCTTGGTCTCTGACGGTCACGCAGACGCTGTGGTGGTTGGCCGGCCAGCCATCGCCAATCCCGACCTCGCTCGTCGTTGGCGCGAAGGGCTCCCCCTGAACGAGCTCGACCCGAGCACGTTCTACGCGGAAGGCGCCAAGGGTTACACCGACTACCCGGCCTACCAGCCCGCGTAGCCAGACCGGCAAACGCAGAGTCGCTGGCAACCCACAGAGAGTACGAGGAACCGCCCGGAATCCCGGGCGGTTCCTCTGACTTTTACAAGCCCGGCCGGGCCCGCCTGTCCTCATCCGGCCGGGACATGATCAGCCTGCCGCGAGGGCATCGTTGACGAGCTTGGCCAGTTCGGGTGCATCGGCTGCGGTGACCGCTCCAACCGCGCCGCTCTTCATCACAGTGACCGCCAAGGTCCCCTTAACTCCCAACACGGTGATATTGCAGACCTGTTTCTGCCCGGTGGGGGTGGTCTGGACGGTCAGCGCAGCCAGCGACTGATCGGCCTGCACTGCGGGGTCCAGGGGTTTCATTTCGTTGGTGACCTTCTGCCCCTTCAACTCAACGGTGTACGTCGAGCACTCCTTCAGCGCCGCTGCGCTCTTCTCGAACTGGGCAGTCATCACCGAAGGGTCCCGGACAGCGAACACCGTCATGACCGTCGCCGTTTTGGCCTTCGCCGCCAGGCTCGCCCCGGCAGCGTAGGTGCTGCCCTCGGGAACCTGGGTGTTGTTATCGATCAGCACCCCGCAGGTTTTTGGTGTGATGACGGCGGTTTTGAGCATCTCCCGGGCTGCTATCAGTCCCTGGTCGATCTGGGCGGCCGGGACGACGGTGAGGGGCTGTCCTTGGGCATCCTTCAGGCCGGCGACGATGGCGGTGAGTTCCTCATTGGTGTAGGCCTTCGGGGTTGGTGTCGGTGTCGGTTCCGATGACGCAGGGGACGGACTCTCGTTGGTACCTGACGGGGCTGGGCCGCCGCAGCCCGTGAGAGTGAGAACTGCTGCGATGGTGAGGGCGGCTGGAGCGTTGCTTCTGTTCATGGCTGGATCCCGTTCAACTGTGCCGGCCTACCCGCGGGTTTTCGCGGGCTCGTTCCGGAACTGCGCCGTCAGCTGCCGCTTGCCGGCGGGCACAGTACACCGCGCACGCCTGCGATGTTTGAGTCGCTCAGGGCCGGCCTGCGGGCCGTGTCCTGGTGTGGTGATCCCCTTTTTCACCGCTGGATGGCGCGGTTGCTCAGAGGGTACGACGTCAGCCCAGCCAGCGCCAGAGCAGGCAGGTAACTCACCTCCCTGACCTCCACTGACGTGCCCGGGGGCCCCGCTGGCGGTCAGGTCCTCATAGCGTCCCAATAGAGAGTCCACGCTGCGCTTCGTCCCTTCGGGTCCCCGATGCCAAATTTTCGGGGCGCGTTCAATTCTCACGGGCCCATTCATCCTCACGGTTCGCTCGCCTATAGGATTTGAGCATGCAGAAAGCGTCCAGCGGCACCAGAGCCGGCAGCCGGCATGACGATCAGACCGGCGACCGCCGCGGAGGTCGAACCGTGAGTCGCCAGGTCCTGGCGGACCACGTCTACGAGGAACTGCTGGCCGCACTCATGGACGGCCGGCTGGAACCCGGCGCCGCCGTCAGCATTGATGGAACGGCCCGCGAACTCGATGTTTCGCCTACTCCTGTCCGCGAGGCACTTGCCCGGCTGGAGCACACCGGCATGGTCCGGCGAGTGGCCTTGAAGGGGTACCGCGTTGCCCCGGTGTTCACCCGGGAAGACTTCGCGGAGCTCATGGAGGCCCGGCTGGCTATCGAGCCGGTCAACGCCCGTTTGGCCTGCGCCCGGCTCACGCCCGAACGGCTTGTGGAACTCGAAAGGACCGTCGACGACCTCAAGTCGGCCCCGCGCGGCCCCTCATTTGCTGAATACAAGGACTATCTGGAAGCGGACGAACACTTCCATCAGCTGATCGCCCAGCAGACCGGGAACCAGTTCATGGTTGCCGCCTACGCCGCCCTTGGCGGGCAGGTCCAGCGGTTCCGGCTGTTCGGCGGCGTAGGCATCACCGACGCCGAATTCGCCATCGCCGAGCACCAGGCAGTCCTGGATGCGTTCTCCACAGGGGACCCCGAAAAGGCCGAGGCCGCCATGGCCGACCACATCCAAAAGGTCCGGGCGCGGGCCATCGCCGACGCCCCCGCCAAGTAGCCTTCCGCGCAGCAGGGCACTACAAGTAAATGACCTCTATCTGATGGTCAGCACATCCCTATAGGATCTTCGATTGCCACGGGGAACGCCACAAAAACCTTGACAGCCCCATTCGGATAGTAGATCCTATAGGAAACAGGATTCACGAAGGAGTGCAAAACGTGGCATATACAGCCGAGAACTGGCCCATCACCGCCGCCCTGCTGCAGTTCCCCGGTACAGACGCCCAAGGAACCCCCATCAACGACGCAGACGCGTCCGCCTGGGCCGAAGTTTTCACCGAGGTCAAGGAAGCCGGTTTCGCCAACGCCGACCTCACCGACAGCTGGGTCCGCCCTGGCGACCTCAGCAAAGAACGCCTCGCAGAGTTCAAGCAGACCGCCCAGGAAGTGGGCATCGGCATTCCCGTCATCTCCGCCATCCGCCGCAGCGTGATCGAGGAAGGCAGGTGGGAAGCCAACCTCGAGTACAGCCACCGCACCATCGACGCCGCCGCTGAACTGGGGTGTGAGGTCGTTTCCTTCGGCCTGCACCAGGCGATCACCCCGGAGCAGCAGAAGCAGCTCTGGTTCTGGACCGTCGAAGGCCACAAGGACCCGGCCGGGGACAAGGAGTCCTGGAACAACGCTGTCACGCGACTCCGCGAACTGGGCCGCCACGCGGCAGACGTAGGCGTCCTGCTCTCCCTCGAAATGTACGAGGACACCTACCTCGGAACCGCGGACGCCTCCGTGCAGCTGGTCCAGGACATCGGACTCTCCAACGTCGGCCTCAACCCGGACATCGGCAACCTCATCCGCCTGCACCGCCCCATCGAGGACTGGCGCGAAATCGTGGCCAAAACCATGCCGTACTCCAACTACTGGCACATGAAGAACTACATCCGCGACGAGGACGTGGCCCGCGACATGTACGTCGCCATGCCAGCCCCCATGGAGAGCGGCCTCATCAACTACCGCGAGGCGTTCAAGGTGGCCATTGCGAATGGCTACCAGGGCATCATCTGCACCGAGCATTACGGCGGCGACGGCCTCTCCGTCACGGCCCGCAACCAGGAATACCTGCGCCGCCACGTCCTCCCGAAGAAGGACGGCTACGCGCTCGGCACGAGCCTGGTGGCGCAGGGACGGCAGCGGCCGGCCGCCGTCGAACTCGCCTCTTCCTGAAGGTCCGGGCGTTCGGTTCCCACCGGAACTGAACGCCCGACGGCGGCTGCCGGGCTCTGTTCCGGTGGCCGCCTTCCCGGGGCTCTCCGGAACAAGCCGGCCGTGGTCCACGACAACTGCTCACCCCAACACGGATTCAATGAGGAACCATGACCCAGATCTTCGACAATCCCGCTGATTTCGCGGATGAGGCGCTGGACGGCTTCGTGGCTGCCAACCGCGGTCACGTGGCCCGAGTGGACGGCGGCGTTGTCCGCTCCACTGAGATGGCCCCCGGCCAGGTGGCCCTCGTGATCGGCGGCGGCTCCGGACACTACCCGGCCTTCGCCGGACTCGTGGGAGCCGGCCTGGCAGCAGGCTCAGCGTGTGGCAACATGTTCGCTTCCCCTGCCGCCGGGCAGGTCTACCGCGTGGCCAAGGTCGCCAACGCCGGCGGCGGCGTGCTCCTCAGCTACGGCAACTACGCCGGCGACGTCCTGCACTTCGGGCAGGCCCAGCTGCGCCTCAACGCCGCAGGCATCGAGACCCGCACGGTGCTGGTGACCGATGACATTGCCAGCGCACCGCTGGACCAAATCGAGAAGCGCCGCGGCATCGCTGGCGACCTCACGGTCTTCAAGGTCGCGGGTGCCGCCGCCGAGGCAGGCCTGAACCTGGACGAGGTGGAACGGCTGGCCCTCAAGACCAACTACCGCACGCGCTCCCTGGGTGTGGCCTTCGACGGCTGCACGCTGCCCGGCGCGAACGAGCCCCTCTTCCAGGTGCCCGAAGGCCAGATGTCGCTGGGCCTCGGCATCCACGGTGAACCGGGAATCTCCGAGCACCCCATGCCCACGGCATCGGAGCTCGCGGAACTGCTCGTCTCCAGGCTCCTCGAGGACAAGCCCGACGAAGCCGGCGACCGCGTGGTGGCGATCGTCAACGGACTCGGCACCGTCAAGTACGACGAACTGTTCCTGCTGTTCGGCAAGATCGAAAAGCTGCTCGACAAGGCCGGGCTGACCGTGGTGGAGCCGGAGTGCGGCGAGCTGGTCACGAGCCTGGACATGTCCGGGCTCTCCCTGACCCTGCTGTGGCTGGATGACGAGATCGAGCAGTACTGGGCAGCCCCTGCCGACACTCCGGCGTTCCGCAAGGGCAATCTCGCGCCGCGCCCCCGCCGCGAACTCGCCGGAACCGAGGACGCGGTCGCTGAAGCGACGGAAAAGGCCACCGCGGCATCCTCGGACCTGGGCAGGCTGGCGGCCGCCGTCCTCGCACAGGTGCGTGACGTCGTCGTCGAACACGAAGAGGAACTCGGCAACCTTGATGCCATCGCCGGAGACGGCGACCACGGCATCGGCATGCGCCGCGGCGTGGATGCCGCCGCCGCGGCCGGCGAGCGGAATGCGGCCGCCGGAGCGTCCGTTGAACGCGTGCTCACCGCCGCGGGGGAGGCCTGGAGCGAGCGGGCCGGCGGAACCTCCGGTGCCCTCTGGGGATCCGCGGTCATCGCGGCGGGAATCGCACTGGGCAACCGCGACTCCTATCGGGCAGAGGACGCGGCCGCAGCGGTGGAGGCTTTCACCAGCGCGATCACCGCGCTCGGCAAGGCCGAACCGGGGGACAAGACCATGGTGGACGCGCTCCTGCCGTTCCAGGATGCGTTCCGCAAAGAGCACGACGGCGGCGCCTCCCTTAGCGGCGCCCTCGCCGCTGCTGCTGCCGCGGCCACGGAAGCGGCCGGGCAGACAGCGAACCTGCGCCCCCTCAAAGGCCGGGCCCGCCCGCTGGCTGAGAAGAGCCTCGGCCATCCCGATCCGGGTGCAGTTTCCTTCGGCCTGATCACCGAACGGATCGCCCGCTACATCCAATCTGAACTGGCCACGTCTGATCTGGCCTCATCCCGCATGGCCGCCCCGGCCGGAAACGGAGCACAAGCATGACCTCGACCACAGGCTGGCGCATTGTCATCGGCAACGATGAGGCCGGCGTTGAATATAAGGAAGCGCTGAAGGCATTGCTCGAGGGCGACGACCGCGTGGCCTCCGTTGTGGACATCGGCGTGGCCGCCAATGACTCCACCGCGTACCCGCACCTCGCCGTCACAGCTGCCCGCAAGGTGGCCGAGGGCGAAGCCGACCGTGCCCTCCTCATCTGCGGCACGGGCCTCGGCGTGGCCATTGCGGCCAACAAAGTCCCCGGCATCCGTGCCGTCACCGCACACGACAGCTACTCCGTGGAACGCTCGGTCCTGAGCAACAACGCCCAGGTCCTTACCATGGGCCAGCGCGTGATCGGCCTGGAACTCGCCAAGAAGCTCGTGGGCGAATGGCTTGGCCACCGCTTCGACGAGAACTCGTCCTCGGCGGCCAAGGTGGACGCTATCTGCTCCTACGAACCCGACTACATGAAGGCTGACTGAACCATGACAGAGACACCCAACAGCTCACGCAAGTTCGCCGTCGTCGGGTCCGGCTACATGGGCGGCGGCATCGCCCAGGTGCTGGCGCTGGGCGGAGCGCGCGTTGCCTTGGCCGATGTGTCCGCGGAGGTAGCGCAGAAGAACTATGAGCGCCTTCTGACGGAGTCCGACCAGTTTGTGGCTGACGGCCTGTTCCCCGCAGGCTCCACCGAAATCCTGAAGCAGAACCTCTGGGCCGCGAAGGACATCGAGGAAGCCGTGGCGGACGCCGACTTCATCGAAGAGGCCGTTCCCGAAGTCATCGCGATCAAGCACGAGACGCTGGCCCGCATCAGCGCAGCCGCGCGCCCGGACGCCATCATCGGCTCCAACACCTCCACCATCTCCATCGCGGAGCTGTCGGAGCCGGTGGCCAACCCGGAGCGCTTCCTCGGCGTCCACTTCTCCAACCCGTCGCCCTTCATCCCGGGCGTGGAGATCATTCCCCACGCCGGAACCTCGGCCGAAACGGTTGGCGCGGCCCGCGATCTGGTGCACGGTGCCAACAAGCAGACCGCGGTGGTCAAGGACGTCACCGGGTTCGTGCTCAACCGGCTGCAGTACGCGCTCTTTCACGAAGCCGCGCAGCTCGTGGAGCAGGGCATCGCGACGGCGGAGGACGTGGACACACTGGTCCGCACCACCTTCGGCTTCCGCCTGCCCTTCTTCGGGCCGTTCGCTATCGCCGACATGGCTGGCCTGGACGTCTACAACTTCTGCTACAAGTCGCTGCAGACGGACTTCCCGGAGCGCTTTGCCACCCCGAAGATCCTCACGGACCTCGTGGAGGCCGGGAAGCTGGGCACCAAAACAGGTGCAGGCTTCCTCAATGTCCCCGCCGAGCGCACCCCCGAGCTGATTGCCTACCGCAACAAGGCCTACGTGGCCATGCAGAAGCTCATCGAGGAGCTTGGTCCGGCACCCATCAACTGAGCACCCGCTGAACCCGGCACAGCCGAATCCAACACAGGCAGGAACCCAGAATGACGCAGCCCAGCGCCGCCGGCACCGCGGGCCACAACACCCCGGAAACCATCTATGTGGGTGTCAGTACCAAGATGTACCTGGGCTACCGGGACAGTCTGCGCTGGCTGGGCGAGCTGCGCCGCGAAGTGGACGCCCGTCCGGCACTCGCTGCCGGACGGGTGGTCCCGTTCGTCATTCCGTCCTTTCCCATGCTGCCCGCTGCTGCCGAGATCCTGGCCGGCTCGCCGGTCCTTCTCGGGGCCCAGGACTGCGGCTGGGCGGACGGCCCGTGGACCGGTGAGGTGTCGCCGTCACTGCTTTCGGAGCTCGGCGTACGCCTCGTGGAGATCGGCCATGCCGAACGGCGCCGGCACTTCGGCGAGGATGACGCCATGATCGCGCTCAAGGTCAAGGCAGCAGACGACGCCGGCCTCACCCCTCTGCTGTGTGTCGGCGAGGAGACCGCAGGGCCGGGGTCGGGTACGGAGACCGGGGCCGCCGAGACGGCTGCTTCGTTCGTCTACGGCCAGATCCAGGCAGCGACCGGCGGAGACTGGGAGCTTGCCTCGCGGCTGGTGATCGCCTACGAACCGGTGTGGGCCATCGGCGCCGCCGAACCGGCCAGCGCCGGCTACGTGTCCGACGCCGTGAAGCACCTTCGCGCACGGCTCGCCGTTCACGGACTGGCCGGCCTGCCGGTCATCTACGGCGGCTCGGCCAAGCCGGGGCTGCTGCCCACGCTCGACGGCGTCTCCGGTCTCTTCCTCGGACGGTTCGCCCACGAGGCGGCCAACTTCGGAAAAGTGCTGGATGAAGCCCTGGCACAGGCCAACGCTGTGGCGCGGGGCCCCGTAAGCCAACAGGGCTAGAGGAACGCCTCCCGCCCGGTCCCTTCGCTCAGAACAAGTTGGCCGTCCTCGATGGACACCAACAGGCTCCGCGGCCGCCCGTGCAGCTTCTTCTCCGCCATGAGGTTCCGGCTGACCACCTCCACGCCCACAGTGGCGCCCTTTGCGGGCAGTTCCACAGAGACTTCCTCGGCCATTCCGAGCAGCTCCCGGGTGGTGACGTCGCGGTCGTACCGTGCTTCCTTGCCGTTGACAGTGATGGCGACATCGTCCTCCCTGAAGCCATCCTGAAGAATGATGAGCAATTCCTGCATGGTGCACCGCCTACCTGGAGGATTTCTGCTGCCTACAGCCACTACATCACTTAAGCTCAGCCCTGTGTAGGGCAAAATGTTGTGGTGACCCAATTCCCGCAGGCCCCTTCCGCACCCTCTCCAGCTCCGGATCCAGCCCCGGCACGAACTCCGGAGGCCAACGGCACGGACGGCGGTCTTGCCCAGCGCATCGCCGCCCAGATCGCCGCCGAGCTCGGCGTCAAAGCCTGGCAGGTGAAGGCAGCCGTGGACCTGCTCGACGGCGGGTCCACCGTCCCCTTCATCGCCCGCTACCGCAAGGAAGCCACGGGGACGCTCGACGATACCCAGCTCCGCGATCTCGACGAACGCCTGCGCTACCTCCGCGAACTGGAGGACCGCCGTCGTGCGGTTCTTGAGGCGATTGCTGCGCAAGGCAAGCTGACCCCGGAACTCGAGGCCGCCGTCGTCGCCGCCGACACAAAATCCAGGCTGGAGGACATCTACCTGCCCTTCAAGTCCAAGCGCCGCACCAAGGCGCAGATCGCCCGGGAGGCCGGGCTGGAACCGCTCGCCGACGCGCTGCTTAAGCGCCCCGAATTGGATCCGGAGCGCGAGGCGGCGAAATACCTGAACGCCGAGCATGCGATTGACGATGCCGCCGCTGCGCTCGCCGGCGCACGCTCCATCCTCGTCGAACGCGTGGCGCAGGATCCGGACCTTGCAGAAACGCTGCGTGAGCGTCTGTGGACGCAGGGCCGGATGGTGTCGCGCGTCAAGAAAGGCAAGGAGGCCGAAGGGCAGAAGTTTGCGGACTACTTTGAGTTCTCGCAGGCTCCCAGCGGAATGCCGTCGCACCGCGTCCTCGCGCTGCTGCGCGGCGAGAAGGACGGCGTGCTGGAGCTCGACCTCGCCGAGGCGGACCCGGCCGACGACGACGCCCTCGCCGCCGCGCGCGCCCGGTACGAGTCCGCCGTGGCCAGGTTCCTCGGGGTTGCGGACCGCGGTCGGCCTGCCGACGCCTGGCTCCTCCAGACCGCGCAGGTGGCATGGCGCTCGCGGGTGCTTGCCCGGCTCACCGCCGATCTGCGCGGTCGGATGTTTGCTGCTGCTGAGGACGAGGCTGTCCGCGTCTTCGCAGCCAACTTGCGCGATGTCCTGCTGGCCGCACCGGCCGGTAACCGCGCCACACTTGGCCTGGACCCCGGGCTGCGGACCGGCGTGAAGGTGGCAGTGGTGGACGGGACCGGCAAGGTGGTGGCCACGGATACGGTGTATCCGCATGCGCCGGCCCGCAAGTGGAATGAAGCCCTGGCGACGCTCGGCCGGCTGGCGCGGCAGCACGCCGTCGAACTCGTGGCAATCGGTAACGGCACAGCCTCGCGGGAGACGGACAAACTGGCTGCCGAACTGATCAAGCAGCTGTCGGCCGAAGCGGGTGGCGGAACGGCAGCGCCGCAGAAGCTGGTGGTGTCCGAGGCCGGTGCGTCCGTATATTCGGCGTCGGCGCTGGCCGCGGCGGAACTGCCGGGCATGGACGTGTCCCTCCGCGGCGCGGTTTCGATCGCGCGGCGACTGCAGGACCCGCTGGCCGAACTGGTGAAGATCGATCCGAAGTCGATTGGCGTCGGGCAGTACCAGCACGACGTCACCGCCGCCAAGCTGGACCGCAGCCTGGATGCCGTGGTGGAGGACTGTGTGAATGCGGTGGGCGTGGACGTCAACACGGCGTCGCCGGCGCTGCTGAGCCGGGTGGCCGGCGTGGGGCCGCTGCTGAGCGAGAACATCGTGGCCTACCGCAATGAGCATGGTCCGTTCGCCAAACGCAGCGAGCTGAAGAAGGTGCCGCGGCTGGGGGCGAAGGCGTTCGAGCAGTGCGCCGGATTCCTGCGGATCACCGGGGGAGCGGAGCCGCTGGATGCGTCCAGTGTCCACCCGGAGTCGTATCCTGTGGCCCGGAAAATCATGGCAGCCGCCGGTGCGGGGACTGGCGCCGCCGGTGCCGGGACTTCCGGCAAAGCCGCGACGCTTCCCAGCGCCGGGCTGGCCGGGGCCAGTTCGCTGAACCCGCAGGACTTTGTGGATGGCACGTTCGGTCTGCCCACGGTGCGGGACATTATTGCCGAGCTCGAAAAGCCGGGCCGCGACCCCCGGCCGGCTTTCAAGGCCGCCACGTTCTCCGAGGGGATCGAGAAGATTTCCGACCTCAAGCCCGGGATGGTGCTGGAGGGGACAGTCACCAACGTGGCCGCGTTCGGCGCATTCGTTGACGTTGGAGTGCACCAGGATGGGCTGGTGCATGTGTCGGCGCTCGCGAACCGGTTTGTGTCCGATCCGCGGGAAGTGGTGAAGTCGGGCCAGGTGGTGCGGGTGAAGGTGCTCGAAGCCGATCCGGAGCGGAAGAGGATCTCGCTGACCCTGCGGCTCGACGACGAACCGGCACAGTCCGGCGGGCGCCAGGCTGCTGGGGGCCAGGCTGCCGGGCGCCAGGCGGGCGGCGGCCGTCCTGCGCGCAATGGCGGTTCAGCAGGCGGTGGTTCTGCGGGCGGTGGTTCTGCCGGCGGTGGCGGTCGTGCGGCGGGCGGCGGAAAGCACAAGCCCGCGCCTCAGAAGCCCGGGCCCCAGAAGCCCGCGCCTCCTGCGGACACTGCCATGGCAGAAGCGCTGCGGAAGGCCGGCCTCACGAAGTAGGCGAGCCTGCAGGACATCGAGCCTGTCCCGAACTCCGAGCCGCTGGGCAAGGTTCTGTCTGGGATTAGAGCATGGTCCGAGGCGCGGGCGCGTTGCCCCTGACAGTATCGAACCGGGTGCCTAGAGTAGCGGCATGAGTTTTACGCCGCCGGAGCCGTTCACCACCCGCCCCACCCTGCGGGGCACGTTCGGCATGGCTGCATCGACGCACTGGCTGGCAACGGCAACGGCGCAGTCTGTGCTGGAGCGGGGAGGCAACGCGTTCGACGCGGCCGCCGCCGCTGCCTTCGTGCTGCACGTGGTGGAACCCCACCTCAACGGTCCAGGCGGAGACATGACCGGCGTGTTCAGTACGGCAGAGGATCCGGGTAAGCCCGTCGTGCTCATGGGGCAAGGCCCTGCGCCGGCCGGAGCTACCGTGCAGCACCTCCGGGGCGAGGGTCTGGATCTGGTGCCGGGCTCCGGTGCGCTCGCCGCCGCGGTGCCTGGCGCCGTCGACGCTTGGCTTTTGCTCCTGCGGGATCACGGAACCTGGGAGCTCGCGGAGGTGCTGGACTTCGCGATCGGGTATGCGCGGGACGGGCACCCTGTTCTTGCACGGGTCGGCAGCACCATCTCCGCGGTTTCGGCGTTGTTCAGCGAACACTGGCCGACGTCAGCCGACCTGTGGATGCCTGACGGACGGATTCCGCAGGAGGGCGAGCTGATGCGGAATCCCGCCCATGCCCGCACCTTGCAGAGACTGGTCCAGGCCGGCGCAGGCATAGGAGAGGCTGCGGATGCTGCCGCTGCCCACACGCGTGAGTCGCGGATCGACGCTGCCCGCCGCGAATGGAGTGAGGGCTTCGTGGCCCGGGCCGTCGCCAAGGCTGTGCAGACGCCACAGCGCCACTCGTCGGGGACGGACCACCGCGGCGTGCTGACCATGGCCGACATGGCCGGGTTCCGGGCGGGCTATGAAGAGGCCGCCACTCTGGAATTCCGGGGCTATACGATTGCCAAGACCGGACCGTGGGGTCAGGGTCCGGCGCTGCTGCAGGCCCTCGCCATTCTGGACGGTTTCGATGACGAACACCTCGATCCGTCTACTGAACTCGGCGCCCACACCATTCTCGAGGCCCAGAAGCTCGCGCTGGCCGACCGTGAGGCGTACTACGGCGACGCCGATGTGCCGCTGGACCACCTGCTGTCGGCAGATTATGCGGCTGAGCGCCGCCAGCTGATCACCAAGCAGGCGTCCCACGAGTTCCGTCCTGGCCGAGTCCCCGGGCGGGAACCGTACACTCCGGTCCTGCGGACGGAGTATGTTCCGGCCGCACACGCGGGTTTTGCCGGTGGGGCAGGGGAGCCCACCGTGGAAGCGACGGGGGAGACCCGCGGCGACACCTGCCACATCGACGTCGTGGACCGCTGGGGGAACATGATCTCGGCGACGCCGTCAGGGGGCTGGTTGCAGTCGTCGCCGGCAATTCCGGAACTGGGTTTTTGCCTGGGGACCCGGCTGCAGATGACGTGGCTCGAGCCGGGAACCCCTTCGACGCTGGCTCCCGGTAAGCGGCCCCGGACCACGCTGACGCCGACACTGGTGCTGCGCGACGGCAATGCAGTCTCGGCGCTTGGGTCACCGGGCGGGGACCAGCAGGACCAGTGGCAGCTCCTTTACTTACTCCGGACCATTGTCGGGGGATACTCGCCTCAGCAGGCCATCGATGCGCCGGCCTTACATACGACGTCGATGCCGGGCTCATTCTGGCCCCGCACCTGGGAACCAGGTGGTGCCGTCGTCGAGGATCGGTTGGGGAACGATGTCATTGAAGGCCTCGAGCGAAGAGGCCACCGCATCACCCGCGCCGGTGACTGGACGCTGGGACGGCTGTCCGCCGTCGTGCGTGATCCGTCGACCGGAGTTCTGCAAGCGGCCGCCAATCCGCGGGGTGCGCAAGGTTACGCTGCAGGGCGGTAATGCTGTATGGGGACCTGCTCGCAGGCCTTCCGGCTTCGGTGCGGGTTCTTTGGTTGCCTTCGGCACGTCGGGGTTTCCGGTTTCCGGGCTTTCTGAAAGGCTGGGACCATGACTTACTTCCTGGAATATACGGTTCCTGCTGGCCCTGACGACGCCGAATTCGAGTTCCCGCACGACGAGATCCAGACGGGGACCACCATCCCGCTCTCGGAGACGGACGCTGAAATAGTGCACACGTCCGAGCTTTCTGCACGGACCGGCATCGTCGGTGCCACGGTACCGGAAGCCAAGCTCGAAGCCGAGCAGCTCATCATCCACAGCCGGGCCACTGAGGCTTCTCTTTATGAGGATCCGTCCAACTCGCTACAGTCGGGGATCGGTACGCTGATTTCCACGTTCGTGGAAGGTCGCGGCTGGCAGGACGCCTAGCCAGCGGCACGAACACACCGGACGCCCGGACTCCTTGAGGGTCCGGGCGTCCTGCTGTTTAGTGGAGCGCTGCAGCACGGCTCGGCGACATTACAGTATGCGCATTCGCGTAGACCCCGAACGCTCAGCTCATGTTCGGTGGTGGTGGTTGCGGCGGGGTTTTTGGTGGGGGTCGATGTGGGGTGGGGGGATGAACCAGGGGATGCCGGTTTTGACCTGGATCTGCCAGTGCTCTTTGTGGATGAGA
>NZ_JCAXEA010000013.1:0-158807 GCF_059759125.1 Arthrobacter sp. GQ119 | reverse complement strand
GATGCTGATCGGCGGGCTGGGCTTTGACAGCTCGAACCCGGCGGCCATGCCGCCGACCGGGTGGACCGAGGTGTGGGAAACTGCCGGCGGGCAGATCGCCGAGCAGGCCAGCAGTGTTCAGGCCACCGCCGGGGCCACCGGAACCGCCACCTGGAACTTCAGCTCCGCCAAGGCAGTCGCCGCCTGGCGCACCGCCCTCAAACCCGCGGGCTGAGCGTCGCCGACACTTCTCACTGCAAATAGAGACCATGAGGCGTTCGAGGTGGTCCTCTGGGTAGGCCCGGAGGACCACCTTGGGCGCCAACCCGCGGGGGGCTGGCCTGAAAATATCCCGCTTGCACCCCCTGTACACTGGTTGAAGGTGCGCCGGGAAGTCTGGTCGGCAGTGTATTTGCTGACCCGAATTTTAGGACGTTCCATGAGCCAGTCACCTCCCCCCGCTCCGCCGCGCCCCACCGTCTTCGCACGCGGCAGCTATGCCGAAGCCCTGCGCATCGGGGAGATTTTGCGCAAGGAGACCGTAGGCGGCGCGCTCCTGGTTGCCGCCGCCGTCATCGCCCTGGTGTGGGCAAACTCCCCCGCCTCCGCGAGCTATTTCGCGCTCAGGGACTTTAAGTTCGGGTACGAGCCCTGGCACCTGGAACTGAGCCTCGGCGCCTGGGCTGCGGACGGACTGCTGGCCATCTTCTTCTTCCTGGTGGGCCTGGAGCTTAAGCGTGAGTTCGTGGCCGGCGATCTGCGCCAATTCAGCAAATCGGTGGTCCCCGTGGCCGCGGCAGCCGGCGGCGTCCTGGTTCCGGCCCTCATCTACGCGCTAGTGAACATCAGCAGTCCGGAGACGATCAGGGGCTGGGCGATCCCGACCGCAACCGACATCGCCTTCGCCGTCGCCGTCCTGGCGATCATCGGCTCCCACCTGCCCAGTGCCCTGAGGATCTTCCTGCTCACCCTGGCCGTGGTGGATGACCTGCTGGCTATCAGCATCATCGCCATCTTCTATTCCTCGGACATCCAGGCCGTTCCGCTGCTGCTGGCCTTGCTTCCCCTCGGGCTGTACCTGCTGCTGGCCCAGAAATTCCGCCGGTTCTTCGGGACCCATAATGCTGCCGCCTGGCTGATCCTGCTGCCGCTCGGGATAGTCACCTGGGCACTCGTGCATGCCTCCGGCATCCACGCCACAGTGGCCGGCGTGCTCCTCGGCTTCGCCGTCCCGGTCATCCGATCGCGGGCGGGAGGCGGGCCGGCGGCCGGCCCCGGCCTGGCCGAGATCTTCGAACACCGGTTCCGCCCGATTTCAGCGGGCATTGCGGTCCCTGTTTTCGCCTTCTTCTCCGCCGGTGTGGCTGTTGGAGGCTGGGACGGCCTCGGCTCGGCATTCACCAGTCCGGTGGCCGTGGGCATCGTCCTGGCGCTGGTCCTCGGCAAACCGGTCGGCATCCTGGGCACCACTTGGCTGCTCACCAAAGCCACCAAGGCCCGGCTGGACGGCTCGTTCAAGTGGATCGATGTCTTCGGCGTCTCACTCCTCGCAGGCATAGGCTTCACTGTTTCGCTGCTCGTGGCGGAGCTGAGCTTCGGTCATGGCAGCCTCCATGATGACCACGCCAAGGTCGGCATCCTCGCTGCTTCCCTGCTGGCTGCTCTGCTGGCCACGGCAGTGCTGCTGACTCGGAACCGCCAATACCGCCGGGCCGAAGAAGAGGAAAAGATCGACTCCGACCACGACGGCATCCCGGATGTTTACCAGGCGGAGCGGAACAACTGACCGTTGCCGCCCCCGTGCATCACCCCTGGCGTGCTTTCATGCGCGGGTTCTTCTTGTTGATCACAAAGGTCCGGCCGCGGCGGCGCACTATCTGGGCGCCGGGAATCTTCTTCAGGGCACGGAGGGAGTTTCGTACTTTCATGGCATGTTCCTATCGGGTTAGAGGGATGTGCTGAGTTCAAAGGGGTCGTGGAGGGAGTCGGCGCCCTCCTGCATTTCCGAGCTGGTGAGTTCGCAGCCGGCCAGAAGTTCCGCGGCGTCGCTTTCGGTGATGCCGTCGCCGGTGATGGCCAGGACAGTGCCGCGGTCCCCCACGGCCGGATCCCAGTCCAGCATCGCGTCGGTGCTCTCCAGCTGATGGGTCGCAGGATGCAGCATTCGGTCGGCCGCCCAGGTTCCGGTGCTCTCCAGCCAGACCCGGGGACCTATGCCGCGGATGGAGATCCTGCACTGCGGCGCCGAGGCAACCCACAGCCTGCCCCGCATCCAACAGTTCGCTTCCGCCAGTCTCGGCAGTGCGTGCCGGAATCGCCCGGGATGCAGGGGCTTCCGGCTCGTGACGAGAACCGTGTTGAACGGCGCGGCCGAGGCGGCCGGGATCTGCACGGAACCCGGGGACGAGCGCGCGGCTGATTCAGTCCGGTCGTGGCGGCCCAGTGTGAAGTCGGCGGTGATTTCGGCGATCCGGGCATGTGGGGCAAGTTCGCGGGCGAGCCGGACTCCCCGGTCCCGGACCGCAGCATCCATGGCCACGAGCTCCGGGGTCACGAGCAGGACCGTGTCGCTGTAGAGCAGTTCCCCGATGAGGAACTCACCCGGCGTCCGCTCATCCCTGTGCGCCGGTGTGTACCCCGATTCGAACAGCGTGTGGCCGTCCCAGATCTGGTCTTCAAGTGCCCCGGGGTCGCAGGCGATCACCGTCGAATTGATGTGCGGCCCATCCGAATTCCTGCCCAGTTCCTCCAAGAGCGCGGCGGCAGACGCTCCGGACGGCAGGCCAAGGATCACGTGGGAATCGCCGCCCTCGAGCAGCCGCCGGAGTGTCGGCACGACGTCCAGCCGAACTGTGCAGCTCAGGCACCCGTGTTCCAGCACGGTTTCGTCGCTCTCGGCAAGGAGACCCTCGCGGAACACCCGCCGCACCACCCGGCCTCCCTCATGGAGGTCGTGAAGCACCACGGCCGCTCCGGGGTGGGCCGCTGCCACGGTTTCACACGCCTGCTGCCGGCAGAACACGTCGAGGGCACTGATGATTGTAAGAAGCATGCGGCCAGCCTACATGAGAATCATTCTCAAAAGAAATGCCAACCGGACTCAGGCGCTCGTCGCGTCCTGCACCTCGCCAACAAGTTCCTCAATGATGTCCTCAAGGAACAGCACCCCGGTGGTGTTGCCGTGGGCGTCGAACACTCGGGCAACATGAGCACCCGTGCGGCGCATGGTGGCCAGGGCGTCCTCGAGTTCGCTGCCGCCGAACGCGGATGCCAGACGGCGGATTCGCTTGGCGGGAACTGCCTGGTTGAACTTCGCCGGAGCGGTGAGGTCCATGACATCTTTCAGGTGCAGGTAGCCGGCGGGCTCGCCGTCGTCATTGGTGAGGATGTAGCGGGAGTAACCGTGTTTGGCCACTGCCTGCTGGATGTCCGCCGGGGTGGACGAGGCCGGCAGGAGCACCATCTCGCGGATGGGGACCTCGACATCGGCCACAGTCTTTTCCGTGAACTCGAAGGCAGCGGTGAGGGCGCCGCTGGCGTCCGTCAGGACTCCTTCCCTCGTAGACTGCTCCACGATGTTGGCAACCTCATCCAGCGTGTAGGCACTGGTGGCCTCGTTCTTGGGTTCCACCCTGAACAGCCGAAGGATCGAGTTCGCAATCCCATTGAGCGTCCAGATAACCGGCTTGAAGATCCGGGCAACCATCACCAGTGGCGGAGCGAGAAGGAGTGCCGCGCGGGTGGGGACAGAAAACGAGATGTTCTTTGGAACCATCTCGCCCAGGACCACGTGCAGGAACGTCACGAGCAGGAGTGCCGTGACGAAGGCGATGATGCCGATCGCCTCACCAGACAGCGAGGTCAGGCCGAGTGGGATTTCCAGCAGGTGGTGGATGGCCGGTTCGGAGACGTTCAGGATCACCAGCGAACAGACGGTGATGCCGAGTTGGCTGGTGGCCAGCATCAACGTGGCATGCTCCATTGCCCACAGCGTGGTCTTTGCGGCTTTGCTGCCGGCCTCTGCCTTCGGCTCGATCTGTGAGCGGCGGGCGGAGATGACGGCGAATTCGGCGCCGACAAAGAAGGCGTTGACCACCAGGAGGGCGGCGAGCCAGATGATGCCGGGAAGGTATTCACTCATGGGTCAGCTCCTGTGTGAAGCTGTCAACAATTTGGTCGTGGCGGCTCTTGGCCGGTCCCTGAGCGGCGTCTGGAGTGAACTTCAGTCGCTCGACGTGGGTGCCCACCACGCGCTCAACCCTGAGCGTCCCGCCGTCGATGGCGACTTCGTCTCCCAGTTCCGGAATGCGATCCAGCTGATCCGTGACGAATCCGGCCACGGTGTCATACTCTTCACCGTCCGGAACGGCGATGTCCGTCCGGTCCAGGAGCTCGTCCGGGCGGAGGGCTGCATCGAAGGTGACGGAGCGGCCGGTCCGGACGACGCCCACGCGCGCCCGGTCGTGCTCGTCCTCCAACTCACCGACAATCTCTTCAACGAGGTCTTCGAGTGTGACGATGCCGGCCGTGCCGCCGTGCTCGTCCGAGACGATGGCCACCTGCAGGCCCTGCTTCCGGAGCAGCACCAACAGGGAATCGACGCCCATGGATTCCGGTACCCTGAGCGGTTCGATCATGAGATCGGAGGCGGTGACGCGGCCACGATCTTCCAACGGCGCAGCGAAAGCCTGCTTGACGTGCAGCACGCCGAATACGTCGTCCCGGTCCCGGCCGATCACCGGAAACCGCGAGTAGCCGGTAGACGTGGCAAGGTTGACGATCTGCTCGGCCGTGTCATCGGCATTGACGGCAGTCATCCGCACGCGGGGTGTCATGACGTCCGCCGCGCTGTGGTTCGAGAACCGCAGGGTCCGGTGCAGCAGAGCCGCGTGGTCCAGGTCAAGGGCACCTTCCAGGGCCGAGCGGCGCACGAGTGAACTGAGTTCCTCCGCGCTGCGGGCTCCGGAAAGTTCCTCCTTGGGTTCAATACCGACGGATCTGATGATCGAATTTGCCGTGTTGTTGAAGAGCAGGATGACGGGCTTGAAGACCGCCGTGAACAGGGCTTGGAACGGCACGACCACCTTCGCCGTCGCCAACGGGAGGGCCAACGCGAAGTTCTTGGGTACAAGCTCGCCGATCACCATGGAAAAGACCGTGGCGATGAAGATGCCGGCCACCGCGCCAATCCCGGGCACCACGGCTTGAGGGAGGCCCGCGGCGAGCAACGGCCCGCTCAGCAGCCTGCTGATGGCCGGTTCAAACGTGTAGCCGGTGAGGAGGGTGGTCAGGGTGATGCCGAGCTGAGCGCCGGAGAGGTGCGTCGAGGTGATTTTCAGGGCCTTGATGGTGGGCGTGAGGCGCTTCTCGCCACGGGCCTGGCGGGCCTCGAGGTCGTTGCGGTCCAGGTTGACCAGCGCGAATTCCGAGGCAACGAACAACCCGGTGCCGACCGTGAGGATCAGGCCAATCCCGATCATGATCCATTCATACATTCGGGCGCCCCTCTCCGGTGATGACCGGTGATCCGGTCAGGACGTCGAGGGGCCAGGGCATATGTGAAGGAGGGTCGTCCATAGTGCATTCCAGTCTAGCTGACCCAAACCGCCCTTCGCTCTGGGTGAAAGACCGTGCTGCCTAGCGGTACCAGCCCACCGCCCGGTCGTAACGGCATTCAAGCGCACCCGAGCCTGGGGCAGAGCCTCCCCCAGTCGGAAAGTAGATGGCGCCGAAGTCCGCGCCCGCGGCTTCAATCCGCCCCTGCGCCCAGATCTGGGCAGCCTCGAGATCTGTCTCCGGGACGGGCTCCCGGGTGGTGTGGTCCCCGCCGAAATGGATATCCAGCTGATACTCTCCTGGCTGCGACACACCGGGGTGATGGGCCGGATCATTCTCATCGCGCCGGCTGATCGCCACCTCGGCGGAGGCATGGAGGATGGATGGCTTGCTGGCGGCGCCGCCGCGTTCCTGCTGCTTCATCCGCATGCCCGACACCACGCTCTCCACGGTGTCTTCCTCTGTCACTACGTAAGCGGAGCCGCTGACGTCGTCCTCTGAGCCGCCGACACTTTTCAGGTGTTGCCCGAACTGTTCGGAGCTGGATTGCTTGGAGTTCATGCGCCCTCCTTGAGGGTTTTCGCGGCGATTGCCGACGCTTCCCACCCTAGACCTACTACGGGCCGCCACCACCGTGTTGGAGGAATTGAAATTGTCGGAGTTCTGCACCGGCTGCGGCCGCCGCCTTGGCTTGGACGGGGTTATTTTGCTGACAGTGCGGGTACGGCGCTAGTAACGTGGAGCAATCGCAGGCCTAGGCCGGACCGGGAGTGGACATCATGGGCGTTGATGGACAAAGCAGCAGCGAACAACACAGCAATGGACAGCGCCATGACAGCCGGCGCACCGACGGAACCGTGCCGGCAGGCTGGACCGCGGGAGCGGTAGAGCTCATTTTGGTCCGGCACGGTGAGAGCGAGGGCAACGTGGCCGCCACGGCCGCCCAGGAGTCCGGAGCGGACGTGATCGACGTCCCCGCCCGTGACGCCGACGTCGAACTGTCGGCTACTGGGCGGGAGCAGGTGCAGGCGCTGGGCCGCGCGCTGGCGCCGGTCCCCGAAGAGCTGCGTCCCGACGTCGTCATCTCCTCCCCGTACATGCGCGCATATCAGACCGCTGCAATCGCCGCAGAAACGGCCGGCTGGTCGGTGGCCATCCGCACGGACGAGCGGCTTCGGGACCGCGAGCTCGGCATCCTGGACATGCTCACCAGCCTCGGCGTGGAGAACAGGCTCCCCGAAGAGGCAGAACGACGGCGGTGGCTGGGCAAGTTCTATTACCGCCCGCCGGGCGGGGAATCCTGGGCGGACGTGGCGCTGCGGCTGCGCTCCGTGCTCGGCGAGCTGAACGCACTGGGCAGCGGCCACCGGGTGATGCTGGTGTGCCACGACGCCGTGGTGCTGCTGTTCCGCTACGTCCTGGAGGGCATGTCCGAGAGGGAACTGCTGGACATCGCCGCGGGCACGACGGTCCTCAACGCATCGGTCACCCGGTACGTGCGGCCGGACGGGACCGGGCCGTGGACACTCGAGAGCTTCAACGTGGCGGAGCACCTCGAACAGCAGGGTGTGCAGGTGACCGAGCATGCAGGGGATGCCGGTGTCCACCCGCGGTGAGCCGGCGTCCGCTGGGGCCGACGCTTCAGAGGATGCGGCTCCGGCGCTGATCACGCCGTCGCTGCTGCGCGACTGGCCCCTCCCTGCTGCCGGCGCGGACAAGTACTCGCGCGGCGCCGTGCTGGTGATCGGCGGTGCACGGCGGACTCCCGGCGCCGCCCTGCTGGCAGGAACCGCTGCGCTTCGTGCCGGCGCAGGCAGGCTGACCCTCGCCGTGGCGGAATCCGTGGCTGTGCAGCTGGCCGTCACGCTTCCGGAGGCCGGGGTGATCGGCCTCCGCGAAACCGCCGGCGGCTCCCCCGGCTCCGACGGCCTCCAGGCTCTGTTCGAGGACTTCGATTCCGCGGACGCCGTGCTGATCGGCCCGGGCCTGGACGACATCGACGGCACGGAGGCGCTGCTGCGCGAACTGCTCCGGCACGATCTGCTCCGGCACGATGCCGGGCGGACCGCCGGGAACGCCGATGCCGGCGCCAAAACCGCAGGCGTCGACTCTGCAATCATTCTCGACGCCTACGCCCTGGGCTGCCTCCCCAAGCTGCTCGACGACCTGGGGCCATGGGCCGGCCGCCTGATCCTCACGCCGAACCCCACGGAGGCAGCAATCCTCCTGGACCGGGAGACGGACCTGAAGGCCGACGACGACGGGCTGGCCGCCGCCGTCGTCGAAATTGCCGAGAAGTACCGGGCAGTGGTGAGCTGCCAGGGCCTGATCGCCCGCCCGCGCGGCGGCGACGCCCCCGAAGCTGCCAACCGCTGGAAGATCACCACCGGATTCGGGGGCCTGGGCACCTCCGGCAGCGGGGACATCCTGGCCGGTGCCATCGCCGGGTTGCGGGCACGTGGCACCACCGAGGCGCAGGCCACGTGCTGGGGAACGCATCTTCACGCCGCGGCCGGGGACAAGCTCGCCAGCAGGCTGGGGAGCCTGGGTTTCCTGGCTCGGGAGCTGGCCGATGAACTGCCGCCGCTGATGATGGAGCTGAACACATAGCCGGTGAAATTGGTGTGGCCCCGGGCCGAGGCCCGGGGCCACACCCCACGGGAGAAATCCGGATACTTCTGCCTGTGCGCTATCTAGCGCGGTGGCGTGCTCCCGGGCTAACCGCCCCATTAGGCAGATAACACGTTCGCCGGACCCTCCCTGTCCTGTGCGGGGCTATGCGGCAATCTCGTGCTTTGACCCCTTGGTTTCAATCTGGATCTTACGCGGCTGGGCCTTCTCTGCGACAGGGATGCGCAGCGTCAGCACTCCGGCGTCGTAGCTTGCCTTGATGCTTTCGACATCCAGGGTGTCCCCCAGGATCAGCTGCCGGCTGAACACGCCGCGCGGACGCTCGGAGGCTATCATCTCGGTGTCTTTGCCTGCGGGGTCGGGGCGTTCGGCCTTCACCGTCAGGACGTTCCGTTCAATGTCCAGATCCACGGAGTCGGCGTCCACACCGGGCAGATCGAAGGCCACAACAAATTCCTTGTCCTCCTGCCACGCGTCCATCGGCATCGCCGCCGGGCGCGCCACCGTACCTAGGACCTGCTGGGCGAGCCTGTCCAGCTCGCGGAACGGATCGGTTCGCATCAACATGGCTTCCCTCCTCAGGGCGAGTCGGTCTGTTAACTTCCACCCATCCGATCTATATCGTCTGGTATAGATTTTTTATAACACCAGAGACAGGACTCCGCAAGGGGTTTTATAGCCTTTCCGCAGACGCCGGCCCCGGCAGGGCGCGGGCATCCGGCAATCCGGAATCCGGAGGCCAACTCTTGCTTACGCGACAGGCCAGGGTTATTTTAAGCGTAGCTTCAGCTCAAGCAGACAGGGCGCAGAGGCCCCCCGCAAAGAGGAGCGCGTCAATGTCGACCATCTCCAACGCCCACCGACCAGGAGGGATGCAGCGGCCGTCCGAGAACAGGCCCTGGTGCTCGGAATGCCGCACGGACGAACATCTCATCGTCGAGTCCATCGAACCCTTGCATCCTCCACAGGCGGACATGGTTGACGTGTCGTACACCTGCATCGAATGCGACTACTTTTATGCCCACCCGGCGAACGTGCATGACGTGGCCGCCGTCCTCAACCGCCACGGGCAGGTGATGGGGGTCCTCCAATTCGGCGGCGAGTATTTCCACTGCGGCACGCCCATGTCGGTCAGCCATGGCACCAGCAGCATCCCCGGCACGGAGCTCCCGCGGCGCCACACCATCCACGACGTCCACCTGCCGACGCGCCTGCTGCGGTGCGGGTGCGGCTTTCAAATGGAAGTTCCCGACTGAGGCGGCACCGTCCAAATCGGAGCGCCCCCTACCGGACCTGCTGTTTGCGGGGCGTTGAGGACCGCGTGACCAGAATCTTGGCTGCAGGCAGTTTACCAAGGATGCTTAGTAGTTAATGCTAACCATGCTTACTATATTGTTGCAGCATCGACCAAGGAGATGGATTAATGCGCAGATTGATCGTTCTGACCTTTGCCGTTCTTGCCGTGATTGCTGGCTCATTATCAGTGGCCGTGCCGTCGCATGCCGCACCCTCAGCTTCCTCTTCCACGGCCTATATGCCGCTCGAAGCCGCGGACGCCCAGGCGGCTGAAACGCCTTCCCCCCCTGAGCCCTCCGCGACGCCTTCCGGAAACCCTGTCAATCCGGGGACAGGCGAGCCCGCCGAATCCGAGTCAACCCGCCTTAACTATGCCCCGTACGTCATTGGAGGCGTCGTCCTGATCACCCTCGTCGTGGCCCTGGTTTGGTGGCGGCGCCGCGGCAACAAAACGATGGTCTGAAGTCTTGGCTGCCATTCGGCGGCCAATCAAATAAGGAGAAAGGGAAAATGGCTACTACAAATCCAGCAGCCGGAGCCAGAAGCCGACTGCAGCTTGCAGCCCAGGTCGTGGGGGCAGTCTTCCTGCTCATCGGCATCTTGGGCTTCATTCCCGGGATCACGACCAACTTCGGGGGGCTGGCTATGGCCGGACACACCTCGGAGGCGATGCTCCTCGGCGTTTTCCAGGTTTCCGTCCTGCACAACATCGTGCACCTGCTCTTCGGGGCTGCCGGCCTGCTCCTGGCCCGCACCCCAGGCCAGGCAAAGAGCTTCCTGCTCTACGGCGGAATTATTTACCTGGTCCTCTGGCTGTACGGCCTGGTCATCAACCTCAACACCCCGGCCAATTTCGTGCCGTTTAACACTGCGGACAACTGGCTGCACTTCCTGCTGGGCGTTGGCATGGTTGCCCTGGCACTGCTGCTGTCCCGGGAGGGCGTTCGCGCGCCGCGCACCCGGACGGGACACTGAGGCAGCAGATATGCGGTGGCTCCTGCAACCTAGCGGGGCCACCGCACTTCTGCGCCCAGGTCTGGGCGCAGTTGCGCGGGACACTTTTGCGGGACCCGGCACTTTTGCGCGACCCCGGCACGGGCTATTCTGATCGTGTCGGTTCCGTGAACCGAAACTGGTTCCGGCCGGCACCGCAGCTCTAGAAGCGGGCCCCTGCAACGCGATGCCCAGGAGTGGCTGACGATGTCCGGATATCAGCAACCAGCCGTTTTGACCGGCACGGGCGCCACCCCCGCCGTGCCTCAACGCATGGGCCAAATGGTCGTCAAATGGATCACCACCACGGATCACAAGACCATTGGCTACTTGTACCTGATCACGTCCTTCGTGTTCTTCTGCCTCGCAGGCGTGATGGCGCTGGTCATCCGTGCCGAACTCTTCGAACCCGGCATGCAGTTGCTCGTGACCAAAGAGCAGTACAACCAGATGTTCACGATGCACGGCACCCTCATGCTGCTGATGTTCGCCACCCCGCTCTTTGCCGGGTTCGCGAACGTCATCATGCCGCTGCAGATCGGCGCCCCGGACGTTGCCTTCCCGCGGCTGAACGCCCTGGCCTACTGGTTCTTCCTCTTCGGCTCAACCATTGCCGTGGCCGGCTTCATCACCCCGCAGGGTGCCGCCTCGTTCGGCTGGTTCGCCTACGCACCCCTGAACAACACGACGTTCAGCCCCGGTGTCGGCGGTGACCTGTGGGTCTTCGGCCTGGCGCTGTCCGGTTTCGGCACCATCATCGGCGCCGTCAACTTCATCACCACCATCATCTGCATGCGGGCCCCGGGCATGACCATGTGGCGCATTCCCATCTTCACCTGGAACACTCTGGTCACGGCGGTCCTGGTGATCATGGCGTTCCCGCCCCTGGCCGCCGCGCTTTTCGGCCTCGGCGCAGACCGGAAGTTCGGCGCGCACATTTATGACCCGGAAAACGGCGGCGCCATCCTGTGGCAGCACCTGTTCTGGTTCTTCGGCCACCCCGAGGTGTACATCATCGCGCTGCCGTTCTTCGGCATCGTGTCTGAGATCTTCCCGGTCTTCAGCCGCAAACCGATCTTCGGCTACAAGGGCCTGGTCTACGCAACGATCGCCATCGCCGCCCTGTCGGTGACCGTGTGGGCGCACCACATGTACGTGACCGGTTCGGTGCTGCTGCCGTTCTTCGCATTCATGACCATGCTCATCGCGGTGCCCACCGGCGTGAAATTCTTCAACTGGATCGGCACCATGTGGGGCGGTTCGCTGACGTTTGAGACGCCAATGCTGTGGAGTCTGGGCTTCCTCGTCACGTTCCTCTTCGGCGGCCTCACCGGCATCATCCTGGCCTCCCCGCCGCTGGACTTCCACGTCTCTGACTCGTACTTCGTGGTGGCGCACTTCCACTACGTGGTGTTCGGCACCGTGGTGTTCGCGATGTTCGCCGGCTTCTACTTCTGGTGGCCGAAGTGGACGGGCAAGATGCTCAACGAGCGCCTCGGCAAGATCCACTTCTGGATGCTGTTCCTGGGCTTCCACGGCACGTTCCTGATCCAGCACTGGCTGGGCGTGCTCGGCATGCCGCGCCGCTACGCGGACTACATGATCGAGGACAACTTCACCGGGATGAACCAGTTCTCCACAATCTCCTCGTACCTCCTCGGGGCGTCACTGATCCCCTTCCTGTGGAACGTCTACATCACCGCGCGCAGCCGCGAAAGGGTGATGGTGGACGATCCCTGGGGCTTCGGCGCATCGCTGGAGTGGGCAACTTCCTGCCCGCCGCCGCGCCACAACTTCACGTCCCTGCCGCGCATCCGTTCGGAACGGCCGTCCCTGGACCTGCACCACCCGGAACTCCGGGTACGCGAACACGAAACCACGCACTCCCCGGCCGCCGACATGCTCGGGGCTGCGGACATTGGATCCCGCGACGTACGGAGTCCCAGCCCCGACGAATAGGCCGGCGGGCAGGGAGCCCCGACGAATAACGGGCCCCGACGAGTAGCTGACGAGTAGCTGCCGGGTTATGCCGCGACTGCCAGTGATGCCTGCCGTGCGGAGGATTCCAAGCCGGCGCCGGCCGGTGCCAGGACGCGGACGTTGCATTCAGACTGCTGCGGGTCGATCGATACCGGCAGGTGGTGGGATTCGGAGCACTTGCGGAGCTGCTCCAGGGCGGACGCTTCGACGTGCGCGTGGCTGACATCCACAACCAACTTGAGGCCTTCCCTCAGATGATTGGCGCGCTTCATAACGACGTAGAGAGCCTGGATGCTTCGGGCGGTTACATTTCCCTGCGCGGCGACTTGGGCTTCGCCGCATTCGAGATCGAGTCGGACCAAGACCTTGAGCTTATCGTTCAACAGAACATCTCCCCTCATGCATGGCCGCGACGCTGCGACCGGAAACCACATTAGCCCGGATGTGACTCAGGTAACAGCAAAAAGACAGAATGTTGCAGAATTGACGCAACATTTCGTATTTCCTATTTCCTGCACGGCCTGTGCGAAGCGACGACATGAAAACGGCGGCCGGGTGAGCTTGCCGAGAACTTCAAGCAAGGTCACCCGGCCGCCGGAAAGATGGCCGCCACCGTCAAGGCGCCATACGGCGGGGGTCAAGCAGGAAGGACTGCTTAGTCCCTGGTGGGGTCCGGGCGCAGCGGGGTCGGACCGGGATCCGGCACGGGAAGCGGACCCGGCGGTTCGGGGGTCGGGAACGGGCTGGGCGGCGGTGTGGGGCCGGAAGGGTCGGGCCCGTTCGGATTGGGCCGCATGGGATCGGGACCCGGTTCCGGCGGGAATGGCTCGGGTTCGTGCACTGGCGGAATTGTCATGGCTGCCCCTCGGCTGCTCGATTGTTTCCGGTTTGCGGACGCGAGTTCAGGATACGCCCCCGCCCTGCGGCGGGGACAGGGTTCGGGCGGGACGCACTTTCGCGGCCCCCGGCCCCCGGCGCACTGCCCCGAGCCGACTGCCCGGCTGTTGCTCTCCCCCGGTAGCGAACGGCCGCCCCATTTGTCAGGGCGGATCTATATATTGAGGGAATGACCCAGACTCCACTGCAGCACTCCGCAGACAACTCCGCCGCGGCCTCCCCTGCGCCCCCCGTCGCCAGGAAAGTGCCTGCAAAGCGCACCCACCACGGCGACACATTCGTGGACAACTACGAATGGCTCCGGGAGAAGGATTCCGACGAGGTCGTGGCACACCTGAAGGCAGAGAACGCATACCAGGAAGCCGTCACCGCCCACCAGGAACCGCTGCGGGATGCCATCTTCAAGGAGATCAAGGGCCGGACCCAGGAGACTGACCTGTCTGTCCCCAACCGCAAGGACGGCTGGTGGTACTTCAGCCGGTCGGTGGAAGGCAAGGAGTACGGCATCCAGTGCCGCGTCCGCGCCCAGGACACCGGGGACAGGGTGGCCGACTGGACGCCCCCGGCCGTGGAGGCCGGCGTCGAAATTCCTGGCGAGCAAGTCCTGCTGGACTGCAATGTGGAGGCCGAAGGCAAGCCCTTCTTCTCGGTGGGCGGCTCGGCCGTGACAGTGGACGGGCACCTGTACGCCTACGCCGTGGACAACTCGGGCGACGAACGCTTCACGCTGCACATCAAGGACCTGCGCACCGGAGACCTGCTGCCGGACGTGATCGAGAACGTCTTCTACGGCGTCTCTTTCTCCCCGGACGGCACCCGGATCTTCTACACCGTGGTGGATGATTCCTGGCGGCCGTACCAGGTCAAAGCCCACGTGCTGGGCACGCCTGTCTCCGAGGACGAGGTGATCTACCAGGAGGACGACGTCGCCATGTGGCTGGGCTTCGAGCTCTCCTCCGACCGGCGTCACCTCGTGCTCGGGATTGGCTGCTCCGAGTACAGCGAAACGCGGCTTCTGCGATTTGACGACCCCTCTGCCACGCTCACCACCGTGATCTCCCGCGACGAGCGGGTCCTATACGAGGCCGAACCGTTCCTGCTCGAGGGCCCTGACGGGCAGAAAGCTGAACGCATCGTCATCACGCACAACCGGAATGCCGTGAACTCGATGGTTTCACTGGTGGACCCGGCCGAACTCGCAAAGCCGCTGGCCGAGCAGCAGTGGACCACCGCCGTCGAGCATTCCGACGACGTCCGCGTCAACGGCGCGGGGGTCACCTCCACGCATCTGGTGGTCTCGGTCCGGAAGGACACGATCGAGCGCGTGCAGGTGATTTCCTTGGCGGGGCTCGGTACGCCTTCCCAGGAGGCCCCCGTCGAACCCGCGTTTGACGAGGAGCTGTACACGGCCGGAGTTGGCGGCTCCGATTACGAGGCCCCGGTGATCCGGCTGGGCTACACCTCCTACTTCACGCCGTCGCGGGTCTATGATTTTGTGCTTCCCACTCCGGAGCAGCCAGCCGGCGAACTGCTGCTCCGCAAGGAAAGCCCGGTGCTCGGCGGCTACGACGGGAACGACTATTTGGCCACGCGGGAGTGGGCCGAGGCCGAGGACGGGACCAGGATTCCCCTCTCCGTGCTGCGGCACAAGTCTGTTGCCCGGAACTCCACCGCGGCCGGTCTGGTCTACGGCTACGGCTCCTACGAGTTGAGCATGGATCCGGGCTTTGGCATCGCCCGGCTGTCGCTGCTGGACCGCGGGATCGTCTTCGTCATCGCGCACATCCGCGGCGGCGGCGAACTCGGCCGGCACTGGTACGAGAACGGGAAGAAGCTCAGCAAGAAGAACACGTTCACGGACTTCATCGCCGCCACCGACTGGCTGGCGGCGTCGGGCTGGGTTGCGCCCAACCGGATCGCTGCCCTTGGCGGCTCGGCCGGCGGGCTGCTCATGGGTGCCGTGGCCAACCTCGCTCCGGAGAAGTACGCCGCCATCGTGGCCGAAGTGCCGTTCGTGGATGCGCTGAACACCATTCTTGACCCGGAACTGCCGCTGTCGGCGCTGGAATGGGAAGAATGGGGCAACCCCATCACCGACCCCGCGGTGTACCAGTACATGAAGTCGTACACCCCCTATGAGAATGTCCGCGAGGCCGCCTATCCGAAGATCGCCGCTGTGACGTCCTTCAACGACACCAGGGTGCTCTACGTGGAACCGGCCAAGTGGGTGCAGGAGCTGCGCAACAAAACCACCGGATTCGAGCCGATTGTCATGAAGATCGAAATGGACGGCGGCCACGGGGGTGCCTCCGGCCGGTACGTGCAGTGGCGCGAACGGGCCTGGGATTACGCGTTCATCGCCGACTCCCTCGGCGCCAGGGAGCTCCTTCCGGGCGCCGGGCTCAAGTAGGCCTCACGGCTACGCTGCGGCAACCCCGGCCAGGCGCTGGACCAGAGCCAGGCCGGCCGGGCTGCCTGGCCAGTGGCGTTCCAGCGGCTCCTTGCCGGCTCCGCGGATGACGGAGCGCAGCACCCACGCCACGATGATGACATCGTCGGCGTAGCCGATCACAGGCAGGAAGTCCGGGACCAGATCGATCGGCATCAAAAGGTACACCAGCAGCAGAACCAGCCGCACCCGGAGTCCCCGCCGCAGGGCCCGATCCGAGGTCAGTCGGCGCAGCAGGGTGAGCAGGTCCGGCAGCAGCCGTATGGCTTCCTTCATTCCCACCGTCTCCGGGTGGCGACGGGCGTAATAGGTCAGCAGGACCAGCAACACTGCGTAGACCAGGGCGATCCCGCCGATGACGGCAACCACCGGCTCCCACCAGTTCATTCTGCGCGCACCTCCTGCGTCTTCCCGGCGATAGTCATCATGCTTAGTATTGTGCAGTGGCATCTTCGGTGCACCTGTCCGCTGGGGGCAGGGAAACCGGTGCCGGAACTGGAGCATAGCGTGAGCAATGAACAGGACATGACGCCGCTTTCCGATGACGAGCTCAACGCCCAGGCAGGCACTGCCCTGCCCGATAAGGAAGTCGCGTCAGTACTCGACCTCAACGCCGACCTCGACCTCGGCATCAGCGCGGCTGCGCCGATCGACCTCGCTGTGGCGGCCAACGCAAACGTTGCCGCCCCGATTGATGCCGCAGCGTCAGCAAACATCCTCTCATTCGGCTCCGAGTCGCAGGCTCTCGCCGATCAGGGCGTCATCATCAACCAGGGAATTACGGCCGACGCCACCGCCGAATCGACCCAGGACAGCACCATCACCCAGGGCAGCGGGACGGCAGATGACGGCACGGCCATCGACGGCGGCGAGGTGCTCGAGGGAACACTGCCGGATGGCACGCTCCCCGATGGCACACTGCCTGACGGAACACTGCCTGACGTCGGTGCCGTACCCGTGGATCCGGCAGCGGCCCTGGACGGCGACCTCTTGAACGTGAATGTGGACCTCGCCGCCGACGCCGACATCGCCGCGCCGATCAACGGCGCCGTGGCAGCCAATGCCAACGTGGCCGCCCCGATCGATGCCGCTGTGGCAGCCAACATCGGATCCATCGACAGCGACGCCTTCGCAGTGGCACAGCAGGACGCCATCATCAACCAGAACATTGACGGTTCAGCAACTGCCACGGCCGACCAGCAGTCCGACCTAGAACAGTAAATCCTCGATGAGTATTGCGCCCGGCGGGCCGTCCAATCCGGACGGCCCGCCGGTTCCCTCCCTTGCCGCCGTCGGTACCCATCAGCGCGAGGTTCCCGTCCGCGCAGAGGGCGTCGAGCTGATCGGCGAGGCCAAAGGCTCCGGCTACCGGGAACCGCCGTTCCTGGTCCGCCGCTCCGATGGCCAGGCCATCCAGCTGACCAGTCTGTTGTTCCTCGTGCTGGAGGCCATCGACGGCAAGCGGGACACCACGGAAATCGCAGAACACACGAGTCTCCGCTTCGGGAAATTGGTCAGCGCCGACAATGTTCAAACGCTGATCGAGGGCCAGCTGCTGCCGCTGGGGCTGCTCCGGCTTGCCGACGGTTCCCAGCCTGTCGTCCGGAAGGCTGACCCGCTGTTGGGGATGCGCTTCCGCTACACGGTCACCGACCCGGAACGGACGCGGAAGCTGACGTCGCCGTTCGCTGTGCTCTTCCATCCGGTGATCGTGGCGGCAGTGACAGCAGCCTTCGTGGCCTCGTGCTGGTGGGTTCTCACGGTCAAGGGGCTGGCGTCCGCCACTCATGACGCCTTCGCCAACCCCGGCCTGCTGCTGCTCATTTTCGCCATTACTGTCCTTTCGGCCGGCTTTCACGAGTTCGGCCACGCAGCCGCCGCCCGCCGCGGAGGGGCCACGCCGGGAGCGATGGGAGCGGGCATTTACCTCATCTGGCCGGCCTTCTACACCGACGTCACGGACTCATACCGGCTGGGACGCGGGGCCCGGCTGCGGATCGACCTCGGCGGCCTGTACTTCAACGCGATCGTCGCCGTTGCCATCATGGGGCTTTGGTGGGCCACGGGCTACGACGCGCTGCTGCTGGTGGTGCTCACGCAGATCCTGCAGATGGTCCGCCAGCTCCTGCCCCTGCTCCGCTTCGATGGCTACCACATCCTCGCCGACGCGACCGGCGTACCGGACCTGTTCCAACGCATCAAGCCCACGCTCCTGGGCCTCCTGCCTTGGAACTGGCGCAAGCCAGAGCCGGAAGCACAGGCCCTGAGGCCGTGGGCCAGAGCTGTCATCACAGCCTGGGTCCTGGTCACCGTGCCGCTGCTCCTGGCCAGCCTGGTGCTGATGGTCCTTGCCCTGCCTCGGCTGCTGGGCACGGCATGGGTCAGCCTTCAGCATCAAGGCGCCATGCTCGCCGGCAGCTTCACAGGCGGCAACTTTGCCGATGCCGCAGTACGATTCCTGGCGATTATCGCCGTCGTTCTGCCTTTGCTGGGCATCGGCTACATGCTGGTGCGGCTGGTGCGCCAGCTGGGCGCTGGCCTCTGGACGAAGACCCGCGGCAGGCCGCTGCAGCGGGGCACGGCCCTTGCCGCCGTCGCCGCCGTCCTTGCCGGGCTCACCTGGGCGTGGTGGCCCGCACCTGACACGTACCGGCCGGTGCAGCCTTACGAACGCGGAACGCTGTTCGATGCGACGGCCGCCATCTACCCTGCATTGACAGGAGGTTGGTCCGGGGCACCCCTGCAGGAGGGGCGCGAGGGTAAAACAGTGGCGCTGTGGCCCGAAGGCGCCGAACTGCCCACCCGCGACAAACCTCAGCTCAGCATGGTGCTGGTGCCCCGGCAGGACGCGCCGGCTCCTTCCGACGCCGGTGACCAAACGGGCCCGCGTGGGGCAGGTGACCAGGCAACTCAACCCGCAGCCCGGGACGGGCAGGGCGCGGCGCCGTCGTGGGTTTTCCCCTTCGACAAGCCTCCGGCACCTGAGGAGGACGGCAACCAGGCCCTCGCGGTGAATACGGCCGACGGCTCGGTGACGTACGACGTCGCCTTTGCCCTTGTCTGGGCCGAGGACGGACCGGTGGATACGCGCAACGAGGCTTACGCCTTCGCCAGCTGCGCGGACTGCGCTGCGGTGGCCGTTGGCTTCCAGGTGGTGCTGATCATCGGCCAGGCTGACGTTGTGGTGCCGGAGAACCTCTCGGCCGCCGCGAACTACAACTGCGTCCGGTGCCTCACCTATGCCCTGGCCAGCCAGCTGGTCCTGACGCTGGACGGTCCCCTGAGTGCCGACGGCATGGCGCGGCTCGCCGAACTGTGGGAGGAGATCGCCGGGTTTGGCCGCTCACTCCAGGGCGTCCCCCTGTCCGAGATTCAGGGGCGGCTCGAGGCGTACAAGCAGCAGATCATGGACGTCATCCGGAGCGACCCGAGTGCATCGCCCGGCACGAACCCTGCACCGGCAACAGGCACAAGCCCGGATCCGACGACCGGAAGCGGGCAAACGCAGCCGCCGCCGTCCGGAGCGTCCACAGCAACTCCAGCGCCTGTTCCCGGGGCGTCTGGGCCCGGCGCTCCTCCTGCCCCGGCGCCATCCGGAATAGCCCCCGCTCCGATGTCCACGGCTCCCGCACAGCCTCCTGCACCGGCCCCGTCGTCGGGTCCTGCAGGGCCGCCGGATCCTACCGGGGCGGAGGCACCGGCTGACCCCGCGCCGGCCACGCCGACCCCGGACGGAACGGCCCCCGTCACCGAGGAGCCGGTCCCCTAGCCCGGATCGAAGCAGCCCAGATCGGTCCCCTAGCCCAAATCGATGCAGCCCAGATCGGTGCAGCGGCGGGTCCGTCCGCCGTCCGTTTGCCGGAAATGGCCGCCTGCAGGGGTCCCAGGCGGCCATTTCCGTCACATGGCTCCGGCAAAATAGCCCTATATTTGGACCGTGCTCTCATCCCTGAAGAAATACTTGCTGGTCCCCCGACTCGTGAAGCTGTCCGCCGAGGCGCCGAAGGATCCGCATGCGGCCTGGGACCAGTACTGGGCCAACGTCACCAGCACCGGCGCCCAAGGAGACGTCTTGTGGGACTCCGGCGACGACCACGAACTGCTCGGCCACCTGGAACACCTGAAACGGCAGATGCACCCGGAGCTTCCCATCGTGGACATCGGCTGCGGCGACGGGGCGTTCAGCCGTCGGCTGGCGGCCCACTTCCCCCACGTTCTGGGCGTGGACGTGGCCGACAGCGCCATTTCCCGTGCCCGCGCAGAATCCGAGGGAATGGAGGGCATCTCCTTCCTGACAGCGGACATGACAGCGCCGGGAGCCGCACGCTTCGCCGCCGCGGCTCTGGACGCCGCCGGCATACCGGGGGACGCCAACATCTTCATCCGCGGTGTCCTCCACGTGCTGAAACCCCGCGCCCGGGCTGCCCTCGCCGAGCAGCTGCACCAGCTGGTGGGCAAGCACGGCCGCGTCTTCCTTGCCGAAACAGACTTCCGGGGCAACGCCGTCGAGTACGTCAGCCATCTTGGTGCCACGCGCCACGGCATACCGGCGCCCCTCGCGGCTGCGATCCGCGGCCTGCCGATGCCCGGACGCTTCGGGCCGGCCCAGCGCGTACGGGCTTTCCCCGAGGCCCGCTGGGATGTGGTGGAGGACGGGCCAACCGTCATCGAAACCCGCCCGCTGACCTCCACCGAGCCGGAACGGATCCCGGGATACTTCTCCGTGCTCCAGGCCCGCTGACCGCGGCACCCTGAACAGCCGGCTGGAACAGCCGGCCGGAGCAGCCGATGGGGAATGGCCGCTGCCCGTTACGTGACTTTGAGCCAGGCCAGGGCGTCACGCTCCGAGGTGAAGAACTTCGTGGGGCACGGAACCTTGTTGATGCCCAGAAAAAAGTTGGCGAGCACCCGATCCACGGGCGAGGAGCCGAGCAGCGCGATCCTCGACGCCTGGCAGGGGCGCCCGAACACGGTACGCGCTCCGCGGCTCACCTCCGCGGTTGTGGCCATGTCCACGAGCATGGGGTGGCGGTTTACGCCGCAGAGGGCATTCACCTCCTCCATGGCGGATTCCGCATCCGCTTCGGTGATTCTGGAACCACGAGCCCAGGTCAGCCGAAGGAGGCCTTCGGCGTCCAGGATCAGATCAAACAGCGTGTTCCGGCCGCTGACATCGGCATTCATTATTGAGACCCCCACGGTGTTGACGAGACAGTTATCAAGCTACCGTCCGCCCCGGCCGCGGCCAATGGCGGTCCGAGGCTGATAATGTGAGTCGAAAATCACGGTAGCCGCACGACGACGCGCAACACGGGGGGCATAGTGGTAAAGGCACCGGGGGAGAGTGTTTCCGGACCGCGGGTAGCTGTGGTCGCAATTCCTGATGCGGACCTGCTGGCCGCCACGGGAAGCGTCCTCACTGCTGCCGGCTTTACTGTCCATTCAGCGGCCGACGGCGGGACGCTCGCCATGGAGCTGGCCCGGACGGATGCCGCCATCGTGGTGCTTGATCCCCGCCTGACGGATGAATTTTCCTGGGAGGGCACGCCGGTGCTGCTCCTCGTAGACCTCACGGACGACTTCGACCTGTCCCAGCTGGAGCCTTGGGGCGCTGCTGATTACATTGCCCGAAACGCCAGCGCGCAGGAACTGGTCCACCGCGTGGAAACCCTGATCGCGCGGGCACAGAAACGCCGCCGAATCAGGGGGGAGGCCGAGGCCCTGCGCGAAAGCCTGCGCAACGTCTCCGCGGCCATCCGCGGCACCAACAGCCCGCAGCAAATGGCCGGGCACCTGGTCCGGGGCTTTGGCGAGTCGCTCGGCGCGGACCACGTTTGGTTCACCAGTTTCCAGGATCCCCGAGTCCCCCGGATCACCTCGCAGTGGTGCAGGCAGGGCCTGCCACAGCTTCCGGACTCGCTCGGCTCCTACGAGGATGCTGCCCGGGACCTGGCCAAGTGCCTGTGGTCCGAGGCCGAGGTCCTCGCGGTGGCCGACCACCAGGCGGAACCCGCACCGCCCCGCACCGAAGGGCTGCAGGAATGGTTCGGGCCCGCCAATGCGCGCTCGTCCGTCCTGGTCCCTGTCGGCGACAACGACTCGGCGCTCGGCATCATTTGGATCGCGCAGCTGGACACACCACGCGAGTGGACTCGCGCCGAAATCGCCCTTGTCCAGCACGTTGCAGGAAATCTGGCGCACAGCCTGATCCAGGGCCATCTCATCAGCGCACAGGTGCAGGTCCTGCAGCAGCTCCGGGAACTGGATAAGGCCAAAACCGACTTCCTCGCCACCGTTAACCATGAGCTCCGCACCCCGCTGACCTCCATCACCGCCTACCTCGACATGATCCGCGACGGCGCCGGCGGTCCGGTACCGCCGGGCATTGAATCCATGATGGAGGTCATCTCAAGGAACTCGGACCGGCTGCGGCGGCTCATCGAGGATCTGCTCACCGTGTCGCAGCAGGATGGTTCCGGGCGCCTGCACCTCAAGCACGTGGAGCTGGGCCAGGTTCTGAGAATCGTGGTTGCCGCACTGCGCCCGCTGGCTGAAGCGCGCAACGTGGTGATCATGGGCGCCGATTCCCACGAGGACGTGAAGATCCGGGCGGACGAAACGCAACTCGAACAGGTCTTCACCAATATCGTGGCGAACGCCATCAAGTTCACGCCCGACGGCGGGAGGATCAGTATCAGTGTCATGCTGGCTCCCGCCGGGGACGGAAGCCCGTCGGCCGTCGTTCGGGTCGCGGACACCGGCGTCGGAATTCCCGAGCAGGAAATTGCCAAGGTCTTTACGCGCTTCTATAGGGCGTCAAACGCTTCCTCTGCGGCGGTGCCCGGCAGCGGCCTCGGTTTGGCAATAGCCTACGATATTGTGCGGCGCCACAATGGCTCCCTTGAGATGAAGTCATCACTTGGTTCGGGAACCACAGTGTCGGTTTATCTGCCGGTCGCCGGACCTGAACAGTAGCGACTCTTCGGGGAGCGGCGGACTCCAAACAGCCATACAGGATGCAAAATAAAACTGCCCCGGGAGCATAAAGCCCGGGGCAGTTTTAGTGCGTCTTTACGTAGAGACCGGAATTAGTTGGGCCACGAGCCGATGGTGGAGTAGCTGACGGTGGTGGTCTGGGATGAGGACGTGGTGGTGTCCTTGTCCTTCTTCGGCGCGGCATTGGCAGGAGCAGCGAAACCTGCTACCGCCAGGATGCCGGCCATCAAGAGTGTTGCGGCAAATTTCTTCATTCCGCTGATCCTTTCCTATAGTGAGGTGCATACGGTTACGGCGTCAGTATACGGTTCTTTCCTCAAGTTTCTGCAAGGTTTTTACAAGGATTATCTGCTAGTGAAAATCCAAGCTCTTTATAAAAAGAAAAGCCCGTAACAAGTCCGTGTAACCTGTGGCCGTAATGACGCAACGTCCAGTCCATGGATAATTGAAATCATGCCGATGTCTCAAGATTTGTCGCCGTTCGTGATTGCCGAGCTGGAGGCCCGTGAAAGCTGGAAACGGCGCGACTACGTTGCCGGTTACACGCAAGCAGGCCATGCCTCGGAACTCGCCATTGCAGCGGGTGACGAACACCGGTGGTGGAAGATGGTGCTGCTGCAGGCTGAATGCCTCCGGGACCAGGGCTCCTTTGAGGAATGTGAACTGCTGGCACACAAGCTGGCCGCTCATCCGGTTTCCGCTTCCGTCCCGGATCTGGGCGCCCGCGCCCACATCCTGCTCGCCCAATCGTTGCAGGCGTTGGGCAAACTTCCCGAAGCTGTCGAGTCGGCCTCGGTGGCCGCCGGCCTGGTGGCCGGCGACTTCGAGAATGTCTACCTTCACATCCAGGCGCAGCAGGCCCTCATTGCCGCCCTCGCCGAAAGCGGTCGGTTGGCGGAGGCGTGGCGGGAGTGCCTGGTGCTGGAGTCGCTGCTCACCGACATCGTTGACGAGGACACGGCTGGCAAGGCCTACTGGGTGGTCGGCAACGTCGCCTTCCTCACGCAGCGGGCCGCCGAAGGCAGCGAGTACCACGATATGGCCGCAGAAAGGCTCTCCCCGTCGCGGGATGTGGACCTGTGGGCGCGCTTCAACCGCGCCTCGGCTGACATGCGGCTGAAGGCCCAGCTCAGTGACGGTGCCACACTCCGCTGCATCGAACGCGCAGAACTGGCTACTGAGGTGGTGGGCGGCAGCGAGCGCGACCTCCTGGAGATGGCGCTGGTCCGCGGTCACTGGTACTACGTCACCGGGGACCTTGACGCTGCGGTACAAATCCTGGCACCCGTCCGCAGCAAGTTCCACATCCTCGCCAGCCACACAGCCGCAGAGGCTGCCTTCATCCTGGGCAAAGCCATGATGGAGCAGGGAAACGACACTGAATCACTGCAGATTCTTGAAGAGGCGGCTACGCTGTTCGATACGGCTGCCGCAACGGAGCGGAGCGCCACGGTGCGGGACTACCTCGTCTCCATCAAGCGTCAGCAGCGGTTCCTTCAGGGGGGATAAGTGTCAGAAGCAACGACGGATCCCGTCGCACGTTCGAGAACGCCGGACACATCAAAGCATCCAATGGCCCCCGGCATTGCCTGCACGGTACTGCCGAACCTGGCCGTCCTGGCGGTGCTGCCTAAGGGCGCGGAGCTCACTGCGGCCACCATCGCTCAACTGCGCCAGCAGATCAGTGAACGTGTCGGAGACCGGAGGTCCGCCGTCGTACTTCATCTCACCGGCATAGCATCAGTGACCCGCACGGCGCGGGCCACCTTCGCGGCTATTGACGGTGTGTCCGCCTGGGCTCTTGTCGGCGAAAGCCCCGTGGACCGGCTGCTTGGGCATTTTCTCCTCGGCGCAGAATTCCCCTCAGCCCGGGCGGAATACTTCACCTCGGACCGTGAAGCCCTCGACTGGTTGGCCGGTCCGGACGCGGCTTAGTGACGAAAATGTTTGATGACCGCGATCCCCGGCTCGGGCGGCTCCTCGACGGCATAGTGCGGCTCGCGGCGGGTGAGCTGCATTCCCGCATTGAGATTTCAGAGGCGAGGGACGAGCTCGACGCCGTGATCATGGGCACCAACCTGCTCGCTGAAGACCTTCAGATGATCTACGAGGAACTGGAGCAGCGCGTGGAAACACGCACCCGGATGCTCAGGGCCGCCCACCTGGAGCTGCAACGGATGGCGCTCACCGATCCCCTGACCGGCCTCTACAACCGCTCTGCGCTGGTCAGTGCTGTAAACGAGGCCCAGGCGCAAGCGGAGGACGACGGGCTGCCGCCGGCACTGCTGCTGCTGGACCTTGACGCCTTCAAGAGCATTAATGATTCGCTTGGCCATTCAATCGGCGACCACGTACTGACCGAAGTAGGGAATCGGATCCGAAGCTCGGTCCGTGAGGGCGACATGGTAGCCCGGCTGGGAGGCGACGAATTTGCCGTTCTGCTCCCTGCGAGCTCGCCCGCCCAGGCCAAGGTGGTGGGAACCCGGATCCTTGAGGCCCTCAGCGGAACCATCGACGTGGATGGCAAGACCATCCGGTGCGGCGCCAGCGTGGGCCTTCGCATCGCGGACCGCGGCGAGACGTCCGAGGACCTTCTCATGGAAGCCGACATCGCGATGTACGCTTCGAAGGCGGACGGCCGCAGCAAACTGCGGGTGTTCGAACCGGCCATGCTCCATGCACGGCAGCTTCGGAACCAGTTGGTGGGGGAACTCCGCCAGGCCATCACCGGGTCGCAGCTGGTGCTGTTCTACCAGCCCGTCATTGAACTTGCCAGCGGCAGGATCGAAGGCGTGGAAGCGCTGGTCCGCTGGCAACATCCCACCCGCGGCCTCATCATGCCGGACGAGTTCATCCCCATCGCCGAGGAAACGGGCCTCATCTCCGAGCTGGGCAAATGGGTCCTCAAGGCCTCCGTGGAGCAGCTGCGGCGCTGGCGGATGGCCCCCGAAACCAGCAGGCACGATTTCTCCATGCGGATCAACATCTCTGCGGCCGATCTTCAGCGCCTTGAGTTCATCGAGGATGTCCGCGACGCCTTGAGCGCCAACGACATGGACCCCGCGCTGCTCGTCCTGGAGCTGACCGAGGGTGCCATCATCCAAGGCAACGAACTGGACCGCTACACGCTGGCCAGCCTGCGCAAACTCGGAGTGGGCCTCGAGATCGACGACTTCGGCACCGGATATTCCTCGATCAGCTACCTGCGGCGGCTGCCTGTGGACCGGGTCAAGGTGGACCGCACGCTCCTTTCCGCCCTGGGCAGCGACCCTGCGCAGCCTGCCCTGATAGCGGCCATCCTGCAGCTGATTCGGGCGTGCGGACTCGAGGCCGTGTGGGAGGGCGTGGAAAACGCGGAGCAGGCCGAGCACCTGCGGAGCACGGGGGGCATCAGCGGACAGGGCTACTACTTCAGCCGGCCCCTGCCCGAGGCTGAGTTCACGAAGCGCCTGGCGACGCAGGACGTCTGGCCCGGCTGAACCAGCGGACGGGCCAGACGTGCTCAGCCAGCGACAACCGCCGCTGTGGCCTCCGCGATCGCGCGCTCCTCGTCCGTGGGCACCACCAGCACCGGGATGAGCGAGGCCGCGGTGGAAATCACCCTGGGTTCCTTGGACCGCTCGCCGTTCAGGCCGGCGTCGAGCTCAATCCCCAGCGCACCAAGCCGCTCCCCCACCAGCGCGCGGAACTGATGCGAGTTCTCGCCGATCCCCGCGGTGAACACCAGCGCCTTCGCCCCGCCCACAGCCACGTGGTAGCCGCCGATGTACTTGGCGAGCCGGTAGGAGGTCACGGCGAGCGCCGTGGCCGCCCGGGCATCGCCGGCCTCGGATGCCTCCACCACGGAGCGCATGTCGTTGTTGCCGGCCAGGCCCTTGAGCCCGGATTCGCGGTTCAGCATGGTGTCGAGGTCCTCGGCGTTCCAGCCGGTGCGTGCCAGGAACACGAGGATGGACGGGTCAAGGTCGCCGGAGCGGGTGCCCATCACGAGGCCTTCGAGCGGAGTAAAGCCCATCGACGTGTCCACGGACTTCCCGCCCCGGATCGCCGTGACCGAGGCGCCGTTCCCCAGGTGGGCGATCACGCCGTCGAACTCTTCCACCGGAATGTCCAGCAGCCCGGCAGCCTGATGGGTGACGTATTCGTGCGAGGTGCCGTGGAAACCGTAGCGGCGGATGCCGTGGTTCGTGTAGAGCTCGTCCGGGACGGCGTAGCGCCAGGCGTGCTCGGGCAGGCTGCGGTGGAAGGCCGTATCGAACACCGCCACCTGCGGCATGTCGGGCCACTTCTTCGAAATCGCGCGGATGCCCAGCACGTTGGCGGGGTTGTGCAGCGGCGCCAGCGGGTTGAGCCGCTCAATGGCCCGGGTGATCTCGTTGTCGATCAGCACGGGCTCGCCGAAGCGTTCCCCGCCGTGCACCACACGGTGTCCCACCGCATCCAGCTCCCGGCCGCCGAGCACCTCATGAATCGCCGCGTCCACCAGTTCGAGCGCCTCGGCATGGTCGGCGGGACCGACCACCTCGCCGTCGCCCTGGCCGCCGGTGGACATGCCGATCCTCTCGATCAGCCCTTCGGTGAGGATGCTGTGGGACGCCACATCACGCACCTGGTACTTGAGCGAGGACGAGCCGGAGTTGATGACGAGCACGAGCATGGGGCCTCCTAAGCCTTGGCTTCTGCGGATGGGACGGGTGCCGCTGCCGGGGCCTGCTGTTCCGGCATCTGGGCCTGGATCGCGGTAATGGCCACGGTATTGACGATGTCCTCCACGGTGCAGCCGCGGGAGAGGTCGTTGACCGGCTTCCGCAGCCCCTGCAGGACGGGCCCGACGGCGACAGCCCCGGAGCTCTGCTGCACCGCCTTGTACGTGTTGTTGCCGGTGTTCAGGTCCGGGAAGATGAACACGGTTGCCTGCCCGGCGACGGACGAACCCGGCATCTTGGACGCGGCGATCGACGCGTCCACCGCGGCGTCGTACTGGATGGGACCTTCGACGGCGAGGTCCGGGCGGCGGTTCCGGACCAGGTCGGTGGCCTGCCGCACCTCCTCCACGGCCTCGCCGGAGCCCGAGCCTCCGGTGGAATAGGACAGCATGGCCACGCGCGGCTCGACGCCGAACTGGGCCGCAGTCTCCGCGGAGGCCAGCGCGATATCCGCGAGCTGCTCCACGTTGGGATCCGGGTTCACCGCGCAGTCACCGTACACCAGCACCCGGTCCGGCATGAGCATGAGGAAAACCGAGGAGACGATCTTCACGCCCTCCCGGGTCTTCACGAACTCCAGCGCCGGGCGGATCGTGTGGGCAGTGGTGTGCGCGGCGCCGGAGACCATGCCGTCCACCACGCCCAGCTGGACCATCATGGTGCCGAAGTAGCTTTCGTCCTGCATGACCTCCAGCGCCCGTGCCAGGTCCACGCCCTTGTGCGCCCGCAGCTCCGCGTACCTGGCGGCAAAGTCCCGGCGCAGCTCCGACGTGGCGGGGTCCACGATGTTGATGCCGGAGAGATCAATGCCCCGGCTTGCCGCAAGCTCCCTAATGTCCGCCTCACGGCCCAGCAGGGTGAGGTCGCAGACGTCCCGGCGGTGCAGGATTTCAGCGGCCCGCAGGATGCGCGGGTCCGTGCCCTCCGGGAGGACAATGTGGCGGCGCTGGGACCTGGCCCGTTCAATGAGGTCATGCAGGAACCGCAGCGGGGTCATGCGTTCGGGCCGGGGCAGGTGCAGGCGCTCGAGGATCTCGGCCTCGTCCACTTGCCGGGACCAGAGTCCCAGGGCCGACGCCACCTTCCGGCGGTGCCCGCTCCAGATCTCGCTCCGCACTTCCGAGACCCGGCGGGCGGTGGTGTACGTGTCATCGGTGGTGGCGAATACCGGGAACGGGGCCGAGGCCAGCAGGGGGTAGATGTTGGCGTCCGGGGCCAGCCCGCCGGTGAGGATCAGCCCCGACGGCACCGGGAATTCCGGCGAGAACGACGACGCCAGGCAGGCCACCATCACGTCCGCCCGGTCACCCGGCACGATCACCAGGGCGCCGTCGTCGAGCACGTTCAGGAAGTTGCCCACGCTCATGGCCGCGACCTTGACGTCCCGGACGTCGCGTTCCATGTCGGCCCGGCCGGCGATCTGCCCGATCCCGAGGGCGGCGCATACCTCGCCCGTGGTGGGGCGCGCGATGTCCTCCAGCTCCGGGAAAATGTAGACTGGGCGGCCGGACGCCCCGGGCTTCACCGCGGCGGCAATCGCGTCCACGTCCGCGGGATCCGCGCGGTTCACCATCATGGCCAGCAGGGAGCATTTCTCAGCGCTCAGCTCCTTGCGGGCGACGTCGACGGCGGCGGCCGCCTCTGCGACGCTGCGCCCCTTGGCGCCCACCACGGCCACCACGGGCACGGCCAGGTTGTTGGCGAGGCGGGCGTTGAGGTCGAACTCGACGGCGGCGTCGTGGCCGGTCAGGTCCGTCCCCTCCACTATGATCACATCGCAGTGCCGGCCCATCTCAGCGAAGATCTCCACGCAACGGCCGTCGATGTCCTCGCGCCTGCCCTCGGCCAGGAGGCCGCGCACTTCGGCGAACGTCAGGCCCCCGCGGCAGCGCCGGTCGTCGAGGTCGAAGCGGGATTTCATCAGCGCCACCATGGGATCCCCGCCGGCGTCGTCGCCGTGGACCACCGGCTTGAAGAATCCGATCCGGTCCGCGTGCCGGTGCAGCGTGTCCGCCAGGCCCAGCGCTACGAGCGATTTCCCCGAACCCGGGGTGGTCGCACTGACATAAATCCCTTTGGCCATCATCAAGTCCTCTGGTTGGAAGGTCCTGCGTCCTGCGTTGGACGTGCTCCATGGGAAGTACCCCGGGATGGACCGCTGAACCACCGGAGCCCGCCGCCCCTCCATACTTTCACTTGTTCGAGGTCTTTCGGGAGCAGACAATGGTGTTGATCCCCACGTCGGCGGCTCAGCGCTCCTTCGGGGTCGAGGCGGGCGAGCGCCTCGATACCCTGTCCCCTGCAGGCGACTCGGAATGACGGTTTTGCTCATGCATTCTCCTGCTTTTCCTGCCGCTTCCCGCGCCGCGCCGGCGTCCCCCATCAAGAAGCACCCCGCGGAGCGGTTGTGGAACCGCCCGCCGGAGGAGGCCTGACGTGGCCCACCATCCACGCGCCGACAAGCACCATCCCACGCGGATCGGTGTGCAGGGCTGGCGCGGCCGGCGCGCCCAGAGCACGCCGAGCGCCCAAGGCATGCCGAGCAGCCGGGGCACGTCGAGCAGCCGGGGCGGACTCGGCCGCCGGGTACGGCGGGCCATCCCAGCTGCGCACAGCCGGCACTCCTGGCCGGCACAACGGCGGCTCAAGCTGTTCTTTGCGTTGGCGTTCCTCATCTCATGGCTGGCCTGGCCGCTGACCCTGTTGAATCCGCAGAGCTCCCCACTGATTCCGTTCGGACCGGCGGCGGCCGCCGCACTGATCGCTATTCTCTCGGGCGGAAAGAGCGGCCTTTACCAGCTGCTGCGCCAGCTGGCACGTTGGCGCGTCCCGGTGCGGTGGTATGCCGTGGCCCTCGGGCTGCCCTGGCTCCTCGTGATGGCAGCCGCAGGCCTGACCGTGGCCGGCGGCGCCCCTGTGCCGGATCTCGCGCCGAATCCCGGCTGGTTCATACTGCTCGGCACCTTCGCGTCGACCCTCGTGATCGTGGGTTTGTTCGAGGAGCTTGGCTGGCGCGGCTACGCCCTGCCCCTGATGCAGCGGAACCACACCGCCCTCGGAGCAGCCCTCCTCCTGGGCGTCGTATGGGCGATGTGGCATTTGCCGGAACTGGTGGCGGACCCCGCCGGGCAGCGGCCGCCGGTTCCGTTCATGCTCATGATCATCGCCCAATCCGTACTGCTGGCCTGGATTTACAACAGCACCGGTTACTCGGCCGTCAGCCACCTTGTTCCAGAGGGACGCTCCGCCAGCAGTACCGGGAGCGTGCCACTTTGCATGATCTTCCACGCGACGTTCAACACCTCCGGAGCGTTGATTTTTCCAGCCCTCGCCGGCCCCCATTACCTCACGCTGTGGTGGACCCTGGCGCTGCTCCATGTACTGGCCGCGCTCGTGGTCATCGCCTACGCGGGGCCCTTCCAGCTGGTCCGCACTCTTGACATGAAGGCACTCCATGGGATTACCTAATGAACATTCGGTAAATAAAGCTGGAGGCAATGACGCATGGCTGAAACCACAGTTTCGGGACTCACCCACCCGATCCTCGAAAACGACTACGCCTCTGAGTGGATGGGGATCGAGGTCCTGGCCCTCGGCGAAGGGCAGGCCACCATCCGCATGACCCTCAGGCAGGAGATGCTCAACGGCTTCGGAATGGCGCACGGCGGAATGATCTTCGCCTTCGCTGACACCGCCTTCGCCCTCGCCTGCAACCCAGCCACCCCGGCTGCCGGCCAGGCCACACCGGTTGAAGGCGCGGCCACACCGCCCGCCGGCGCGGAAACCCCAGGCGCAGGGGCGGCAGACACCAACGGCGCCGCAGCCGACAGCATCACTGTTGCCTCCGGCGTCGACATCAACTTCCTCAAGCCGGCTTTCCAGGGCCAGGTGATTACCGCCGTCGCCGAACGCCGTTCCAGCACCGGACGCAGCGGCCTGTACGACATCCAGATCTTCGCCGCCGACCCCGGCTCCGAGCTCAATTCCGGCAAGCCCGGCGAGCTCATTGCCGAGTTCCGCGGCCGCAGCCGCACCATCCCCAAGACTAGGACCAAATCATGACCCTCCACGCCCCAGAACCCACCGTCGCCTCCGGAGCCGCAGCCCCCTCCACCACCGAGGCGCCCCTGGACCCGGAGGAGACCATGTCCCGGGACCAGGTCGAGGCACTGCAGCTCAGCCGCCTTCAGCACACCGTGGCGTACGCCTACGACCGCGTGCCGCTGTACAAGCGCAAGTTCGACGAGGCCGGCATCCACCCCTCAGACCTCCGCGAGCTCTCCGACCTCGGCAGCTTCCCCTTCACCACCAAGGAAGACCTGCGGCAGGAGTACCCGTTCGGCATGTTCGCCGTACCGCAGAGCGAAGTGGCCCGCGTGCACGCAAGTTCTGGAACCACAGGCCGGCCCACCGTCGTCGGCTACACCAAGCAGGACCTGGCTGACTGGGCCAAGCTCGTGGCCCGCTGCCTCCGTGCCTCCGGCGTCCGCCCCGGCATGAAGGTCCACAACGCCTACGGCTACGGCCTCTTCACCGGCGGCCTCGGCGCGCATGCCGGCGCCGAAGCCCTGGGCTGCACCGTCATCCCGATGTCCGGCGGCCAGACCGAGCGCCAGATCCAGATGATCCAGGACTTCGAGCCGGACGCCATCCTGGCCACGCCCACATACCTGCTGACCATCGCCGACGCCATGGCGCACATGGGCATCGACCCGACCTCCACGTCACTGAAGTATGCCGTGCTCGGCGCCGAGCCATGGACCGAGGAGATGCGCCACGAGCTCGAAGTCACCATGAACATCAAGGCCTGCGACATCTACGGCCTGTCCGAGGTGATGGGCCCGGGTGTCGCCGGTGAGTGCGTGGAGACGCAGGACGGCAGCCACATCTGGGAGGACCACTTCCGCCCCGAGATCATCGACCCCTTCAACCCCGCGCCCGGCAAGGAAAACGTCCTGGGCGACGGTGAGCACGGCGAGCTGGTCTTCACCTCGCTCACCAAGGAAGCCCTGCCGATCATCCGGTACCGCACCAAGGACCTCACGCGCCTGCTCCCCGGCAGCGCCCGCCCCGCGCACCGCAGGATGGGCCGCATCACGGGCCGCAGCGACGACATGATCATCCTCCGCGGCGTGAATCTGTTCCCGTCCCAGATCGAGGAAATCGCGCTGCGCATCCCCGAGCTCAGCCCGCACTTCCAGCTCGTGCTCACACGGCCCGAAGGCCAGCGCATGGACCAGCTGACCGTGAAGATCGAGCGCCGCGAGAACGTCACCTCCGGGGCCAGCACGACGGCGGCCCGCACCCTGCGCGAGCAGATCAAGATCCACGTGGGTTCTTCCTGCACGGTGGATGTGGTGGAGCCCGGGTCGCTCGAGCGTTCCAGCGGCAAGCTGCGCCGGATCTACGATCTGCGCCCGAAGGGATAGAGAGCCCGGCACCCATCCGCGGCGGGCTGCCCCAGGGTGGCCCGCCGCTTTTGTTGGCACCCTTGGCCCTGATTACCGAACGTTCATGAGAAAATAGCCAGTATGCCCAGCACAGCAGCACCCACGAAGCGCGGCCGTCCCGGATACGACCAGCAGTCCGTGCTGCTGATCGCCGTCGATGTCTTCAACCGGCACGGCTACGATGCCACATCCATGGGCATTCTTGCTGAGAACCTCGGCATCTCAAAGTCCGCAATCTACCACCACGTGCCGTCCAAGGGCGATCTGCTGAAGCTCGCCCTTGACCACGCGCTCGGAGGCCTCGAGGCCATTCTCGAGGAGCCGGGGGCGACATCCGGCGCCGCGGACGCGCGGCTGGAGTTCGTGCTGCGCCAGACCATCGCCGTGCTGGTGGACCGGCTGCCGTTCGTCACGCTGCTGCTGCGGCTGCGCGGCAACACGGACATCGAACGCAACGCCATGGAACGCCGTCGTGCCTTCGACCATAAGGTGGCGGCCCTGATTTCGGCGGCCCGTGATGAGGGGTCACTGCGGCAGGACATCGACCCCCGCACCGTGACCCGGCTCCTGTTCGGCACCATCAACTCGATCGTGGAGTGGTACAAGCCGGGCGGCTCGCTCTCGCCCGAAAAACTGGCCGACGACCTCATCACGATGGCATTCGACGGCCTCCACGCGAAGGCATAGGCAAAAGCCGGCTCCAGCCGTCTGTGGATGTTCGAGCCGTTTAGACGCGCTCGCTTAGGTCCGGGGCTGGGTAGGATTCGTAGGAACACCATGTGAGGGCGGATTAACCGGCGGCCCTGCAGTGGCCGGACTAACGGCCGATCCTCCTTGTCCCTGGCTAACCTCGGGCATCTCCTGCGGTAGGGTTCCGCTAGGTTCGGCCCCGCCGCGCAGCGCTTCAAGCCTGGCTTCAAGGACTTGTACTACAGGCAGCCTATTTCCGTGGGCTTGCTCGAACGCAAGCAAAGCTTCAACGCCCTCAGAGTCCAAGGGCTGGATTCGAGACGGCAGGGTGCCCAACGGGATGTGATCGAAGTCGGGAAGCGGCAAATCGTTCTGTTCTGGGGAATCGGTCATCTTTCCTCCATGTTTGTGGGTCTGACCAAGGTAACAGCGACGGTAAGTGTTGAAAAGCGGCCCACACTAGCCCCTTCTGTGCACTCGTTTGGCCAGTGGCAGGGGCGCTTGACGCCGGCCAACCCTGAGCCCACGCTGATCCCATGGCCACGAAACTGTCCGAGCTTCTCTTCGGCGCATTTCCGGATCTTCGCTACCAGCCCACGTCCAAACGGATCCGCGCGGACGTGAACGGAAGCCCCGTCGTCAATACCCATGAGGCACTCCTGGTCTGGGAGCCCAAGCGGGTCACCCCGGTCTACGCCGTTCCGGAAAGGGACCTGCTGGCACGGCTTGAGCCGCCCGCATCCGAGGGCGGCGGCAGCGGCCCGGACGAGCATCCCGTCCGCCTGACGGCTGATGCGCCGCCGGTGCTGGACCCGCGGACAGGCTTCCGGCGCCACACCGCTCCCGGCGAGGAACTGGACGTCCACGCCTCCGCCGTCACCCTCCCGCATGCAGCCTTCCGCCCCTCCGATCCTGACCTTGCGGGCTATGCCGTGCTGGATTTCCGGGCCTTCCACTGGCAGGAGGACGAGGAGGAAATCATCAGCCACCCCCGCGACCCGTTCCACCGGGTCGACATCCGGGCGACACTGCAGCGCGTGGAGGTAATGCTCGACGGCGTGAAACTCGCCGACACTGTGGGCGCCCAACTGCTCTACGAGACCATGCTGCCCATCCGCTACTACATCCCGCCGGCGGACGTCCGCCTGGATCTGCTGGACGCGAGCCCGCGCCGGACCATCTGCCCGTACAAGGGTGAGGCAAAGTACTGGAGCTTCCCCGGCTCGGAACGCGGGAAGGACATCGCCTGGGCCTATGATTCCCGGTACCTGGATGCCCAGCAGATCCACGGGCTGGTCTGTTTCTTCAACGAGCGCGCGGACATCGCCGTGGACGGTGAACTCCAGCCGCACCCCGTCACGCCCTGGTCCTGAACCGAACCCTCCCTCACCTCCCGCCGCCATAAACCAAGCCCTCCCTCACATGGTGAGGAAGGGCCAGGAAACTGCCGCGGGAGCAGTGCAATCGGTCAGAGCTGGTATTCAGCCTGCCGCCCCAGGCTTTCATGGATGCACAGGATGTTATTTTCCGTATCCATGAACCAGGCGCACTTCTCGGCGTCGGTTGTACAGATGTGGTTCTCGGTCTTGAGATCCGGGCGGTCATAGTCCTGGAACCGGACGCCCTTGGACTCCATGTCCTGGACCGTCCGCTCGATGTCGGTGACCTCGAAACTCAACGTGGTGTGATCGGAATGCTTGCCATCCCTCACCGGCATCAGCTGCAGCATGGGGCCGCCTGCACTGCCGAACAATTCGCTTCCGTCGTCTGCCACGCCACGATGAGGGAGTCCAAGTGTTTCCGCGTAAAAACGACGGGCGCGCTCTTTGTCATCCACGGGCAGGACAGTTGTGGCTGTATTTAGTACTAGGGTCATTTTGCCACCTCCTACGGAGGACATTTTATGCCCGGGCGCCGCCGAAAGATCCTGCAAATTGCTGCGCCTGCGGCACGTGAGGGATGACGGGTTACTTCTCCACGAGGGTGAGGACGTCGTAGGTGGCCACGATCTCGTCGTTCTGGTTGGTCAGGACGGCGTCCCAGGCCACCTCGCCGTACTCGTCCGTCTCGCGGGGGGTGATCTTCTTGGCCGTGAGCGTCACGCGGATCGAATCCCCTGCCGCCACCGGAGTGATGAAGCGCAGGTTCTCGAGGCCGTAGTTGGCCAGCACAGGACCCGGAGCGGCCTCCACGAACAGTCCCGCGGCCCAGCTGAGCAGCAGGTAGCCGTGTGCCACGATGCCCGGGAAGAACGGGTTGGCTCCGGCCGCTTCCTGGTTGGTGTGGGCATAGAACGTGTCCCCGGTGGAGTTGGCGAAGGCCGTGATGTCCTCCAGCGAAACCTCGCGCAGCCCGGACCGGACGGCGTCGCCGATCCGCAGCGTCTCGAGCGACTTGCGGAACGGGTGCGCGCCCTCGGTCTCCACCGTGAAGTTGCGGTCCGCACCAGCGTGCCAGACCCCGGTCACGGCGGTCAGCATATTGGGCGAACCCTGAATGGCGGTGCGCTGCATGTGATGCATGACCGAGCGGATGCCGCCCAGCTCCTCGCCGCCGCCGGCGCGTCCGGGTCCGCCGTGGACCAGGTGCGGCACCGGCGAGCCGTGGCCGGTGGAGCTGCGGGCGTCCTCGCGGTTGAGCATCAGCACGCGGCCGTGGTGGGCGGCGATCCCCGTGACCAGCTCCCGGGCAACGGCGGGATCGTTCGTGCAGACCGAGGCGACGAGCGAGCCGCCGCCACGGGCGGCGAGGCGGACGGCGTCGGGAAGATCCTTGTACCCGATCACCGACGAAACCGGACCGAAGGCCTCCACCGAGTGGACCTGCTCCGCCTCGGCGTCGGCCCAGCTGAGCAGCACCGGCGACATGAAGGCGCCGCCCTCCACCACGCCCTTGGCTCCGTCAGCGCTGGTGACCGACGGCGAATCGAGCGTTCCGTACGCGAGCTCACCGCCGGCGTCGAGCATGGCCTGCACGGCGGCACGGACGTCGGCGAGCTGCTCAACAGAGGCGAGCGCGCCCATCGTGACGCCCTCGGCGCGGGGGTCGCCGAGGACCACGCGCTGCTCCACGCGGGCCCGGACGGCGGAAACCACCGCCGGCACCAGCTCCTCCGGCACGATGGCGCGGCGGATAGAGGTGCACTTCTGGCCTGCCTTGACGGTCATTTCCGTGACAACGGACTTGATGAAGGCGTCGAACTCCGGCGTGCCCTCCACGGCATCAGGGCCGAGGATTGCCGCGTTCAGGGAGTCGGTCTCGGACGTGAAGCGGACGCCGCCCTGCACCACGTTCGGGTGCGACTTCAGCGACTGCGCGGTGGACGCGGAGCCGGTGAAGGCCACGAGGTCACGGTAGTCCAGCACGTCCAGCAGCCCGCGGACTGACCCGGAAATGAGCTGCAGCGAGCCCTTGGGCAGGATGTTGGATTCGATGATCGCCTTCACCACGGCGGCGGCAACGTAGCCGGTTGGGGTGGCGGGCTTAACAATCGTGGGGACACCGGCGATGAATGCCGGGGCAAGCTTTTCGAGCATGCCCCAGACCGGGAAGTTGAAGGCGTTGATCTGTACCGCCACGCCAGGGATGCGAGTGTAGATGTGCTCCCCCACGAACGAGCCGTCCTTGGACAGCACCTCCATGGGCCCGTCCACCACCACCTGCGAGTTCGGGAGTTCGCGCCGACCTTTGGAACCGAAGGTGAACAGGACGCCGATGCCGCCGTCGATGTCGATCATCGAGTCGATCTTCGTGGCGCCGGTCTGCGCGGAAAACGTGTAAAAGTGCTCGCGGCGGGCATTCAGGTACTGCGCCAGCTCCTTGAGCTTGAGGGCCCGCTGGTGGAATGTCAGCTTGCCCAGTTCCGTCTGGCCCGTGGTGCGTCCATAATCCACGACGGCGGCCAGGTCGAGTCCTTCGGTGCTCACCTTTGCCAGGATTTCCCCCGTGCTCGCATCGCGCACGGGGACAGCGGAGGCTGCCGAGCCGGCGTCGGGCGTCCACCAGGAATCCTGCACAAAACTGGGAACGGTCTCGACTGTGTCCAGGGTGGCCTGGGGAGCGGTAGCGGTTGTGGTCATCGTTGACGGGTCCTTCCAACGCGGAACAAAGAATCCGGGCAATCCGGCAATCCGGCCAGCACATTACTGACCGTCCGTTCGGTAATATGTCTACAGTACATGAATGTGCCGAGGTGCACACTAGAAGCATTGCGCTCCGGCCGGACGTCCCGGCGGGATCCGCCACCGTTCTGAGGAGAGCAATATGACGCCCGAGCCCCGCGACGCAGACCTGCAGACCGCCGAACAGAAAACGCAGGACCTCTGGAAGATCACTCTTGGCGAACTCGACGAAAAGATGGGCGTGAGGATCCTGGAGGAATCCGTGGACCGTGTGGTCGCCACGATGCCGGTGGAGGGAAACCGCCAGTCATTCGGCCTGCTGCACGGGGGCGCTTCACTTGCCGTCGGTGAGGCTGTGGGATCCTGGGCCGCAGTGATCCATGCAAGCACCCTGGGCAAGACGGCGGTCGGCGTGGACGTCTCGGCCACGCACCACAGGTCAGCCCGCAGCGGCCAGATCACCATTACGGCGACGCCCATCCACCTCGGCGGGACACTCACCACCCACGAGGTGCTGATCACCAACGACGCCGGCCAGCGGCTCTGCACCTTGCGGATCACCAACCTGCTGCTGGCCCCCAGGAACTGACCCTTCACGGCTCCGTCCTTCGCTGCCCCATCGTTCCCCGTCGCATTGGCCCCCGCAGCTATAGCCGGCGGCTAGGCTAATCAGGTGACTGAACTGGCCACCCTGATCCCGACACTGTTGGCCGTTGGACTCCTGATGGCTGTTTCGGCGGGCGTCCTCGCGGGCTTCCGCGTCCCGCAGGCCTTTGCGCCGGCGCTTGCCATTCTCCTCGGCGCCGCACAGCTTGCCGCGGTGAGCCTGATCCTGGGAGCAGTGATCACCAGCGGCGCCTGGGTGGCGATGGCTCTGGGCGTCATGTTCCTCGTGGCCACCGCGACCGCCACCCGCCGGCTCGGCTGGAGCTGGGCCCACCTGGCAATGGTCTCCTCCTCGATGGCGGCCGGCATCGTCGTGTCGCTCGCCGTCGTCTTCGCCACGGGGTCCATTGAACTCACCAGCCGCTACGCCCTGGCCATTGGCGGCATTGTCATCGGCAACACGATGACCATAGCCGCCCTCGCCGGCCGGCGGTTCAACGAGGCTGTGATTGACCGGTGGGACCTCGTCGAGGGCTGGCTCGCACTGGGCGCCACTCCGCGCCAGGCCACCCGCGACCTGGCGCGCAGGGCGGGCCACGCCGCCCTCATACCCTCAACTGACCAGACCAAGACGACCGGCCTGGTTACACTGCCCGGAGCTTTTGTGGGGGCCATCTTCGGCGGATTGTCACCCCTGGAGGCAGGGCGTTTCCAGATTGTGGTGCTTGCCTCGATCATCGCGGCCGGATCGGTGACGGCGGTGGTGCTGGTGCACATGCTGGCCCCCGTCCGACGCCGGCCTGCCCCGCTGACCTAGGCTTTCGGCCTTCCCTAACGTTTGGCGCGGCGTCTGGCAGCCACCAGCAGCCAACTGCCAAGAATCAGCGCCGCCCCGGCAATGCCGGCAGCCGGCAGCAGCCCCGAAGCCCCCGTGGCCGCCAGCCCGACGGCCGCCGTCGGCGCTTCCCGGGAAGTGATGCCCCCGGCCGGTTTCACGGCCACGACCGACGGTTCGGGCGCTGGTGTAAGGACCGCCGGTGTCACCGGCCGGGCAGGTGCCGGCCGCGGCGCGGTGGGCTTGGAGCCCTCCGGCCCGGCCGGGGCGGCAGGGCTGGACGGCCCGGGCGCCGGTGCCGCCGGTTTCGGCGCGGTGCGGAACGTGCTGATGCCCGAGCGGCTGAAGCCGTTGAGCGTCTGCGCCGAAAACTGGGTTGTGGAGACGGGCGCGGTGATGGACCAGTTGCCGTCGGGGTCAACGGGCACGTCCACCGGTTCCTGACCGGGGACGGTGACCCGGACGCTGGAGCCGGCCGGAACGTCTGCCGCGGGAGCCGCGGGAATCCGGCCGGAGATGCGCTGCCCGGCAGCGATCGGCCCCGCGGGCAGGGAGCCTGACAGCACGGGCTGGTTGAGGAACAGCCTGAGCTGGATGCCGGGAACCACCGTGAGCGAATCCTGCAGTGTGGCGGCCACGGCGAAGTTCTGGGCCGAGGTCCGGGGGTTGCCGGCCGAATGCGTCCCCACCGCATAGTTACCGCTGATCCAGGGACCACCGGAATCGCCTCCCCGGGACTGCACCGACGTCGACAGGAAGCCGTTGAAGGACCGAAGATCGTCAGGTTCGCCGGAGGGGCCGCGGACCACATAGATCCCCACCTCGTCAATGGTGCCGCAGGACCAGCCTTCCGTCCGTCCGGAGCGGCAGACCGCCTGGCCCACTATCGGCCTCGCGGTGCCGATGACGGGCACTGAGGCAGCCCCCAGGTTTGCGGGGTCTTCCCATTTGGTCGCGGCAGGGAGGAGGTTCAGGTCGGCGCGGATTGATTCGATGACGGCGATGTCCTTCCCGGGCTCCCCCGGGTTTTCGACATCGCCCGTGATCCGGGAGTTCCCCGGGCCGCCGAACTGGCTGAAGCCGAACGTCCCCAGCTCTCCGGTAACGCCGCTGTCCGCCACGGAGCCGGCCGCAGGTTCACCCGCCGGAAGCGTGACCTCGGCAAGCCTGGCGGCGCCGTCATCCGCGCAGTGCCCTGCCGTGAGCACCAGGGGCTCTCCCGCCGGACTGAAGGCGCTGAACCCCGCGGAGCAGACCACCCCGCCTCCGTCGATCCTGTATCCCTGACCGCCGAGGAAGTCCTCCTCGCTGACCAGCGGTGCGCCCTTCTCCAGCACGACGTTGGCGTACCGGGCCACGAATTCTGACGGCGACATGCTTTGCTCGCCGCCGGGCTCTGCCGCCTCTTCCGCGGGGTGCCCGCCGGCCTGCCCTGCATTCTCGGGTGAGTTGTCCCCGCCCGTGCGGATGATGAACGTCCCGTCGGCCACGGCCACGGACTGAAGACCCGTCGGCCCGACATGACGCAGGTAGGCCTGGTAAAGCTGTTCGACACTGGAAGCCTTGAGGTCCCTCTCGGAAGCGCCCTCAGCTGGCCTTGCCCCCGTTTGGGGTGTCTCGGGGGCCGGTTTGATGCCGGGTGCGACGACCACGAATTCGTTCCTGCCCGCTTCATCAGCCGCATTGATTCCGGCGACGACCTTCTGCAGCTCCGCGCCGGAGCCTTCGACCAGAATACGGCCGGCGTGCAGCCTGACCGCCGTGAAGCCCGGCAGCTTCCTGAGAGCGGGCAGGGCGTCGGCCGCGCGCTTTCCCTGCGCACCCGCGGCGTTAAACTCCGCCAGGGTCATACCCAGGTCCCTTGCCACGGCCTCTGCGAGATCGCCCTCTGCGGGACCCGCGCTGCCGGGTCCGCCGCCTCCGGGACCAACAACGCCGGGCTTGCTGACCCCGCTGGTGACCGCCGGCGTCGGGCTTTCCACTGCGGCGAAAGCCGGCACTGAAACGGCGGTGGACCCAAAGACCGCCATCGCCGCCACACCCAGGGCAACAGCCTGCCGGCCGAACCCGCGGCCGGCTGCGGCGCCGGCGCCGGACAAGGTCACAGGCTGACCCTGGCGCCGAGGACGGACAGAATTGCTTCCAGCTCCGGCACCGTGACACCGTGCCGCAGGAGGTACTCCCGGGTGTCGAGCGACCGGACGAACTCCAGGACGCCGGCCCCGCGGCTTTCCAGGAGCGGCAAAAGTTCCTCTTCGTCCAAGTACCGCTCGTGCGGATGCGGCGTGGAGCGCATTCGGTGGCGCTCGTTGATTCCGCGCATGGCCGCCTGGTAGGACGTCACAATGTCGTCGTCGGTGGCGCCCGCCAGGTCCTGGAGCATCGCCGCCACCATGCCGCTGCGGTCACGCCCAGCCGAGCAGTGGATCACGACACCGTTGGGCGACGCGGCCGCCACGGCCTTGAACACGGCTGTCAGCCTCTCCGGAAAGAACCGTGCATTGGCGGCGTAGCAGGCCGGATCGTTGAGGTAGGGAACGCAGAGTGCCTTGAACTCGAGATGGTCCGGGTCCTCTGTGGGCGCATGCACCACGTCGAAGGCAGCGAGGGCTTCACCGACTTCGGGGTCGGTGGCCCGGGGCAGGCGTTCGGCGGCATTGCGGAGGTCGATGACGGTGCGGACGCCGTCGTCGTACGCCTCCTGCCAGCCGGCAGCCGTGAGCCATTCCCGGCGGCCCATCCGGTAGACCGAACCGGCCACGCGCCAGGCGTTTACTGCACCGTCCCAGCTGACCGGTGCCTGCTTGCTCGCGTTCACGGAGATAGCTAACCACATCTTCCCCACCAGCCGCAGGGGGTCAGGAGCAAGTACTGTCCCACGACGCGGGAAAAACGGGTACCGCGAGGTCGGGCAGATACGTCCCGGCCGGGCATACGCTAGGGCAATGAGCGCCGCACCGCGCCGAAACTATTGATGCCCGCCACGCGGCGGGCATTTGTCATCGCTTGTCGATTTCCTGCAGCATTCGCTGCGCCTGTGCCTGGTTTCCTTGAATGAGGGGCTTCATCGTGACAACCAAACAACTGATCCGACGCCGTACCGCCCGCTTCACCGGCATCCTCGCCGCGTTGGCCCTATCGGCGGGCCTGACCGCTGCTCCGGCATCCGCCGACGCATCTGAGACCTATGTGGCACTCGGCGATTCCTTCGCCGCAGGCCAAGGCGCCAGCCCGTATGTCGATGCGTGCTTACGAAGCGAGCAAGGCTATCCGGCCATTTTGGACACCGAACGGTCCATTTCATTGCTGGCAAGTACGGCATGTACCGGCGCCACCACGCGTATCGTGAGGGACAGCCAATTGGCCTCCTTGAACAAGAAAGTCGACCTGGTGACGGTCACTGCGGGCGGCAACGACCTGGACGCCATCGGGGCATTGTTGACGTGTACGCAGGATACGGCTGAGGCATGCACGAATGCATTGGGGCAAAAGGCCTACATCCTCCAGCAGGCCCTGAACGACCCTGCTGAGAGCCCATTCTTCCAAGGCCTCCTGGCAATGCTGCGCGAAATCCAGGCCAAGGCGCCCCACGCGGACATCTATGTGACCGGATACCCGATGCTCTTCGAATCCGGCGGTGATCAGGTGCTCGAGACCGTCAACGGACTGACGCACCAACTCAACCTGGTCATTGCCAGTGCAGTCACAAGGGCCGCATCGGAAACGACCCGCGGCCGCTCTCCCGCCCGTATCCACTATGTGGATGTCTCTCCTGCATTTGCCGGACACGGGATCGGGTCAGCGCAGCCCTGGATTGTTGGCCTGCCGCCCGGCTGCGTGTCCTCGGATACCTGCGGCACGGAGATGGACATCTTCCATCCGACAGCAACCGGCTATTCCCAGGGCTACGCAGCGTCCATCAAGGCGGCGCTGGACCGGTAACTGCCGGACTGGCCCGCTTTTGAGACCTGCTCCCACGCTGCTGGTCCGGTTTTCCGCGTCTTAGAACGGAAAACCGGGCCAGTTCGCCGAGCAGCGCCGAATGGGCCGAACCCGTGCCCGCAGGCAGGTGTGCTGTTCGTGTTGTCTCGCTAGGCTGATGCCATGATCAAGGTCGCGGGTACAGTCAGCGCTCCCCTGCCGGCAAGAACGGCCTTCGCCTATCTGTCGGCGTTTGAGCACACGAGCGAATGGGACCCCGGTACCGCGGTAATGGACAAGCTCACGGCAGGGCCTGTCGCCGTGGGGCACCGCTATCACGCGGAGACGCTCTTCCGCGGCAAGCGCCAGTCCCTTGAGTACGAAGTCATCGAACTGTTCGACAACCACATCAAGCTGCGCGGCGAAAACGACAACGTGGTGTCGTTTGACTCCATCGACGTCAAATCCACCGGTCCCGGCTGTGACGTCCTCTACACCGCCGAGTTCAGCATCAAGGGGCCGTTCAAACTGCTGCAGCCCTTCCTGAAACCGGCATTCATGTCATTGCGCGATCCCGCGTTGGAGGGGCTGAGGCAAAAGCTCAACTCCCTCTGACTGGAACCTTCTCAGTCGGCCCAGTCGAAGAATCCCTTGCCCGTCTTCCGTCCCAGCTCGCCGCGTGCCACCTTGTCCTTCAGGATCTGCGGCGGCGCGAATCGCTCCCCCAGCGTGGACTGAAGGTATTCGGCGATGCCCAGCCGCACGTCCAGTCCCACGATGTCCGTGGTCCGCAGCGGCCCCGTGGGGTGCTTGTAGCCGAGCACCATGGCATTGTCGATGTCCTCCGCAGACGCGACGCCTTCCTCCACCATGCGCATCGCTTCGAGTGCGATCGCCACGCCCAGCCGTGAGGAAGCGAACCCGGGCGCGTCATTGACGACGACGGCGGTCTTGCCCAAGGCCCGGACCCACCTTTTGGCTGCTTCGGCCAGGTCCTGGGACGTCTGTTCGCCGAGCACCACCTCAATGAGCGTGGAGGCGGGCACAGGGTTGAAGAAGTGCAGGCCCAGGAAGTTCTGCGGGCGCTTCAGCTCGCGGGCCAGTCCGTTGACCGACAGGGACGACGTGTTGGAGGCGAGGTAGGAGGTGTCCGCGAGGCGCTCCTCGATGCCCCGCAGGGAGGTGACCTTGAGTTCCCAGTCCTCCGGAACGGCCTCAACGACCAGCTGGCGGTCCGCGAAGTCGTTGTAGTCCGCTGTTACGGAGAGCCGGGACTTCATGTCCTCCAGGCTGCCGTCCGCGGCGCCGCGTTCAATGCTCTTGGCGGCGGCGGCCTCGACCCGTCCGCGGGCGGCTGCCGCGGATTCTTCATCACGCTCCACCACCAGGACGTTTGCGCCGTTGATGAGGAAGGCGTGGGCGATGCCCGCGCCCATCCGTCCGCCGCCGAGGACTCCGACGAGGTCGGGAAAACTCGTGGCAGGAAGGTTGGCGGGCGGTGTCTGGTTGCTCATGGCTGTTTCTTCTTCTCTGTTTCCTTGGCTGTCTGCTTATCCAGTTTTTTGTCCAGAAACGCCTGCATCCTGTCGAATTTTGCCTGCGATTCGAAGAGGATGCCCTGGGCCAGCTGGTCGATTATCGGGTGGGCCTCGGCCGGAGCATGGAACACGGACTTCGTGATCCGGACGGCCAGCGGGTCCTGCCGGGCGATGCGGTCGGCGAGACTGTGGGCTCCGTCCATCAGCACCGGAGCCTCATGGATCTCCGTAATCAGGTTGACCCCCAGCGCCTCTTCTGCGCGCAGGACGCGGCCCGCCAGGAGAATCTCTTTGGCCACCGGCTCCCCTACCAGTTCCTTGAGCCGCCAGCTGGCTCCCGCCGCAGCCAGAATTCCGAGGCCGGTTTCGGGATTGCCGATCCGGACGCTGGGCGTGCCGATCCTGAAGTCGGCGGCGTAGGCGAGTTCCGCGCCACCGCCCAGGCAGTACCCGTCCAGCGCCGCTATGACGGGCATGGGGAGCTTGGCAATGCGGACGAAAATGGTTGAGTTGATGCCCTGCAGGGCGTCGTCACGGCGCCGCTCGCGGAGCTGGGCAATGTCCGCGCCGGAGGCAAACACTCCCTCGGTGCCCGCGATGATGAGAACCTTGGGTTCTTTTTCCAATGCGGAACAGACAGCATGCAGTTCATCCACCATCTCCTGGTCGATCGCGTTGCGGACTTCGGGGCGGTTGAGCAGCACCACCACCCGGTCCTCGCGCTCTTCGACAAGCAGGGTGCTGAACTCCAGGGTGCTCAAGTGTCCGTTCGCGCCGTCCGGGGCGGCCACTACACGCGCTCCAGCAGCATGGCCGTGCCCTGGCCGACGCCGATGCACATGGTGGCCAGGCCGATCCGCGCATCCTCGCGTTCCATCCGGCCCAGCAGTGTAATGGCGATTCTTGACCCGCTGGAACCCAGCGGGTGCCCCAGCGCAATGGCACCGCCGTCGTTGTTGACGATGTCCGGATCCAGGCCCAGGCGCCGCATGCTCGCCAGCGACTGGGTGGCAAACGCTTCGTTAAGCTCGACGGCGCCAAGGTCACCGACGCTGAGCCCGCTCCGCTTGAGCACCTTCTGGGTGGCCGGAACCGGGCCGATGCCCATGATTTCGGGCTCACAGCCGGCCGAGGCGCCGTCGATGATGCGGGCGCGGGGCGTCAGGCCCAGCCTCTCGATGGCGGCTTCCGAGGCCACGATGATCGCCGAGGCGCCATCGTTGAGCGTGGACGAGTTGCCGGCGGTCACCACGGAGCCACCGGGGATCACCGGGCGGAGGCCGGCCAGGACGTCCATCGTGGTGCCGGGCCGGGGGCCTTCGTCGGTGTCCACGATGGTTTCGGACTTCCGCGTCTTCACGGTGACCGGGACGATCTCGTCCTTGAACCGGCCTGCCTCGATGGCCGCCAATGACCTCTCGTGCGAACGGACCGCGAAGGCGTCGGCGTCCTCGCGGGAGATGCCGTCCACCCGGCCCACTTCCTCGGCGGTTTCCGGCATCGAGAAGGTCATCTTGCCGTCGCGTGAAAGCTCGCCCTTCTTGAACGCCGGGTTGACGAAGCGCCAGCCGATGGAAGTGTCGAAGATTTCCCCGGGCTTGGCGAACGCTGTCTGTGGTTTCTCCTGTACCCACGGGGCGCGGCTCATGGACTCGACGCCGCCGGCGACCACGATGTCCGCTGCTCCCGACTTGATCATCTGGCTGGCCATGATGATGGCGCTGAGGCCGGAGGAGCACAGCCGGTTCACGGTGATGCCCGGGATATGGAGGGGAAGTCCGGCCAGGAGGGTGGCCATGCGGGCAACGTTGCGGTTTTCCTCGCCGGCTCCGTTGGCGTTCCCAAGGATGACTTCGTCGATGGCGTCCGGATCCACCCCCGCACGGGCCACGGCTTCGCGGACCACGAGCGCTGCAAGGTCGTCGGGGCGGACGCCCGAGAGTGCACCGCCGTATCGCCCTACCGGGGTACGTGCGCCACCAACCAGAAAAGCCTCGACCATGAGAACATCCTTTACGCAGGGGGTTGGGCCGGAAACGAATAAACTACCGACCGTTCGTTCTATAAAGATTACACGGCAGGCTCCGGCGGTCAACCGGCCCGGGGCAGGCTTACGCCACTGTGAGGCCAAGATGCGCCGCCAGGAGGGGTGCCAGAAGGCCCAGCTCCGGACGGGAGTCAGGCGCGGCGGCCTCACCTTCAGGGCCTTCCCGGGAGAGGCTTTGCGTTCCGCCCCTCCCGGCACTACAGCGACTCCGCTTTCGCGGCGATCTCGGCCAAATCCTTTGCCAGCGCTTTCCGCGTGACGTTCATGCCGATCTTGCCGAACAGCGCCATCATGACCTTGCTGACGACGGTGGGCCGGAGGACTTCGGCGCCGAAGGTCAGCGTCAGGTCCGTTCCCCCTTCGCGCTCAGCCAGCGTAAAGCGGGAGGTGTAGTCCGCGCCGCCCTGAAGGGCCTTGACCGTGGTGCTTCGGGGCGGATCCGCCTGGGCCACCCACATTTCCACCGTCTCGCGGCGGCCCAGCATTGACCGTGTCTCCTTCCAGCGCGTCCCTTCGCCATAAGGCCCCTCACTGACCATCTGGATGGACTCCACACCTGAAAGGGTTCCGGCCGAACCGGGAATGTCGGAGATCACCGCCCAGACTTTCTCCGGGCTGGCGTTCACGTGCTGCGTCAGGCTTGTGCTGTGATCCATGGTCCGAGCCTAGTGCCGGGGTCGGACATTGGCACTCAGCCGGCTTACCCCCTTGAATTAGTAAGCATGCTTTGTGTTAGGCTGAAATGGCTTTGTCAGATCAACCGGCAACGGAAGGTGGTAAACACCATGGGTATCGGAGACAAGATTTCGAACGCAGCAGAAGACTTCGGCGGCAAGGCCAAGGAAGCCGCGGGCAACGCAACGGACAACGACCGCCTGAAGGCCGAGGGCCAGAAGGACCAGGTTGTGGCCGACGCCAAGAAGGTCGGCGAAGACGTCAAGGACGAATTCAAGCGCGATTAGGTCCTTAAAACTTACATAGACCACGACGGCGGCGGACACTCTTTGGGGGGTGTCCGCCGCCGTCGTTTGTACTCCCAGGCAGAAGGGAACTAGCTGTACAGCTCGCTCCTGGGCTCGTTGTTCTTGACCTTCTGCCAGCCCAGCCACAGCACCACGGCGAAGAACGGAATGGTGGCCAGGGTCCAGAGTCCGAGGTAGAAGACCTCGCCGCTCTTGCTGGTCATGGTGTCGAACCCGATCAACACAGTGATGGCCAGGAGACCCAGCAGCCCGGCCCAGCTGGTCCACGGCGAACCGGGCATCGGCAGGCTGGACGTGACTCCCTTGCGGTGGCGCAGCGCGATCTGGCTGGCGAAGATGGCGCCCCACGTGAAGATCACGCCGATGGACGCGGTGTTGAGGGCCAGGTCAAACGCGTGCGAACCGCCCAGCCAGATGTTAAGCAGGATGCCCACGAGGTAGAAGGCGGCGATGGCAAGAATCGCGGCATATGGCACGTGGCGGGAGGACATCCTGGTGAGCCACTGCGGGGCGTGCCCGTTGTTGGCCATGGTGCGGAAGACCCGGCCGATCGAGTACAGGCCCGAGTTGCACGAGGACAGCGCCGCGGTGATGACGATCATGTTCATGACATCGCCCACCCAGCCGAGGCCCATCTGGCCGAAGACGGTGACGAACGGGGAGACGCCGGCCTTGTACTGGTCGGACGGCAGGAGCATCGCGAGCAGCGTCACGGAACCGACGTAGAAGACCACGATGCGGAGCACGACGGCGCGGATCGCCTTGGGCACTTCGCGTTCCGGATTCTGCATCTCGCCGGCGGTGATGCCGACGAGTTCGATGCCGTTGTAGGCGAAGATCACCGCGTTGAGGACCAGGACCATGACGAGGGCACCCTTGGGGAACATCCCGCCCTCGGCGGCGAAGAGGTTGGCCACGGAGGCGTTGCCGTCGCCCACCTGTGCGTTGGTGAGCACCATGAAGGTGCCGACGGCCAGGAAGATCAGGATGGCGCCGACCTTGAGGCAGGACGCCCAGAATTCGAACTCGCCGAACGCCTTGACGCTGAGCAGGTTCACCGCCACCAGCAGGGCCAGCGCAGCGATGGCGGACGCCTCGACCGGGACGTTGGGGAAGAAGAACTGGAAGTACAGGCCGATCGCGATCAGTTCCGCGATGCCGGTCATGCCCCAGTTGATGAAGTACATCCAGCCGGACAGGAAGGCGCCCTTCTTGCCGAACATTTCACCGGCGTAGCTGACGAAGGAGCCCGACGTCTGGCGGTACATGATGAGTTCACCCAGTGCCCGCATGAGGAGGTAGGCGATGACGCCGGCAATGGCATAGGAGAAAATCAGCGCCGGGCCGGTGGAGGCGAGTCGCCCGCCGGCTCCCATGAAGAGGCCGACGCCGATGGCGCCGCCCATGGCGATCATGGTGACGTGGCGCCTGCCCAGGGTCTTTTTGTAGCCCTCGGCGCTGAGGGTCGAGTCGACGGCGACGGATGGGGCCGTCCGGCTCTCAAGTTCTGTGGGGGTAATTTGAGGCACAGCTGTTCCTTGTAGGTTGTGGTGTTGCCGCGGGTCGGTATCTTGCCGATTGGGGAAACTGGAGCTCTTGCACAGATAATTCGCATTCAAACCCCTTATGAGGGCCATATGCGTGCCAAAACTCATGAAGCATCGAAGGTTCGCGCGGCGCATCCATCGTACAAGATCCCGCCGGCGCTCGGTGACGCGGGCAACATCTCCCACCTCCGGCCCCCGGTCAGCCGATCCCGGCACGCGAAGTATTTCGAATGGATAAAAACGTTCCTGATCGGAGGCAATTCCGGATACCCTGAGCACCATGGGGGTGACGTGCGTCTCCTCCTTGCGACCACGCCGCCTGCGTGGGCATGTGGCACTCGTGCCATTCCTCAGGGGGGACTATGAGAATAAGAGCACTACTGCCTGCAGCTTTGCTGCTTGCAGTTGCCGGGTGTTCAGGCGGCGGCTCCGGTCCTGCGGGGCCGGGTGCCAGCGAATCGGCACCCGTATCATCGGCGACAACGGGTGCGACGGGGGCGTCTGAGACGCCGCTGATTCCCCCACCGCCAACCGACCCACCATCCTTGCCCACCGACGTATCCACCACGCTGAACGCCATCAAGGACCTTCGGGAACACACGTGCACCGCAGGCGCCGGCGGATCGTGGAGCTTCAAGGGGAACCTGGTCAACACCTCGGACAAGGCCAAGACCTACACCGTGGCGGTAGCCGTGACGATAGGCGCTGCCGTTCAGGGCCACGCCCTGATCACGGAAACTGTCCCGGCAGGGAAATCGGCTGAGGTGTCAGCCGAGAACTTCGCGAAAACCACTGGCTCAGCAGGCCAGTGCGAACCGGTTGTCTCGGCAAAGGATGCTTCATGAGAAAACCAATACTGACGGCTGCCCTGCTCCTGAGCTTCGCGGCCGGGTCCTTTGCTGCCCCGCCCGCCCTCGCCGAAGACTCCGCCACCGCCACGCCGCCGGCCCAGACCACTGACGCGACAGGCGCCGCCACGGCCACGCCTGGGCCGACTCCCACCGGGACAGCCTCCGAGACGCCGGTGCCGACTGAGTCGCTGCCGCCGTCGCCGTCGCCGTCGGCCTCGCCCACTCCTTCTGCCACCCCGGCCGAGCCAGCCCCGGTAACGGCGTCGCCATCTGTGACCCCGTCGCCCTCGGCAACGCCGTCGGCCTCAGCTCCCCCTAAGACGACAACAAAGGTGGAGCCGCCTGCCGAGCCTGCACCCGTCGTCGTCAAGGGCGCAATCGCCGTGAAGTGGCAGGCCATGAACGGCGCTGCCGGCGTTCTCGGCGCACCCGTCGCGAACGAAATCTGCAGCGCAGGTCTCTGCGGGCAGACGTTCAAGGGCGGAACCATGTACTGGACTGCGGCCACGGGGGCGCATCCCGTCCTGCAGGCCGCCGGCCGGACGGGACCTTACTGGTATGCGAATGGGCGCGGCCGTCTCTTCGGCTATCCCGTCACGGATGAAGTAGCTGTCAGCGGAGGAACTGTTCAAAAGTTTTCCACCGGCAGGATGCTGGCGTCGTCCAGCAAGGGCGTTTTCCAGATTTGGCTGAAGGGCGCGATCGGAAGCCGCTGGGACTCGCTGGGGGCGGTGAGCGTGGTCGGACTTCCGCTGTCCAAGGAAATGTGCGGCCTCCGTGACGGCGGTTGTGTCCAGGTCTTTGCCAAGGCATACATCTACTGGAGCCCCGCCACCAGGGCACGCGTCGTCAGCGGGCTCTACTATGCCCGGTGGGTGGGCATGGGCGGCCTCTACGGACTCATGGGCTACCCCACCAGCGACGTGGCCTGCGGCAAGCCGTCCGGCGGCTGCCTCCAGACCTTCCAAGGCGCCATTGTGTTCTGGTCCCCGGCAAGCGGCGCCTGGATCACAAAGGGCGGCATCGGCGCCAGGTATCTGCGCGTCGGCGCCATGCGCAGCGGCCTGGGATATCCCACGGCGAACGAGAAGTGCATCCCCGGGCAGTGCGTCCAGTCGTTCCAGCGCGGCTACATCGGCTGGACACCGGCGGCAGGCACGCGGATCTACGCCATGACCACGTGCGCCAAGCTCAACAATGGGAAGACCAAGTACTCCGCGTACGGTGCAAACCGGGTCCTGTTGACCTACACCGGGGGCTACAAGCAGTCATATGCCACCAACGTCTACTGCGTCCGGGTGGCCGGTCTGTACGTTGCGGACTGGAAGACCGACGGCTACGTGGGCGCCTCCGGGTTCAAGCCGCCGGGAGTTCCTTCCGGTCCGACCCGCTACCTCTACTCTCCCACCGGTTCCTACTCGGTGACGGAGGCATTCGGGCTGGGCAACCCCGGCACGAAGCTCGCCTACCGGACTCTGAACCCTAACTCCCGCTGGGGCGGAAACCCTTGGACCCCGACGTACAACAAGTACTTCGAGTCCTACTCATGGGTGGGCTGGGACGAGAACATGTGGTACTTCGCCACGCGCGCCTCGCATGACTACCGCCAGGGTGTGGTGGTCAACTACAACCGCCCCAACATCGTGCAGGACGCCGGCTTCGCCATTTTCCTGCACATGAACAAAGTCCCGACGGCGGGCTGCATCTCCCTCGATGACTGGGCAGTTGTCGACTACATCCGGAAATCGACCCCTGGCGACCGCATCATCATGGGAACCTACAACGACATCTTCCGGTAAAACCCGACGGGGTCACATTTTTAGTTCACCGTTTCACGCTGGCGCCAGTGCCGGCGGCCGCAGGCCGCCAGCACTGGCGCTGGCGTTTCCGGGCCACGGACCGTTTCCGGGCACGTGCCCGGCTGTGCAGTCGGTGAACCTATGCCGTCGGTGGGGCCGGGGCGATCGCTCCGCCGTCCATCGTGTATTGCAGCCACGTGCCTGTGACCGCTGATCCCGAAGAATCGCGAACTCTGCCTGCGGGGCCGTGGGCGCAGCCACGGAACCACTGCCGCAGGGCGCGGTCGTGGCTCACCATGACCACCGTCCCGCCGAACCCGGCGAGCGCGGTTTCGAGTTCCTCCACGAGTACGGGAGCCAGGTGGTTGGTCGGTTCGTCGAGCAGCAGGATGTCGTGATCCCCCAGAAGCAGCCTCGCCAGCGCAAGCCGCCGCTGCTGGCCGGCCGACAACCCGCCCAGCGGCACGTGGAACTCAGTGGCGCGGAACAGGCCAAGCCGAAGCAGCGCCTCTGCGTGGTCGTCGATGTCGCCACCCAGGCCGGCAGCGAAGGCGGGAAGCAGCCGCAGCGACGGTTGTCTGGGCAGCTCGAGTTCCTGCTGCAGATACCCCACCTTGTCCGGGCGTTCCACCATGCCCTGGGCCGGCGCCAGCGTCCCCGCCAGCACGGACAGCAGCGTGGATTTTCCCGCTCCGTTGGGCCCTGTGATCAGGAGTTTCTGCCCCGCATCCACCCGGAACGCGGGCACGTCCAAGCGGCCTGGGACGCGCACGCCGTGAACGCGAAACACGGCGCCATAACGTTCAGTACCATACAGTTCGGCGGCGCGCAGTTCAGTACCATACAGTTCGGCGGCGCGCAGTTCCGCGGCGCTGGCGTCAGCGCCGCCACCGTCCCGACCGGCGCCCTCCCTGCCGGTCTTTTCCCGGTCGGCACCGTCAGAGCCAATGCCGCCGTCGCCGCGCCTGCCGTCCACATCCGCGGACAGCCGCGCATCCAGCTTCAGCCGCTCCGGAGGCCTCTGGACAGGGCTCGCTTCGAGACGACGGAGCCGCTCGCGGGCATTGCGGATCTTGCTCGTGGCGGCGCTCTCCCAGGTGCCGGCTTTGTAGTCGAAGCTCATTTTGTCGCCGTCGCGCCGGCGGGCGTAGCCCATGGTGGTTGCGACGGTGTCCGCCTGCTTCCGCTCGGCAGCCACGGCGTCGACCCAGCCGTGATACTGCTGCACCCAGCGCTGCCGCTCGGCCCGCTTCTCCTTCAGGTAGCCGTCGTAGCCGTTGCCGTACCGGTTCACTGTGCCGCGTTCGGCATCCACTTCAATCACCGTGGAGGCGATCTTCCGGAGCAGGACACGGTCGTTGGAAACGACCACCACCGTACCGCGGTGAGCGGCAAGTCGTGTTTCCAGCCAGGCCACGCCGTTCGCATCCAAGTGGTTGGTGGGCTCGTCAAGAAGCAGGATTTCGGCGGGGTCGGCCAGCAGGCAGGCAAGGGCCACGCGTTCCTGCTCCCCGCCGGACAGCGAGCCCATGGTCCGCTTGCGGTTCACACCGCCAAGTCCCAGCCGGTCCAGCGCCGCTTCCACCCGTGATTCCGCGGCGTAGCCTTCACGCATCTGGTACTGCGTCTGCAGGCTGCCGTAAGCCTCCAGCCCCGAATCTTCGGCAGTGGCGAGGCCCCTCTCCAGACGCTCGAGTTCGGCTTCCATGTCGCGCAGCGGGCGCAGTGCCTCGTCGATGGCGTCGGCCACGGTCAGCCCCTCCGGCAGCCCGGATGTCTGCGCCAGGTAACCCACCCGTCCATGGCGGACAGCCGTGCCTGCTTGCGGTTTCTCGAGCCCCGCGAGGATTTTCAGCAGAGTGGATTTGCCGGCGCCGTTCTCCCCGACGATCGCCACGTGCTCCCCCGGGGAGATCACCAAGTCGACGTCGTCAAACAGTTCGCGGTCCCCGAAGCTGTGCCGGACGCCGGAAAGGCGCATCTGCTCGGCCCGGAAAGCCTGCGCAGCGGAGGAAGTCTGCGTTACCCGGAAAGGGTGTTCAGTCATGGGAAGTCCTTGCAGTCCGAAGGGTGGCCCGGATCGGTCCCGTCCAGGGGAAGTGATCTACGGAGCCCGGTAACGGGATGCGACCCGGCCATATGCCATCGCCGCTGATTAGGACTTCATGCCTTCCAGAGTGCCCGGCAGCGCCAGTGCCGTCAAGGTTCACCGTCGCGCCTCAAGGCGGGCCTCCACCGTCGGAGCGTCCGCGCCCAAGCCGCGGGTCCGCCGTCGGCCGCTGTTTAGGCGGCGAGCACCGCAGCCTTCCTGCGGCGGGCTTTGGCCAGCCGGGTGCCGATGAGCCCCTGGCGGGGGCTGAACAGATAGACGACGGCGAAGACCGCGCCCTGCGTGAGCACCACCATGGCGCCCGATGCCGTGTCCAGGTAGTAACTGAAGTAGATGCCGGCAATCGAGCACGCCGCCGAAATGGACGGGGCAATCACCAGCATGCGCGAGAACCGGTCGGTCAGCAGGTACGCCGTGGCCCCGGGAATGATGAGCATGGCCACCACCAGCACCACGCCGACGGTCTGCAGCGCCACCACCGACGTCAATGCCAGCAGCCCCAGGAGCAGGGCGCCGAGACGCTTCGGTGACAGCCCGATGGCGTGCGCGTGCGTGGGGTCGAATGCGTAGAGGGTGAGGTCGCGGCGCTTCAGGATGAGAATGGCGAACGCCACCACGCCCAGCACCAGCACCTGGATGAGGTCCGGGATGCTGACGCCCAGCAGGTTGCCGAAAATGATGTGGTTCAGGTCCGTCTGGCTCGGGGTCACGGAGATCAGCACGAGTCCCAGGGCGAACAGGGAACTGAACACGATTCCGATCGCGGCGTCCTCCTTCACCCTGCTCGTGTTGCGGACCACCCCGATCAGGGTCACCGCAATCAGCGCGAACACCAGCGCACCGAGGGCGAACGGCGCCCCCACGATGTAGGCAAGCACGACGCCGGGAAGCACGGCGTGGGAGACGGCGTCGCCCATGAGCGACCAGCCGATCAGGACGAGCCAGCAGCTCAGGACCGCGCACACGACGGCGGCGAGCGCCGTGGTGAGGATGGCCCGGACCATGAAGTCATAGCCGAGGGGTTCGGTGAGGAGGGAGACGAGGTCCATGCTCAGATCCCCCACTCGTGGGCAACGGCCCGGCCGTCCCGGTTGCCTGCGGTCTCCGGGGTGCTTGCGGCATCCCGGTTTTCTGCGCCGTCCCGGTTCAGGACGTCCAGTCCGAAGGCCATGGCCAGGTTCTCTGGCTGCAGCACCACATCCGGAGCCCCGTGCATCAGCACCTTGCGCATCAGGAGGACTGCTTCATCGCACAGCTGCGGAAGGGCGTGGAGGTCATGGGTGGAGATGAGGATGGTGCAGCCGTCAGCGGCCAGCTCGCGCAACAACCGCGTGATGGTGGCTTCCGAGCGCTTGTCCACCCCTGCGAAGGGCTCGTCGAGGAGCATGATGGTGGCGCCCTGGGCGATTCCCCGCGCCACAAAGGCACGCTTCTTCTGCCCGCCCGAGAGCTGGCCGATCTGCCGGCCCGCAAACTCTGAGAGTTCCACCCGGTCCAGTGCCTCGTCGACGGCGGCCCGGTCAGCCTTGGAGGGGCGCCTGGTGAAGCCCTGGTGTCCGTAGCGGCCCATCATCACCAGGTCCCGCACGGACAGCGGGAACTGCCAGTCCACGTCCTCGCTCTGCGGGACGTAGCCGATGCCGCCCTCCTTGCGTGCCTTGGCCGGCGGTGCGCCGTTGATCAGCACCCGCCCGGCGTCGGGCTTGATCATGCCCATGATGGCTTTGAACAGCGTGGACTTTCCCGAGCCGTTCATGCCGATGAGGCCGCAGATCCTGGCGTGTTCGAGGCTCAGCGAAGCGGAATCCAGCGCGAGCACTTCGCCGTAGTGCACGGTCACCCCCGCCACCTGGATGGCAGGTGGCGGCGCGGACTGCTCCGGGGGTGCGTGCCGGCGGGCCACGTGCATGCTCATGACGAGCCCCCATTCAGTGCGGCAGTGATCACCTTGGAGTCGTGCTTGATGAGATCCAGGTAGGTGGGAACGGGGCCGTCGGCTTCGGAGAGCGAGTCCACATAGAGCACGCCGCCGAACTTGGCGCCGGTGGCTTCCACCACCTGCTGCATGGGGGCGTCCGACACCGTCGATTCGCAGAAGACGGCCGGCACCTTGTTCTTCCGCACGAAGCCGATGGCTTCGGTGATCTGCTGCGGCGTGGCCTGCTGTTCGGCGTTGACCGCCCAGATGTACACCTCTTGGAGGCCGGCATCGCGGGCGAGGTAGGAGAAGGCACCCTCACACGTGACGAGCGCCCGCTGGTTCTTGGGGACAGCGGCCAGCTTGGCCTTCATCTCGTCCTGCACAGCCTGCAGCTTTGCCTTGTACGCCTTGCCGTTGGCCTCGAACACGGCCGCGTTGCCCGGGTCCAGCTCGGAGAAGGCCTTGACCATGTTGTCAACGTAGATCTGGACGTTGAGCGGCGACATCCACGCGTGGGGGTTCGGCTTGCCCTGGTACGCGTCCTCCCTGATGGACATGGGGTCCACGCCCTCGCTCACCACGGCGTGGGGCACGTCGATGCCCTCCACGAACTGCGCGAACCAGGCTTCCAGGTTCAGTCCGTTGTCCAGGATAAGGTCGGCCTGCGATGCCTTGCGGATGTCCCCCGGCGTCGGCTCGTAGCCATGGATCTCCGCCCCGGCCTTGGTGATGGACTCCACGCGGAGCTTGTCGCCGGCAACGTTCTTCGCCACATCAGCCAGCACCGTGAACGTGGTCAGCACCACCGGCCGGCCGTCGTCGCCATTGCCGGCGGCGTTGCCACCGCATGCGGTAAGTGACAGGGCAAGAAGCACGACGGCGGCTGCGGACTTCAGCCCGCCGGCCCGCTTTACGCGCGAATTTGCGGAGCTGGTGCGCTCAGTTGGACGGGAAACAGACGTGCCGGAACCCGGGCGCGTGGAAGCGCTCCGGAGGGCAACGGTTCGGCGGACTACTTTGGCGCACCGAAACAGAAAGTTAGGCATACCGAATATTCTAACGGGAGCATCTTGGCCACTGCAACGCGGGGCCTGCCACGCGGGCGCCGAGTGCTGGGCGCCGGGGGCGGCCACTTGGTCTGAACGAAGGCGTGCACGCGGTTCCGGCCGAAGATCCGAAGCGTCGTCCGCGGGGCTAGGCTGGAGGCATGGTGACAACCCGCCGCACCCTGCCCGCTCCGCGCCCGGAACTTTACCGGTTTTCGCCGCTCGACTTCACCACCGTGGGGCTCTATGTGGCCATTGCCGCCTTCTTCGCAGTAGCCGGGGAACTGCTCCTGCCGCTGCTCCGGCTGCTCGCCCCGACGCCCGCCGTCGCCTCGTATGCAGTGAACCTCGTGTTCTACGGCTGCGTCGGCATCCTGGCACTCTTCGCCGCCCGGCAGGTCGTGGCGCGCGACCTCAGGGTGCTGGCCACCAGGCCATGGTTTACGGCCGCCATGGTGCCGCTGGCTGTCATCGCCATGATGATTTTCACCGCAATCCTCGTGGTTCTTGGCGGGACCACGGAGACGTCTGTGAACCAGGCCGGGCTCCAGGAGCTCATACAGCAGGTTCCGGCGTGGCTCATGGTGCCGCTTATCGTCGTGGTGGGCCCGTTTGTGGAGGAGTACATCTTCCGGCACCTGCTCATCGGCAAGCTCAGCCGCCGCGTCAATATCTGGATCTGCTGCGCCCTGTCGGTCGTGCTGTTCGCCGCCCTCCACATCGTGGGTCAGGAGGCACTCACGCTGACGGCCCTGATGCCGTACCTGGCCATGGGCGCGACGCTCGTGTTCGTTTATGTATGGACGGGGCGGAACCTGATGTTCTCCTACTTCGTCCACGCCGCCAAGAACCTGCTGGCCGCCATCTTCCTGTACAGCATCCCGCCGGAACTGCTTGATCAGATGCAGCAGCTGCAGGGCTAGCCTCCTGCCGGGCCGGCCGTCGAGACGGCAGTTGGCGGCAGTGTTGGCCGGGCAGCACTGCCGTGAAATGCCACCTCGCGCCCCATAGCAAGCGCACGTTGCCCCCTATCGGGCGGTCCGGCCGCCGTCGTAGTTTTGTCCCATGGGACTCAACATTCAGATCGCCGTCGACTGCAAGAATCCGCATGACCTCGCCGACTGGTGGGCTGAGACGCTCGAGTGGGCGGTGGAGCCGCAGGACGAGGACTTCATCCGCTCAATGATCGAGCAGGGCTTCGCCAGCGACGCGGACACCGTGACCCACAACGGCAGGCTGGTCTGGAAGGACGGGGCGGCGATCCGGCCCGTGGAGGAACTCGAGGCCAAGGCGCCCGAGCGGCGCATCCTCTTCCAGACTGTCCCGGAACAGAAGACGCTCAAGAACCGCATTCATTGGGATGTGAGGATCGGAGACCGGGACAAGGACGAGGTCCGCCGGGAGCTTGAGGCCCGTGGCGCCACCTTCCTGTGGACCGCCAGCCAGGGGCCGCATTCCTGGCACACCATGGCGGACCCCGAGGGCAACGAGTTCTGCATCAGCTGACACGATTACTAGACTTGGACGGTGAGCAACGAAATCCCCGCCAAGGTATCCGATGTGTTCGACCCGTCGCGCTGGCGCACCGTGTCAGGTTTCGACGACTTCCAGGACATGACCTACCACCGGCAGGTGGAGCGGGATGCATCCGGCAGCGTGGTGCGGGATCTGCCCACTGTGCGCATCGCCTTCAACCGCCCCGAGGTCCGCAACGCGTTCCGCCCCGCCACGGTTGATGAGCTCTACCGCGCCATGGACCACGCCCGGATGACCCCGGACGTGGCCACCGTACTGCTCACAGGCAACGGCCCTTCCCCCAGGGACGGCGGGCACTCGTTCTGCTCCGGCGGGGACCAGCGGATCCGGGGCAGGGACGGGTACCGCTATGCGGCCGGCGACACCAAGGAAACCATCGACCCGGCCCGCGCCGGGCGCCTCCACATCCTGGAAGTGCAGCGGCTGATGCGGACCATGCCCAAGGTGGTCATCGCCGTCGTCAACGGCTGGGCAGCCGGCGGGGGCCACTCACTGCACGTGGTCGCGGATCTCACCATCGCCTCGCGCCAGTACGGCAAGTTCAAACAGACCGATGCCACGGTGGGCAGTTTCGACGCCGGCTACGGCTCCGCGCTGCTGGCCCGCCAGATCGGGCAGAAGGCAGCCCGCGAGATCTTCTTCCTCGCCCGGGAGTACTCCGCCGACGACATGGTCCGCATGGGGGCCGTGAACGAGGCGGTGGACCACGAAAGGCTCGAGGACGTGGCGCTTGAATACGCCGCGGACATCGCCAGGCAGTCGCCGCAGGCCATCCGCATGCTCAAGTTCGCATTCAACCTTGCCGACGACGGCCTGGCGGGCCAGCAGGTCTTCGCGGGTGAAGCCACCCGCCTGGCCTACATGACCGACGAAGCGGTGGAAGGCAAAGAGGCGTTCCTCGAGAAGCGGGATCCGGAGTGGTCCAGGTTCCCGTACTACTTCTGAGCCGGCAGGACTGCTGAGCCCGGCTCGGAACGACGTAAAGACAGCCCCATGACCCCAGCCCCACAGCACACTTCACCAAGGCGGACCCCGTGAACATCGAACCAGCCCTGAAGGCTCTTGCTGCCGCCCTCCACGGTGAGGGCCCCGCCGTCGAGCTTTCCGCGGGACCCAATGGTGATCCGGTGGTTTCCCTGGTGGAGAACACCGGCGTCGAGGGCGCAGCCGTGGTGGTCCGCACCTCCGGTTCCACGGGCACTCCCAAAGCCACCGTCCTGACGGTGGACGCCCTCGCTGCCTCGTCGATGGCCACGGCTTTCGCGCTCAAGGGCGAAGGCCAGTGGCTCCTGGCCCTGCCCGTGCAGTACGTCGCGGGCGTGCAGGTGCTGGTGCGTTCGCTGTTCGCCGGGACGAGGCCGTGGGCCATGGACCTGTCCAACGGGTTCACCGTGGACGGCTTCACGGCCGCGGCACAGGAACTGACGGACAACATCCGCTTCACGTCCCTGGTGCCCACGCAGCTGCAGCGGCTGCTGGCCAACCCGACGGCGGCCACACTCGCGGTTCTGCGCCGCTTCAACGGCATCCTGCTCGGCGGCGGCCCGGCTCCGGCGGCCCTCCTGGACTCAGCCCGCGACGCCGGCATCAGGGTGATCACCACCTACGGTGCCGCGGAAACCTGCGGCGGCTGCGTGTATGACGGCTTTCCGCTCGAAGGTGCCGCGCTCCGGCTGGCGGAAGACGGGCGCATCCACCTTGGCGGGGCCACCCTGGCGGCCGGCTACCTCAATGCCCCCGGGCAGACGGCGGAGGCCTTCATCGACGAGGAGGGAGTCCGCTGGTACCGGACCAACGATCTCGGAACGCTGGACGCCGACGGCCGGCTCACCGTTCTGGGCCGCGCCGACGACGTCATCATTACCGGCGGCATCAAGGTCTCCGCCGCCCACGTGCAGGAAGAGCTGGAGAAGTTCGACGGCGTGAAGGCGGCCTTCGTGGCCGGGGTCCAGTCCGCGAAATGGGGGCAGGCCGTGGCCGCCTATGTTGCGGTCTCCGGTCCATTATCCGGAGCCGCGGATGGCGCTCACGGCGCCGCGTTGGCTGAGGAATGGCACCGGACGCTGGGCCTGCTGGCCCCCAAGACCGTGCTTCCAGCCAGCCGCCTGATCATGCTGCCCAACGGCAAACCCGACAGGCTCGCCATGATTGAACGGCTGCACGCCCTACATCAGGGAAAATAGACTAGTTCCGCGCCGCGGCGGGCTCACGTGCGCCGCGGCGGTTTCCGCACTGCTCCTGCCGCGCAACCTGCGAGGCAACGTTCCACCCAACCAACACGAGGTACTCACCGTGGCCACAGCCGCACAATGGATCCAAGGCGCCCGGCTCCGCACCCTGCCCGCAGCGATCGCCCCTGTCGCGATCGGCACGGCGGCCGCATTTGAGATGGGTGCCTTCCGCCCGCTCAACGCCATTCTGGCGGCCCTCGTGGCGCTGCTGCTGCAGGTCGGTGTCAACTACGCCAACGACTACTCTGACGGGATCCGCGGCACGGACGAAAACCGTGTGGGACCGCTCCGGCTGGTCGGATCCGGCGCGGCGCCCCCGGAGCACGTCAAATACGCTGCCTTCGGGGCCTTCGGCGTGGCTATGCTGTTTGGTCTGGTCCTGATCATCCTCACCCAGACATGGTGGCTGCTGCTCGTCGGCGCCGGCTGCGTGATGGCGGCCTGGGGCTACACCGGGGGCAAGAACCCATACGGCTACATGGGCCTGGGCGACGTCTTCGTGTTCGTCTTCTTCGGACTCGTGGCAACCCTCGGCACCACGTACACCCAGGCCGGGCAGCTGAGCCTCCCCGCCGTCATCGGCGCCATCGGCACCGGCCTCATTGCCTGCGCCCTGCTGATGGCCAACAATGTCCGCGACATCCCGTCCGACATCCAGGCCGGAAAACGCACCCTGGCCGTGCGGCTGGGCGACAAGCATGCCCGCGAAAGCTACGTGCTGATGCTCGCCGTCGCCATCCTGCTCGTGGTGATCCTGGCGCCCACGCGGCCCTGGATGCTGATTGTCCTGCTGCTCATCCCGGCCAGCCTCATGCCTGCCTGGCTGATGATCAATGGCCGGAAGCGCAAGACCCTCATTCCGGTCCTGAAGCAGACCGGCCTCATCAACCTCGGCTACGCTGCGCTGTTCTCGCTGGGGCTGATCCTGAGCCACGGGACGTAGCCGGCCCGGCGGGTACTACGCTTCCTGGTTCCTGGCCTTGCCGTTCCGGGTTTCGCTGTTGGGTGTGTCGCTCTTGGGGATTTCGTTTCGGACGGCGACGTCCGGGTGGGCGTCGGTCAGGCGGTCCTCGGCCTCCGCGTCGGCTACTTCACCGGCGGTGCGCAGGGGCTTGGCCCGGCCGGAGAACCGCGCATGCAACGAGGCCGTCGCCGCATCCCGCTGCTTCTGGAAGAAAAGGTAGCTGATGGCAAAGGAAATGAGTCCGGCGCAGATCACGGCCAGGAGCCAGCCCAACTGCAGAAACACGAAGAGTGCGAACAGCGGCACAAAGAGGGCGAGACGGATCAGGGAGTATTTCACAAAAGCCACTATCCAAGTTTAGCCGCCATCCCTGAACGAAGCCTGCGCCCCTCCGCACGCCCCAAAACCACGGTGCCCGGTTGCCGGAAATCTCTGGCACTGGCCGTGCACATACTGTAATCTCCGCCAGGGCATGTGAGAGCTAGACTGAATGCATGCTCCGTGTTGCCATTGCAGTCGCCGTTCTTGCCATTTACGTCTACGGACTGGTGGACGTGATCCGGACTGATGCGAGCCTTACCCGAGGGTTCTCCAAAACAACATGGATCCTCATCGTTGTCCTTCTTCCCATCGTCGGCGCCGCCCTGTGGTTCCTGATCGGGCGCCCGCGCTATGAGGCGCCGATCCGGCGGGCCTACGCCCATCCCACGGCGCCTGACGACGACCCCGATTTCCTCCGCAACCTGGAACAGCGCCGCCGCAAGCAGGCCGAAGCGGAGCGGCAGCGCAAGCTGAAGGACGACCTCGAAGCCAAAAAGGCCAAAAACGACGACGGATCCCGCGGCACAGGTGAATCCGGGGCGTCGGGTGCCGGAGATGCCAGCGCCGAGGGAAACCCCGAAGCCAAGTAGAACCCGAACCCAGCTAGAACAGGGCGCTTCCACTGCCTGCCACGTTTTGACTCCTGCCCGGAGCACGTGCCCGTTTGCCGAAAAGGGCCGCTTAGCACGCTGCTGAGCGGCCCTTTCTGGCAAACGGCGGCGGAGCACCCTTCCTCCACATGGCAACTGTTGTGTGGATAACGCCTTGCCGGTCTCCCCGGGGTACGAGAATGCAGTCATGCCCCGCCCCGTACCGCTCCCCCAAGCCCTGTCCGGCCAGCCGTTCACCGTGAAACAGGCACAGGCCGCCGGCCTGACACGGCGGCGCTCCCGGGCCCAGGACCTGGCCAGCCCGTGCCACGGCGTCCGGGTTCCGGCTGCGACCGACATGACGCTGAAAATCCGGGCCCGGGCGCTCGCTTTGGCCACGGGCGCCGTCGTCAGCCATGTCACGGCCGCTGTGCTGTGGGGCTTTCCGTTGCCGCGTGGCCTCGTCTCCCCCGCTCACGGAAGGCCTGCCATCCACCTGACGTGCCAGCCCGGGACCCGGGCCGTGAGGCGCAAGGAAGTGGTGGGGCACCAATCCGTCCTTGCGCCCGATGAAATTACGGCGGGCCGGCCAATGGCCTGCACGTCTCCGCTGCGCACCTGGTTCGACCTAGCAGGCGTCCTGAGCCTGGATGAACTGGTCATTGCCGGCGATTTCCTGTTCCGGCGCAGAGGAGCCCTGTCCACGCCGGCTGCACTGGACGCGTACCTCGCCACGAAGGCGGGCCGGCCGGGATACCGGAAGGCGACGCAGGCCAGGGCACTGATGCGTGCGGACACCGATTCGCCCAAGGAGACCGAGCTCCGCCTCCTGCTGGTGCGCTCTGGTCTGCCCGAGCCTGCCATCAATGTGCCCATGTTCGATGAAACGGGCGGCTGGATTCAGGATCCGGACATGTCCTACGAGGAATTCAGGATCGCCATTCAGTACGACGGCGGCCACCACGCAACTCCCGCACAGCGGCGCAGCGACATCTTCCGGGACGAGAATGCCCGCGGACTCGGCTGGCTCGTCGTCGTCCTGACCCAGTGGGACCTGGACCCGTTCTCCCCAGGGATGGAACCCAACGCTGTGACCCGGGTGCGGGCGGCACTGACGGAACGGGGGTGGAGGCCCGGCCGGACCAAGCCGCCCCCACGGTAGACCCGCCCGTTTGCCGGAAAGGGCCGCCCAGCAGCAAGCTGAGCGGCCCTTTGTGGCAAACGGCGAACGCGGCGAACGCGGGTGGCCGCCCTACAGCCCCGAGTAGGAGTGCAGGCCGTTGAAGAACTGGTTCACGATGGTGAAGTTGAAAACCACGCACAGGTAGCCCACGATGGACAGCCAGGCCGCGCGGGTTCCTGTCCAGCCGCGCGTTGCCCGGGCGTGCAGGTAGCCGGCGTAGACCACCCAGATCACGAAGGTCCACACTTCCTTGGTGTCCCAGCCCCAGAAGCGCCCCCAGGCCTTCTCAGCCCAGATGGCCCCGAACATGAGCGTGAAGGTCCACCCGATGAAGGCGATCGCGTTGATGCGGTAGGAGAGGTTCTCCAGGCTCAACGCGGACGGCACCAGGCGCATGAAGCCCAGCTTGTCCGCCCCTCCTGCCGCGATGGTCCTTTGCCGGTGCGACTGCACGAGCTGCAGCGCGGACATCGCGAACGTCAGGGTGAACAGCGCCGAGGAAAGCACGGCAATGGAGACGTGGATGATCAGCCAGTAGCTCTGCAGAGCCGGCACGAGATGGCCCACAGGGGTCCAGTAAGCCACGGAGGCAGCCACCAGCATGATGATCACCAGGCCCACCACAAAGGTGCCCAGGAACCGCAGGTCGCGCCGGATCAGCACCACGAGGAACACAGCCACGGCCACGAACGCGCCGGTGGTCAGGAACTCGTACATGTTGCCCCACGGCACGCGCCCGGAGCCGATGGCACGGGTTACCACGCCCGCTGCGTGAATGGCGGCGCCCAGGATGGTCAGTGCGACAGCCACGCGGGCGGGGGCACGGCGCTCGCCGCCGTAGCTCATGCTGGCGTCCGCCGTCTGCCCTGCCGCGCCGCCGGTGCCCTGCGCCTTGGCGGAAACGGACGACGACGGCCGCTCGGCACGGCCGGCCGGTCCGGCAAGGTGCCCCTCGGCACGCCCGGCATCCCGGCCAGCACCCGCGGCGCCTGCTGCCACCGGAACCTTCGCGCCGGTGTCCGACGGGCTCTCAGGGGACGCCGCGGCGGCCGCCTTCAGGTCGACGGCACGGAGGGCCCTGCTGCTCTTGGCCAGGTCCCACGCGAAGGCGATGAACGCCACCGTGTAGGTGCCAGCCGCGAGGAGCATGAACAGCTCGCTGTACTGGCCCATGGTTTCGTTGATGGGGAACATTACCGGTCCTTCTTCGGCTCAGCCGAGCCTGCTGGTGAGGAATTGGAAGATGGTGTGCCGGGCCCGTCCGGGTCGAGGCCCCACTCGCGCTGCAGCAGCCCGCGGATCGCCGCGGCCTCGCCGGCCAGCCGGTGGTCTTCGCCGCGGGCCAGCAGGCCGTATTCCACCATGGTGCGCCCGTCCTCGTGCCTGCCCGTCCGCACCCAGACGCGGCGCCGGTTGACGTAGAGGGAGATCACCAGGCCGGCCACTGCAAGCAGCGCGAAAATCAGTGCCGACAGCTGGCCCGGATTGTGGTGGATATCGACGCCGACATAGCGCTTCACGCCGTCGAAGCTGATGGAGCCCTTGCCGTCCGGCAGGGTGTACGTGCTGCCCGGGGCGAGTGTGATGCCCTTGGTCGCCAGGTTGCGGGCATTCAGTGGCGTCAGGTCCTTGACGTCGAGTTCAAACACATTCTGCGGGGCACCCTTGTCGAGGCCGAGGTTGCCGTAGTACGAGTTCAGGCTCAGCTGCGGGTTGATCAGTTCCGGATCGCCGCTGAAGGAAATTCCCTCATCGGTGACGAAGGCCGTGGGCAGGAAGAACCCGGCGAAGCCCAGCTGGTCCGGCTTCGCGTCCGGAACCTTGATCACCACGGAGGAGTAGTAGTTGTCGCCCTGCAGTTTGGCGACAACGGGCCCGTGCATGGCGACATTGCCCTTGCCGTCGCGCACTGTTACCACAGGGGCGTAGCCGTTGCCCGTCAGGTAAATGCTGGTGCCGCCAAGCGTCACCGGTTCGTTGACCTTGAGGACTTCCTTCTTGGCCGGGGCCCCGGGGTTTTCCTTCGTGGTGACGTCTGCCGTGAAGTCGATGGGCTGGCCGAACTTGCCCTGGGACTCCCGGTCGAACTTGATCTGGAATTTGTCGAGCTGGATGGAGTACGGCTGGAGCTGGCTGCTCTGGAAGTTGGTGCCCGGGTTGAACTGGTCGTAGCCCACGAGGGTGTTGACGAAGGTGTCGCCCTCCACGAGGATCCGCTGGCCGCTGTAGCCGAACAGGCCGCCGACCGCCACGGAGACCAGCACTCCGATCAGTGAGGTGTGGAAGACAAGGTTTCCCACTTCCTTCAGGAAGCCACGCTCCGCCCCCAACGACGGCCGCTCGCCGTCGTGCCTTACCGCAACGCGGTAGCCGCGTTTCTTGAGCAGCGCCGCTGCGTTTTCAACAGCGTCCGACGCCGGGATGCCGGCTTCCGCGGGCACCACCAGTGTGCCGTACTCGGGCAGGCGGGACAGCCGCTTCGGGGTCCGCGGCGGCTCCGAGCGCATGGCCCGGTAGTGTGCGATGGCGCGCGGCACCACGCAGCCGATCAGCGAGATGAAGAGCAGGATGTAAATGGCCGAGAACCAGGCCGAGGAGTACACGTCGTACAGCTGCAGCGAATCGAGGATCTTGCCGTAGTCCGGGTTGTCCTTGATGTACTGCGTGACCACCGACGGGTTGGCCGGACGCTGCGGGAACAGCGAACCAGGCACCGCAGCCACGGCCAGCAGCAGCAACAGGAACAGCGCCGTTCGCATGCTGGTCAGCTGCGTCCAGGCCCAGCGGAGCATGCCGCCGGGGCCCAGGGCAGGCAGCGCCGCGTTGGCTTTGGCCTCCTTCAGGCCTTCCTTCGGGGCGGCGTCCTTCGGGGCTGCGTCCTTCGGGGCGGCGTCCTTGGGTGCGTGATCCTTGGGGGATTCCTCGGCCGGACGGTTGTTGGTGGACTTCACACGCTCGCTCATCAGATCGGCAACTTAACGTCGGTTTGGAACCAGTACTGCAATTGGGTGACCCAGGCGCCCCACAGTCCTGTGGCCATCAGGATCCCCAGCACGATCAGGACTCCCCCGCCGGTCCGCTGGATGGCGAGCCGGTGCTTGCGGAAGAAGGACATCACGCCGGCGCCGCGGCGCACTGCCAGCGCTATGAGCAGGAACGGGATGCCCAGGCCGAGGCTGTAGACAAACGCCAGGAAGGCCCCCTTCGCCGCGGACGAACCGCCGGAGAGGCTCAGCAGCTGGACGGCGGAGTAGGTGGGGCCGATGCACGGCGCCCAGCCGAGGCCGAACGTGATCCCCAGCAGCGGGGCGCCCCACAGTCCTGCGGGCGGTTTCGCATGGATTTTGGCGTCGCGCTGGAGCCAGCTTAATCCGCCCATGAAGACCACGCCCATGATGATCACCAGGATTCCGAGCAGCTGGGTGATCCAGGCGTTCTGGCCGGCGGCGAGCAGCGTGCCCAGCTGGCCGAACGCGCCGCCAAGCAGCACGAAGATCACCGAGAACCCGAGCACGAAGAGGCCGATGCCGGCCAGCATGCGCCCGCGCTTTTGCTTCTGGAGATCCACGCCGGTCAAACCCGTGACGTAGCCAAGGTATCCGGGCACCAGCGGCAGGACACAGGGCGAGAGGAAGGACACCAGCCCGGCCAGGAGCGCCACCGGGATGGCAAGGAGCAGCGAGCCGTTCAGGATGGCTTCGGCGAAGGGGCTGTTCACGGTACGGCCTGCCCGCTACTCTGCCACGGCGGAATCGATGAGGGCCTTGAGGGTGCCCTTCTGGATCTCCCCCAGCACGCGCGATGCCACACGGCCCTGCTTGTCCAGGACGAGTGTTGTTGGGACGGCCCCCGGAGGCACGAGGCTGGACACGGACAGCAGCACGCCGCCGTCTTTGTCGTTGAAGCTCGGGTAGGTGAGGCCGAACGTCTTGTCGAAGGCTTCCGCGGTGGGTTTCTCATCCCGCAGGTTCACGCCGAGGAACTGCACGCCCTTGGGCTTGAACTCCTGGTGGAGCTCTTCAAGCAACGGGGCCTCTACCCGGCACGGCGCGCACGCGGCGAACCAGAAGTTCAGGACGGTCACCTTGCCCAGGAAGTCCTTGGGCGTGACTGCGGTGCCGTTGAAGAGCGTTCCCTGGATATCGACGGCGGCCTTGCGGTCCGCCGCCGCGAATTCCGTCACCGAGCCGTCCCCGGCGACGTAGTTCTTGTTGTCGCCCGCCTTCGCCTGTTTGGCCAGCGCATCTTCCTGGGCGCAGCCGGTCAGACCCAGCGTGAGCGCCGTCAATGCCAGGCCTCCGGCAGCGAGGACGCTGCGGCGGGAGCTTACAGGGGGGTTGGTCATGGTTAGGCTCCGGGGGTGCTGGAGGCACCGGGAAGAAGGGCTGCGGCCGGCTCGGTGTACACAACGCGCACGAGTGTGCCGTCGTCATCGAACACGAGGGACGTCAGGGAGGTTAGGGTGCACTCGCGCTTGCGGGGATCGTGCCACAGCGGCTTTCCCTCTGCGCTGAGGCGCGTGGCCCAGATGGGAAGCTGGTGGCTGACCATGATGGCCTCGGCGCCGTCGCCGCCAAGTTCGATCGCCTTGGCGCGTGCATCCTGAACGGCTGCCTGCACGCGGGCCGCCTGATCCTTGTACGGCTCGCCCCACGAGGGCCGCATCGGGTTCACGAGCTTCGGCCAATGCTTGGGCTTCCTCAGCTCGGCCCTGGTGACCCTCAGGCCTTCAAAATGGTTCTCCGCCTCGATGATGCGCTTGTCCGTATGGATCTCCAGCCCCAGCGCTTGGGACGTGGGAAGGGCCGTCTCCTGGGCGCGGGTCAGCGGGGAGGCCACGAGGTAGACGATCTTTGCACCCTGGGCGGCGCGGTTGCGGAAGTGTTCCGCCAGCGTCTGCGCCATCTGCTGGCCAAGCTCGGAAAGGTGGAATTCCGGCAGCCTGCCGTACAGGACGCCCGCAGGATTGTGGACCTCGCCGTGGCGGAGCAAATGAACAGTGGCTTGGGGCATGTCTACCAGTTTCTCAAAGGGCAGGGCTAATGACGAAATCTTCTACATCGAGTAGAACTCAAGAAAATTACGAAATGTTCCCGAGGGCTGGAATAAAAGATGCATTTGCATGTTTATACTGGATGCAGCAGTTAGTTGATACTTCAACAAATGAAGCTTCAACCCACGATTCATCCGACGCATCACCGAACCAAGGAGAACCACCATGGCACTTCCCGCTAACGTGACCACCGGCACCTGGACCCTCGACACCTCGCACAGCGAAATCGGATTCACGGTCCGCCACGCTGGCATCAGCAAGGTCCGCGGCCAGTTCAAGGAAGCCACCGCAACCCTGGACCTGGCCGAGAACGTGGCCGACTCCAAGGTCAGCGCCACCATCCAGACCGCCAGCTTCGACTCCGGCGACGTCAACCGCGACGGCCACATCCGCGGCGAAGACTTCTTCGACGTCGAGAAGTTCCCGGAGATCTCCTTCGTTTCCAACGGCCTCGTGGCCAAGGGCGACAGCTACGAGCTCCAGGGCGACCTCACCATCAAGGGCGTGACCCGTCCGGTGGCCCTCGAGACTGAGCTCAACGGCGTGGCCGTGGACCCGTTCGGCAGCACCCGCGCGGGCGTTTCCGCTGAAACCACCATCAGCCGCAAGGACTTCGGCCTGACCTGGAACGCCGTCCTGGAAGCCGGCGGCGTGCTGGTCAGCGACAAGGTTGCCATCAACCTCGAACTGGCCTTCATCGCCCCTGCCGCGTAACCGCAGACCAGGGCCGCATAACGGGCCGTGCACCGCAAACGCCCCGCCCATGGTCCGGCTCAAGCCGGCTCCACGAAGCGGGGCTTTTGCGTCGCCGGCAGCTATTGCCCACCGTGGCCGTCCGGGCCCGGACGCTTTCTATAATTAGCCACACCGCCCTTCTATAAGTGAGAGCCATGAGCAACCCCAACGATCCGCCGCAGGAACCAGGCAGCGAACCCCCTTCCGGCGACCGTCCACAACAGCGGCGTGCAGGACGTTTCCCGTTCCACCTGCCGGCGGATCGCCCCCGCAGTTTCCATGAGGCGATGCCGCCAGGCGGATTCGCCGGGCTGTTCAGCGTGATCGGGCTGCCTACGGAGCTGAAGATCTCCTACTGGATCTGGGTGCTCAGTGGCCTGCTCGGGCTGCTCGGCGGAGTGATCGTGCTGTTCGGCGCGCTGGTTCTCTTTGCATTTTCGCCCGGCATCGCGATCCTTGTGCTGCTGCTCGCGGTCTGCGGCGCGGCGCTGTCCGCGGTGCAGATTGTCCTGGCCATGAATATGAAGGAAGCCCGGGAGTGGGGCCGGCTCGCACTGACGGCTGTTGCCGCTGCCTCCCTGCTTCTCGCTGTCATAAGCCTCGCCTTCACTGACGGCCGCGGCGGCAACGGGCTGGGCTTTCTGGCAGCCCTGGCCGCAACCGTGCTGATGTGGGTTCCCAACTCGCAGGCCTGGTTTGCCGCGAATACCCCTCGGGGATGAGCCTCGACACGCCCGGTGAGGGGTACGGTGGAGTTAAGCCATGCTGGGGGCAGGGCAATGCGTCTGAACCCGGCGGCCGGTCCCTACGTCACAACGCAAAGGAACGCTCATGAGCACTCCTCCAGTCCCGCCTCGCAACCCCAACGATCCGGATTCCGGCCGCCATGATTCCGATGAGCCGGGACGGGACAGCAACGGGCAGCCGCAGTACGGCCAGAATGCTCCGCAATACGGCCAAAATGCCCCCCAGTATGGACAGAACGCGCCGCAGTTCGGCCAAAATGCGCCGCAGTATGGCCAAAACGCTCCCCAGCAGCCGCAGTACGGCCAGAACACGCCGCAGTTCGGAGAACAGCAGCCGCAGTACGGGCAGAACCCGCCGCAGTATGGACAGCCACAGTACGGGCAACAGCCGTACGGCCAGCCGCCTCAGGGCCCGTCGCCATATGGCCAGTCACCGTATGCCCAGTACCCTTCGCAGCAGCCCGGGGGCCAGGGCCCGGCCGGCGTTCCGAAGCTGGTGGACAGAGCGTTCTGGATGATTATTGCCGCGGGCGTCCTCTCGCTCCTGTCCCTGTTGGTCAGCATTCCCACCCTCGACGACCCCATCATGCGTCAGACGTTCGAAGACCAACTTCGGGGCAGCGGCCAGAACATCCCCTTCGAAGACATTAAGCCCATCATCATCGGCACGATGGTGGTCGCGACCCTGATCGGCGCCGGTCTCTACGCCCTGGTCGCTTTCAACGTGCGCAAGGGCAAGAACTGGGCCCGGATCCTGGGCACCGTCTTTGCGGCGCTGTCAATCTTCTCCATTGCGCCGCTGGGCATCAACACCGTGGTGGTCGTCCTTGGGATCGCCGCGATCGTGATGCTGTACATGCCTGCGGCTTCACCGTACTTCCAGAAGCCGCAACCCTTCGCCAACCCGTACGCCGGCCCGTACGGCCGCTAACCACGCCAACTGCCTGTTGTTCACCTACCTTGTGGCCTCTCACTCCCAGCGGAGTCAGGGGCCACAGGTGTACGTTCGCGCTTAACCGGGGCCGCAAGTCAGTGCGGTTGCCCCGGGGTCTGCGCCCGTTGCGCGTGGTAGGCCAGGATCTGCAGCTCGGTGGCCATGTCCACCTTGCGGAGGTTAACATCGTCGGGAACCTGCAGCATCACCGGCGCAAAGCTGAGAATGCTGCGTACGCCCGCCGCCACCACGCGGTCGCAAACGCTCTGGGCCACGGCCGCCGGCAAGGCGAGGACCACCATGTTCGTGCCCGTCCGCTCCAGCACGGCTTCAAGGTCCGCCACGTCACTCACGCGCAGCCAGCCCACCTCGTTGCCAACCACCATCTGGTCGGCGTCGAAAATAGCCACCACGTCGAAGCCGCGGGACTCGAACCCGCCGTACCTGGCCAGCGCTTTGCCCAGGTTACCGGCGCCGACGATGGCAACCTTCCAGTCGTGCGTAAGTCCGAGAGTGGCGGCAATGTGGCGACTGAGGTACTGGACCTCATAGCCCACACCGCGGGTGCCATACGATCCCACGTGGGAGAGGTCCTTGCGGAGGGTGGAGGAGCTGACCCCGGAGGCCTCGGCCAGGGACTCGGACGAGACGCGTTCAATTCCTTCGGCGAGGAGGGAGTTCAGGGCGCGCAGGTAGATGGTCAGCCGGGCCACAGCGGCTGGCGGGATCTGCTTGCCGGCAGCACCGGTGTGCCCTGGCACGGCCTGGGGTGGTGAATCGAGCGAAGTCACTAATTGCTCCATTGCGTCGCGTTGTGAGTCCACTCTAAATCCCCATCACTTATGTCAACAAAGCCGGTGCCTCTGTGCGGGATACGCGGCTAGCGCGCCATCGCCTGGCGCAGGACGCGCTCGAGCCTTGCCTCGTCGATCTTCCAGAAGTCGCGCTGGATCCCGTCCACCAGCACCACCGGGATTTCTTCGGCGTAGCGGTCCCGGAGGGCTTCATCGCCGTCCACCGACTGTTCCGTCCACCCAATTCCCAGCCCTGCGGCAACCCGTCCGACGGCGTCGCGCGCGGCAGCGCACAGGTGACAGTCAGCTTTGGTGAGGAGAACGACGTCGGGATTTGCCATGGCTCAACCGTAGCGCCGTTCCCGGCGCGGAGCGATGCCGGCGTCGGCAGAACGCGACGAGTTGGCCCGATTGGGCGTCCCCGGAGGATGGGCTTCCCCGCGTTGACTAGACTCAGTGGCATGCCTGAGGAGAAGTATGTCGCTGTGGCCAGGCAGCCCGTTGCAACGCGGCAACAAGGCGAGGCCGCGTTTTTCGACGTCGACAACACCCTGATGAGGGGCGCCAGCCTTTTCCACGTGGCCCGGAAAATGCATCAGCGGGGAGCCTTTACCCTCCCCCAGGCGGCCGGCATGGCGTGGAAGCAGTTCAAGTTCGTGATCCGTGGCGAAAACATTGACGACGTCCACGCGGTGCGGGACTCCGCCCTGACCCTTGCCTCCGGCATCACCGTGGAAGACATTAAGGTGCTCGGCGAAGAGGTCTACGACGAGATGATCGCCTCCCGGATCTGGCCCGGCACCAAGGCCCTGACCCAGCAGCACCTGCGCGTGGGGCGCCAGGTCTGGCTCGTGACTGCCACTCCGATCGAAGTGGCCACGGTCATCTCCACCCGGCTGGGGCTCACGGGGGCGCTGGGCACCGTTGGAGAAATCAGCGAGGGACTGTACACCGGGCGGCTGGTCGGCGACATCCTGCACGGTTCGGCGAAGGCGGTGGCCGTCCAGGGCCTCGCCGATGCCGAAGGCCTGGACCTCAAGCGCTGCTGGGCGTACAGCGACTCCTATAACGACATCCCGCTGCTGACCCTGGTGGGCCACCCGGTCGCCATCAACCCGGACGTCCGGCTGCGCAAGCACGCCCGGGAGCACAACTGGCCGGTCTATGACTTCCGCTCGGGCCGGCGCGCCGCGACACTTGGGCTCAAGGCCGCAACCGCCGGAGGGGCGGTGTACGGCCTGTGGAGGGGCTACTCGCGCTTCCGCGGCCCCCGGCTTTGAGGCGCTTCCTTACCGGCGACGCGCAAAATCCCCCTCGACACCGGAATTCCGGCGTCGAGGGGGATTTTGCGCATCCGCGGGTGAGTTGAACGCAAAAATGCCCGCCACCTCGAAAGGCGGCGGGCATCCACGCACTGAAAGTATCTCTACTTCTTGTTGCGGCGCTGGTGGCGGGTCTTGCGAAGCAACTTGCGGTGCTTCTTCTTGGCCATACGCTTGCGACGCTTCTTAATAACTGAACCCACGAAAGTTCCTTACAAACTAGATGCAGTACCTGTCTGATGGAGAAGGTCCGTGGACTAAGCAACAGACTGAACAACTGACAGATTCTTACAATGACGTAAAACGTTCCTTAACAGGGTACCGCTTATCCGGGCGCCTCCTGACCGCCGGCATTCCCATGACCTGCAACCGCCCCCAAGGAAGCTGCAGCCGCCACGGGAATCCGAACGGTCAGTTGAGCGCCAAGAATCACGCGGTGTCCGACTGTCCGTCCACAACAGCACCCTTGAGGTACTGCTCGACGGCGGTCTCCGGAACCCGGTACGAGCGGCCGAACCGAACGGCCGGCATCTCCCCGGAATGGACCAGCCGGTACACGGTCATTTTGGAGACGCGCATGACCTCAGCCACTTCGGCCACGGTCAAGAACTTGGCGTTCGAGAAGTTCGACTCTGCGGACATTTCCCATATTCCTTTGCTCTCAGCAACATTGCGGCATCCCATGTTTGTCTGCGGTGCGCCGATGCTGAGCCATCGAACAACCGTGTCCTAGTTACTCTAGATGCTCACGTGGCCATTGTGAAAGCCCGGCGTTTCCGCGACGACGCCGCCAGCTGCTCCAGGACCGAGGCCGTCACGTCCCACTCCATGCACGCGTCGGTGACGCTCTGACCGTAGACGAGCTCGTCCTTCCCGGCGGCGTGCCCGGCCACGTCCAGGTTCTGGGCGCCGCCTACGAGGAAGCTCTCGAGCATGACCCCGGCCACGGCGTTTGCGGCGGCGCCTGCATCTTCCAGCTGCGCACCGATTTCAAGGGCAACCTCGGCCTGGCGGTGATGGCTCTTGCCGCTGTTGGCATGGCTGGCGTCCACGATGAGCCGCGGGTTGAGGTTCTTTGCCGCGAGCCTCGATGACGCAGCTTCGACGTCGGCGGCGGAGTAGTTGGGGCCCTTCCGGCCGCCGCGCAGAATGACGTGCGTGTCCGGGTTGCCGTCGGTGGAGACAAGGGCCGCCCGGCCGTCATCGTCGATCCCCAGGAAGGCCTGGGCCGCCGCGGCGGCGCTGCAGGCATCAACCGCGACCTGAAGGTCGCCGTCGGTCCCGTTCTTGAAACCGATGGGCATGGAAAGCCCGGAGGCGAGCTGGCGGTGGATCTGGCTTTCAGTGGTGCGTGCACCGATGGCGCCCCAGGAGACGAGGTCGGCCATGTACTGGGGGCTGATCGGCTCAAGGAACTCCGTGGCGGCGGGCAGTCCGAGTGCTGTCACCTGCTGTAGGAAGCGGCGCGCCTCGCGCAGGCCCGTGGCGATGTCGTGCGTGCCGTCAAGCCGCGGGTCATTGATCAGGCCCTTCCAGCCGACCGTGGTGCGCGGCTTTTCGAAGTAGGCCCGCATGACGATGAGCAGGTCTTCCTTGTGCTTGTCGGCCTGGCTGACGAGGCGGCGGGCGTATTCGAGGCCGGCCTTGGGATCATGGATGGAGCACGGCCCGACGATCACAAGCAGGCGGTCGTCCACGCCGTCCATGACAGCCCGGACTTCGTCCCGGCCGCGTTCGACGACGTCTGCCGTCCGGGCGTCGAGCGGCAGTTCGGCGATCATCTCCTGGGGCGTGGGCAGGGCGGTGATCCCGCTGACGCGCAAATTCGAGGTGGACTGCTTCGAGGCGGCGCGCGTCGTGCTGTGGTTCGACGCCGGCTGCTGGGTTGCGGTTGCTGCTGCGGTGCTCATGGGGGTCCTGTTCCGGTGCGGAGCGGGCCCAGATCAGAACCCGCCGGAGAAATGGCGAAGGGCAGAGAATGATCTCTGCCCTGTTGGCTCTGAAGGTAGTTGGATGCGTGTCAGTTAGACGCGGGCTCCTCCAGAGCCAACGAAAAATACGCATACCAACGGTTAGTCATAGGCACACCATAGCCTCGCCGTTCTGCGATCCGCAAATTCGAGACGTGCGCAAACGGACAGGCTGGGCCGCTTTCAGGCTCCGCTGCCGGGCGGCGAAGCGGCATCGCGAGGCCGCTCACGCTGCAGCTGTTGGGAAAATTTTTTAGCGCAGAATCCGCCTGACCGGCCCCGAATTTCTAATGTGACTTGATTAATCCCATCTTTTCGGGCGCTTCTCCCTGACTCTTGACCCGAGATCCCGCGCCCATCACCGTGCCCCCGGATTCTTGAGGGTGGGCTGGGAAACCGGCTTTCCGGCACCCCGCCGGGACTTTTGCCAGCAACCGGCCCGGAACCGCCAAAGGACGAGAACCAAGGCCTGTGTTAAGCGGATTTTACGGCTGCCCGCAGGTGTTGTTTCTCACGACCGACATCCTTGCAGCCGTGCTGGCGGCGTCAATAGCGTGGGCAAGGACCCGCCAAACGAGCCAAGGACTGAAAATGCCCTCACCAGCCGCTACGGATCCAATCTCTCCACCCGGAACAGCAAACGGCACAGCAAACCGGATGCCTTTCCCGGCTGCCCTGACGTCCGGACTTCGCTGGGACGTGCCCGCATCCCTTGTCGTGTTTCTCGTGGCGGTGCCCCTCTCCCTGGGGATCGCGGCTGCCTCCGGAGCACCCGTCATGGCAGGCCTTATCGCTGCAGCAGTCGGCGGCATCGTGGCCGGCACGCTTGGCGGCTCACCTCTGCAGGTCAGCGGCCCCGCCGCAGGCCTGACCGTCATCGTTGCCGGCCTGATCGAGCAGTTCGGCTGGCCCGCGACCTGCGCCATCACGGCGGCGGCCGGTGTCCTCCAGACCCTGCTGGGCTTCGCCCGGGTTGGCCGCGTGGCCCTGGCCATCGCCCCCGTGGTGGTCCACGCCATGCTCGCCGGAATCGGCGTCATCATTGTCCTGCAGCAGACCCACGTGATGCTCGGCGCCGAGGCCGGCGAATCGGCCTGGCACAACGTCAAGGCCCTCCCCGCCACCATCACCTCCGTGGACCACCAGGCAGCGGCGCTGGGCGTCTTGGTGATCCTGACCCTGCTCGGCTGGAAGTACATGCCGGCCGCCGTCCGCCGAATCCCGGCTCCGCTGGCGGCAGTGGTCGCCGCCACCGCGCTTTCCCTCCCGTTCAAGTCCGACGTCGACCGGATCACCTTCGACGGGTCCCTCCTCGACGCGCTGTCCCTCCCGCAACTGCCGCAGGGGCACTGGAGCGCCGTTGCGATCGGCATCATCACCATCGCGCTGGTGGCCAGCGTCGAATCCCTGCTCTCCGCCGTCGCCGTGGACAGGATGCACCACGGCGAACGGACGGACTTCAACCGGGAACTCCTGGGCCAGGGAGCAGCCAACATGACCTCCGGCATGCTGGGCGGACTTCCCGTTACTGGCGTGATCGTGCGCAGCGCGACCAATCTGGAAGCAGGGGCGCGAACGCGAAAATCAGCCATCCTGCACGGCGTCTGGGTGCTGGTCTTTTCACTTCTCCTTGCGGCGGTAATCGAACTGGTTCCCGTTGCCGTCCTTGCCGGGCTGCTGATCATCATCGGCGTCCGGCTCGTGAAAGTGGCCGATTTCCACACTGCCCGCGTTACCGGGGACCTGGCGGTTTATGCCGTCACGCTGCTGACCGTGGTGTTTGTGAACCTGCTGGCAGGAGTGCTCACGGGCCTGGCTCTGGCCGTGGTGCTGGTGCTGTGGCGCGTGGTCCGCGCCGGCATCCATGCGGAACCCCTCGGAGACCCGGACGAACACCGCTGGCGGCTAGTGATCGACGGATCCTGCAGCTTCCTGTCACTCCCCCGCCTCAGCCACGTCCTCGCCTCCGTCCCGTCCGGTTCGCACGTCACCGTCGAGCTTGAGGTGGACTTCCTGGATCATCCCGTACACGACACGCTGGACGCGTGGCGCCGCCGGCACATCAGCAACGGCGGCACGGTGCAGATAGAAGAAAGCGGCACCGCCACCCTCCATGGTGCAAAGGCCGGTCCGCCGGCGCGCGGCAGCTCGCGTTCCGCCCTGCGCGGCGGCTTTGCCCCGTGGCGCAGCTGGCAGCGGGATCTCCGGCCCGGAACGGACGCCGGGACCAGCGCACCGGCTCCGCTGCAGACCATCCTCGCCGGGGTGGAGAACTACCACCGCCGCCACGCCCACCTGCTTCGCCCCCATGTGCAGGAACTGTCCGCCGCCCAGAACCCGGACACACTGTTCCTCACCTGCTCGGATTCACGGCTGGTGCCGAACCTGATCACGAGCAGCGGCCCGGGCGACCTGTTCACCGTCCGGAACGTGGGCAACGTGGTGGGGAACGGCCGGCTCGACCCCTCGGTTGAAGCAGCGCTGGACTTCGCGCTCCATAAGCTTTCGGTCAGGTCGGTGGTCATCTGCGGCCACTCCGGCTGCGGTGCCATGACTGCCCTGACCGCAGAGCCGGCGAAGGACTCGCCCCAGAAAGCAGCAGCCGGGCGCAATGCGGTCGAGGCGTGGCTGGACCATGCCCGGCCCAGCCTGGCCGCGTTCCGCTCAGGGCACCGGGTGCGGGCCGCTGCAGCGGAGGAGGGATACGGGGAAGTGGACCAGCTGGCGATGGTCAACGTGGCGGTCCAGCTGGAGCGGCTGCAGCGTCATCCCGGTGTCCGCGCAGCCCTCAAGTCGGGCCGGCTGCACCTGACCGGCCTGTTCTATGACATTGCCACGGCCCAGGTCCTGCAGGTCACGCCGGACGGCATCAGCCACCTGGATCCGCTGCCGCGGGCCGCGGCCGACGCCGGTTCTGTCGCCGCTGCCGTGTAGGCAGACTCCGGTCCCGCTGCCGGTCCGGGCAGGCCCCGGTAAGGGGATGCCGGCGTTATTCGGCCCCGGTTCCCGGCGGTGCCAGCAGGACCTCGACCAGCTCCCCGAGGCCTGCCGCGATGTCCACGTTTTTGTCGTACAGCCATTGCAGCTGAAGGCCGTCAAACGCCGCGATGACAAGCCGCGCCAGCGAGTCCGCAGAGGCATCGGTCCGGACTTCGTTCGCGCCCTGGCGGCGCCGAATGTCCTGCCCCAGCTCTTCGACGAGTTCCGAATACCGGGTCTGGAAGTAGGTGTGCGAAGCATGTCCGGGGTCGTTTGCTGTTGCTGACGCCACCGCATACAGCGTGGTCAGCCCAGGCTCCTGCATGTTGCGCTCAGCCACCGGGACCAGCCCCGGGAGGCCAGGTTCCACTGCTGCTCCGAGCTCCCTGCCCCGGCGGTCCCGTTCGGCGAGAACAGCTGTCAGCAGCTCCTGCTTGCCACTGAAGTAGTGAAACAAGGTGGCTTCCTTCACGCCCACCTGCTCGGCCACGCGCTTCAGGGCCGTCCCCTCGAAGCCCTCCGTGGCAAACACATCAGTGGCCGTTTGAATGATCTGCTCACGGCGTTCGGCGCCCTTGGCGTAGCGTCCGCGAGGCTTCACAGTAGACATTCCGCCAGTGTATTTCACACTCCGCGACATGACAGTTGGCGGCAGTGTCTATCGGGAACATTGCCGCCAACTGTCATCTGGCCGTGTCGTGGCCCAGGCCGGCCTCCCTGTAGTAGCCCTCGATATGGGCCGCGACCAGCTGAGCCGCGCGGCCGCCGTCGTCGTTCCGGATGGCCTCCAGAATCTGCCGGTGCTCCGAACGCAGCCGCGCTGCCGTGGCCTCCCAGTCCGGAAGATTGGCCGTCAGCTTTTCGGCGTAGCCCTGGATGGCCTCGCGCAGGGATCCCATCATCGCGCTGACCACCGCGTTCCCGGCGGCATCGGCCAGGGCGAGGTGGAACCGCACATCCAGGGCCAGGAAATCATCAACCTCGGGACCGGCGTCCATATCGTCCAGCAGCTCCGATGCACGCTCGAGTTCGGGAGCGTCCGGCTTGGCCCGGGCCGCGGCCCAGGATTCCAGCAGTACCCGTGTTTCAACGATGTCCGCCACGGGCAGGTGCTGGGTGGCAACGTGCAGCCGCAGTGCCGAGCCCAGAGCAGCCGTCGGATCGGAAATCACAACAGTACCGGCGTCCGGCCCCGACCCCACGCCGGCACGCACGACGCCCATGGCCTCGAGGATGCGGATGGCTTCGCGGACTGAGGTGCGCGAGACGGAGAGCTGCTCTGCCAGGCTGCGCTCGGCGGGGAGCCGGCCGCCCACCGAGAGCTGGCCGCCTGCGAGCTGGTCCTCGATCCACTGCAGGACAAGTTGGTGCGTACGCATGTGGCCATCATAGTTGATGTGGTTGGACCACATGCATTAGAGTGTGGTCCAACCACACCACCGCAGTCGGAGGCAGCAATGACGCAGACAGTCGAATCAAACAACCCGGAAGGCCCCACCACACCCCGTGACACCGCTCCGGCGGACCGGGTGCCCGGCATTTCTGCGCCCGCACACATCCCCGCCGCCCTGAAGCGCCGGATCCCGAAGTACTCGGACGTGGCTCCGCTGATGCAGTTCAAGAAGCCCGAATTCAGCCGGGCCGCGAGGCTGCAGCGGGCCAGCACCATCTGGGAACTGCGGGACATGGCCAAGCGGCGCACGCCCCGGGCCCCCTTCGACTACACCGACGGCGCCGCTGAAGCCGAGATCAGCCTGCGCCGCGCCCGTGAGGCCTTCGTCGACATCGAGTTCCGCCCGGGCATCCTCCGCGACGTCTCCAGCATCGACCTGGGCACCGACATCCTGGGCAGCCCGTCCCGGCTGCCGGTCGGCATCGCCCCTACCGGTTTCACCCGGATGATGCAGTCCGAAGGCGAATACGCCGGGTCACAGGCCGCCGAGGCCGCTGGCGTCCCCTACACGCTCTCCACCATGGGAACGGCGTCCATCGAGGACGTCGCCGAGGCGGCACCCCATGGCCGCAACTGGTTCCAGCTGTATCTCTGGACGGACCGGGACCGTTCCCTGGAGCTGATCGAACGGGCTGCCAACGCAGGCAACGACACCCTCATGGTTACCGTCGATACGGCAGTGGCAGGCGCCCGCCTCCGCGACGTCCGCAACGGCATGACCATACCGCCGTCTCTGACCCTGAAGACCGTACTGGATGCGTCCTACCGGCCGGCCTGGTGGTTCAACTTCCTCACGCACGAGCCGCTGACGTTCGCTTCACTCTCGCGCTACACCGGTACCGTGGCGGACCTGATCAACTCAATGTTCGACCCCACGCTGACCTTCGATGACCTGGACTGGCTGCGTGAAACCTGGAAGGGCAACCTGGTGGTCAAGGGCATCCAGACCGTGGACGACGCCCGCAAGGTGGTGGACCACGGTGCCGACGGTGTGGTGCTTTCCAACCACGGCGGACGCCAGCTGGACCGCGCACCCATCCCGCTCCACCTGCTGCCGGAGGTCTCGCAGGCGTTCAAAGCGGACAACTCGGACGCCGCGATCATCCTGGACACGGGCATCATGAGCGGCGCGGACATCATCGCGGCACTGGCCCTCGGCGCGGACTTCACGCTGATTGGCCGCGCATACCTGTACGGGCTGATGGCCGGCGGACGGGCCGGCGTGGACCGCGCCCTCCAGATCCTCGAAAAGGACATGACCCGCACCATGGCGCTCCTGGGCGTCAGCAAGCTCTCCGAGCTGACACCTGACCACGTGCGGATCCTCGGCAGGTAGGACCCGCCGGCGGGCGGCCCGGGCTACTTCTTGCGGCCGAACTTCGGCAGGTTCGCCAGCAGGTCCGCGGCCTTCTTCGCGCCGCGGCCCACCGTGCGTCCGATTTGCTGCGGAACGGTGTCGTCCTGCACGCCTCCGGGAACGACGACGGCGGGACTCAGCGGCGCGCCGTCGGGACGCCCGGACGCGCCTAAAGCAGCAGCAGCGCCGGCGGCGGCGAACGCCTCGGGAACCTCTGCGTCCGGGGCGGCTGGCGTCGCTGCGCCGCCAAGAGCTGGCCCGCCAAGCGCTGAACGCTTGGGAGCTGCGTCACGGGGAACGGAAGCTGCCGCTTGTGCCCGGGCGTTCGGACGCTGCTGGTCTGCGGCGGCCTCAGCGGCGCCCGCGGCGTCCGGTGACCCGGCACCGGCAGCCGCCGGGCCGACGTCGAACGTCCCCAGCCAGCTGGCGACGCCCGCCAGCGGCTTGGGATTAAGCGCGTAGTAGCGCTTCTGTCCCTGCGCACGCATGCTCACGAGGTCGGCTTCACGGAGCACCTTCAGATGCTTGGAGATGGTGGGCTGGCTCGCGGCGAGCTCCTCGACCAGCTCCCCCACTGCCTTGTCCCCTTTTTGAAGGGAAACGAGAATGTCGCGCCGCGTTGCCTCAGCAATGACGGCAAATACGTCGTCTGTCACCATGGGACCAACCCTAGCGACATATACGCCGAATGGCATCTACTATTTCGTCGGCGTGAAACCGACACAGCCGGAGTCCTCTGTCGGAGCGGTTCAGTCGAACCAGGGATCCAGTCCGTGCAGCGGGAAAACTTCCTTGCGGGTCGCCATCACCGTGCGGTCGACGTCGTCATTGGGGTCGAACCCGACCTCCCAGGAGCGCCACCAGACGTCCGCATCGTCGCCCATGAGCGCGGGTGCCGCGATGCCGTAGCGCTCATGCACGTAGCTCCGCCACTCTTCCGGCACGGGCGTACGCAGCGGCACGGGCCGGCCCGCCACGATCCCGATCAGGTGGCTCCATGACCGCGGCACCACTCCGGTGATGTGGTAGCCGCCGCCGCCAGTGGCGATCCAGCGGTTGTCGCAGTGCCGGGCCGCGAGATTCGCGACGGCGGTGGCCGCCTCGCGCTGGCCGTCAACGCTGACATTGAGGTGCGTCAGCGGATCCAGCCGATGCGAGTCGCAGCCGTGCTGGCTGACGATCACGTCCGGTTCGAAGGCACCTATAAGCTGCGGAACCACGGCGTGGAAAGCGCGCAGCCAGCCGGCGTCCCCGGTGCCCACCGGCAGGGCCACGTTGACGGCACTGCCCGGAGCTCCCGCCCCGCCGGTCTCGTTGGCAAAACCGGTGCCCGGGAACAGGGCCAAGCCGGTCTCGTGCAGGGAGATGGTGAGGACGCGGGGATCGTCCCAGAAGATGCTCTGGGTTCCGTCCCCGTGATGCGCATCGACGTCGATGTAGGCCACGCGCTGTGCGCCCCCGTCCAGCAGCGTCCGGATGGCCAGCGCGGCGTCGTTGTAGATGCAGAAGCCGCTGGCACGGTCGCGGGCGGCATGGTGCAGCCCGCCGCCGAAGTTCACGGCACGCACCGCCGAGCCGTCCAGGATGGCGCGGGCAGCAAGCAGGGACCCTCCGGCGATGCGGGCGGCGGCCGCATGCATTCCGGCGAATGCCGGATCATCCTCCGTTCCGAGCCCGTGGGCCTCGTCGGCGGTCGTGGGGTCGTCGCTGATGCGGCGGACGGCAGCCACGAATTCGGGGCTGTGGACGGTGGTCAGTTCGATGTCTTCGGCAACCGAAGGCGCCGCCAGGCTGACGTGCCCGAGGTCCAGCAGCCCCAGGCTGCGGGCCAGCCGGGCGGTGAGGTCGAGGCGCTCCGGTGCCATCGGGTGGCCCGGGCCGAAGTTGTACGCCGTCATGGCGGCGTCCCACACCACCGTCGTTGGCAGTGCGGGAAGGCTGAGTCCGGGCAGGAATGTCATTACTGACAGGCTACCTGAGCGCGGTCCTCCTGCCTGCGTGGCATGACTGCCCGGCCATGCGGCGGACTTTAGTGGTTTACTACTGAAGGAAGCAGATTCAACCAAGGAACAGCCACCCATGACGCAAAGCCAGTCGAGGTCCAAGAGCCCGACGAGCTGGCAGCCAAACGTCCCCGAGCGTGAAGGCCTCTGGATATTCACGCGGCTTCGGGACTTCATCGACGATATCGCCAACACGTCACCGGCCCGGCTGGCCCTCAGCGCGTTCGTCGTGGTGATCGTCGTCTTCACTGCGCTGCTGTCCCTGCCGGCGTCCTCCGCCACCGGAGACTTCACGCCGTTGCACCAGGCCTTGTTCACGGCAGTCTCGGCAGTGTGCGTCACCGGCCTGACCGTGGTGTCCACGGCAGTCCACTGGTCCTTCTTCGGCCAGCTGATCATTCTTATCGGCATCTTCGTGGGCGGCCTCGGCACGCTGACCCTGGCATCCCTGCTGGCCCTGATGGTGAGCAAGAAGCTGGGTGTGCGCGGCAAGCTCATCGCCCAGGAGGCCATGAGCAACGCAGGGCGACTGGGCGAAGTAGGTACCCTGCTGCGGATCGTCATCACCACCTCCGTGATCATCGAGGGTGTGCTGGCGCTGGCGCTGATACCCAGATTCCTGACCCTCGGTGAACCCTTCTGGCAGTCGGTGTGGCACGGCATTTTCTACGCCATCTCGTCATTCAACAATGCCGGCTTCACACCCCATTCGGACGGCATTGTTCCCTACGAAACCGACCTGTGGATCCTCATTCCGCTGATGCTCGGAGTGTTCCTGGGCAGCCTCGGGTTCCCGGTGGTTATGGTTCTGCAGCAGAACGGCCTCAACTGGCAGAAATGGAACCTGCACACCAAACTGACCATCCAGGTGTCGTTCATCCTGCTCGCGGCCGGAACGGTGCTGTGGGGGCTCATGGAATGGGACAACCCGCGGACCCTTGGCGGCATGGATCTGGGTGACAAGTTCACGCATGCGCTCTTTGCCTCTGTCATGACGCGCTCCGGCGGCTTCAACCTCGTGGACCAGAACCAGATGGAGTCCACCACGATGCTGCTCACGGACGCGCTGATGTTCGCCGGCGGCGGTTCCGCCTCGACGGCCGGCGGCATCAAGGTGACCACGATTGCCGTGATGTTCCTGGCCATCGTCGCCGAAGCCCGCGGCGACGCAGACGTCAAGGTCTACGGCCGGACCATCCCGGAGGGCACGATGCGCGTGGCCATCTCGGTCATCGTCGCCGGCGCGACACTGGTGTCCGTCTCGGCCTTCATGCTGCTGCACATCAGCGGGGCTTCGCTGGACCGGGTGCTGTTCGAAACGATATCTGCCTTCGCCACCGTGGGCCTCAGCACGAACCTCAGCGCCGAGCTGCCGCCGTCGGGCGTATACGTGCTCTCCGCCCTGATGTTCGCCGGCCGCGTCGGCACCGTCACGCTTGCCGCTGCCCTGGCCCTGCGCCAGCGCAGCCAGTTGTACCACTACCCGGAAGAGAGGCCGATCATTGGCTAGTACGTCTGGGGCCGTCAACCGCCCCGCCCATAATGCTCCCGTCCTGGTGATCGGGCTGGGCCGTTTCGGCTCCTCTACCGCCGAACAGCTCGTCAAGCAGGGCCGCGAGGTGCTGGCGATCGAGCGGGACCGGACCCTCGTGCAAAAGTGGGCGCCGGTGCTCACGCACGTCGTGGAGGCGGACGCCACCAATATCGACGCGCTCCGCCAGCTCGGCGCACAGGAGTTCAGCTCCGCCGTCGTGGGCGTGGGCACGTCCATTGAATCTTCGGTGCTGATCACCGTGAACCTGGTGGACCTGGGCATCGAACACTTGTGGGTCAAGGCCATCACGCCGTCGCACGGCAAGATCCTCACCCGGATCGGCGCCAACCACGTCATCTACCCCGAAGCAGACGCCGGGGTGCGCGCCGCGCACCTGGTGTCCGGCCGCATGCTGGACTTCATCGAATTCGACGACGATTTTGCGATCGTCAAGATGTATCCGCCGCGTGAAACCGTGGGCTTTACGCTGGACGAATCCAAGGTGCGCTCCAAGTACGGCGTGACCATCGTGGGAGTGAAATCCCCGGGCGAGGACTTCACCTATGCCCGCCCGGAGACCAAGGTGTCCTCCCGCGACATGCTGATCGTGTCAGGCCACGTGGACCTGCTGGAACGCTTCGCCGCCAGGCCCTAACCGGCGCGGGTGGTGGGCCCACGCCCGCAGGGTTCCCTGGCCGAGCTTGCGAGGTTAGGGCGCGGGTGGGGACTAGCCGAGCTGTTTGGTGATCTCAGCGGCGCGGTCCGCGGCGGCGCGCGCCCCTGCCGCGATGATCGCCGGCATGCCGCGCTCATCGAAGGTGGCAATGGCGCGTTCGGTGGTGCCGTTGGGGCTGGTCACTGCCTTGCGCAAGGTGGTGGGCTCGGCACCGGGCTCTGCCAGCATCAGACCGGCGCCTGCCACGGTCTCCCGTGCAAGCAGCAAGGCCAGCTCCCCATCAAGTCCCAGCTCGACTCCGGCAGCCGCCATGGCTTCCGCGAGGTAGAACGCGTATGCGGGCCCGGAGCCGCTGATGGCACCGAGGGCGTCCACCTGCTCTTCCGGAATTTCGACGACGGTCCCCACCGCGGAGAGGATGTCTTTGGCCTGCTGGAGCTGCTCCGGCGTGCAGTGTGTGCCTCCGGAGACCGACACGACGCCGCGTCCCAGCTTCGACGGAGTGTTGGGCATGGTCCGGATCACCGGCTGCCCCTGCGGCAGGGCGGCTTCCAGCTGGGCGATTGAGACCGCAGCAGCGACGCTGATGACGATGGTGTCCGGAGAAAGAGAACCGCTGATCTCGCGGGCCAGATCGGCAATCCCTATCGGCTTGACCCCGAGAATGACCACATTGGATCCCTTGGCCGCCTGCTTGTTGTTGTCCGGCTCTTCAGAACCGGCAATGGCGGTAATCCCGTGATGGCGCTCCGCCAGTTCGGCAGCGCGTTCGGCCCGCCGCACGGTGGCCACTACGTCCGTGGGACTGGTACCCGCCTCGAGGAGACCGCCAAGGATGGCCTCGTTCATTGATCCACAGCCAAGGAATGCGATTCGGTTGCTCATTGGTCCATCATTGCAGTTCACCGCCGGGGATGCAGGCCGGCCTCCGTCATAACGGCACTCACAGGAAGCTCACATGGTTGTCCGAGCTTGCGCACAACTTGGCGCCGTAGCATTGGTATTACCTCATTGAGGGTGCGAGTGATAGGCAAGCATGGGGATGTTTGCCGGGCACCGACGGCCTGCGGCGGTTCACCCGTTTTCCGCAGCAGGCCGTCGGTGCTTTTGCTTAAAAAGCGTCCGCGGCCCTTCCCAGCTGCCGTTCAGGCAAAATCCGTCAAACACCCATATTGGCTCGCTAATGTATCTAGTGCCTCACAAGGTGCGAGTGATGGAGCCGGTCCTTCGGGATCGGCGCGGCGCCGGTCGGTTGCAGGAGTGTTCCCCCAGCTCCTTCTGCGAAACCGTCCGGCGCTTCACATTTAAGCGGTTCTCAAGCAGGCACGTCTTAAGCAGGCAGGTCTTAAGCAGGCACGTCTTAGGCAGGCACGGTCAGGTGGAATGCTTCGTCCGACGCGTGGGCTCCTGGCTCATCCGGCGGCCAAGGACTCCGTAGGCTGGGCGGTTTCACGCTGGACGCCGACATGCGGGGCCGGCTCCAGCGGCCCGTCAAAGACCAACTGGTCGAGTCGCCGCAGGATGAGGCCTTCACGCAGGGCCCAGGGGCAGATCTTGATCTTTTTGAACGCGAACAGTTCAAGGGCTGCCTCCGCCACCAGGGCGCCCGCAAGGAGCTGATTGGCGCGCGCCTCCGAGACGCCCGGCAGGTGCAGCCTGTCCTCGCTCTTCATGGCAGAGATGCGCTGCGCCCAGATGCCCAGGTCGGCGGCGTTCAGCTCGCGCTTCACGTATGGTCCGGCACCACTCGGTGCCGCGCCTGCGATGCGGGCCAGCGAGCGGAAGGTCTTGGAGGTGCCGGCCACGACGTTGGCCCTGCCGATCGGGTCGAAGCTTCGGACTGCGGGCTTCAGCGTTTCGCGGATGTACCGCCGCAGCTCCTTGACGCTTTTGGCGGAGGGTGGATCCTCGTGCAGCCAGTCCCGCGTGAGGCGGCTGGCACCGAGAGGCACGGACGTGGCCAGCTCCGGAAGCTCGTCCTGCCCGGATGCCATCTCAAAGGATCCGCCGCCGATGTCCAGGTTCAGGATGGGGCCGGCGCCCCAGCCGTACCAGCGGCGGACGGCGAAGAACGTCATGGACGCCTCTTCGCTGCCGGTCAGTTCCTGCAGCGTCACCGTCGTCTCGTGCTTTATCCGGGCCAGCACCGCGGGTCCATTCGTGGCCTCGCGGATGGCTGACGTACAGAAGGCCAGCAGGTCATCGGCCTTGTGCCTCGCCGCAAATTCCCATGCCTCAAGGACGAACTCTGCCAGCTCATGCTGGCCGGCGTCGGTGATGTTGCCGTCGCCGTCGAGATACTGCACAAGGGATAACGGCCGCTTGTGGGAGGCGAAAGGCACGGGGCGCGCGCCAGGGTGTGCATCCACCAGCAGGAGGTGGACAGTATTGGACCCGATATCGAGGACGCCTAGCCGCATCCTGCCATTATTCCCCGAGGAACGTTGGCAGGAGCAATCCGAGCGGCCACATTTCGGTCAGGCCGAAGGCCGGGGCGCTATTCGCCTTCGAGTCCCGCGGGGTTGGCGTCGACGTCGTCGGCGCGCTTGAAGTCGCGCTTGATGTTGGCGATGCCCTCCGGGTTGATTTCGAACCCGTAGGCGGCACCGGGGTTGATGACCATGCCCAGCTCGTCCCCGATGTTCGCGATGATGGCCGCGCCCTGGGTCCCGAGAACGTTCGGGGCTGCGTCGAGGTATTCCTGGTCCACACGGCTGGGGTGCGAGAACACGGCAAGTACCGGCTGCCCCTCCGCGTTGCCCAGCACCAGCGGTTCAACCTGGGAGTCCTCGCCCTCAAGGGTGTCCGAACTGATGATGTAGACCTCGTTGTTGAGGAACGACAGGATGACGTCCACCGGGTTGGCGTCCGGCCGGTCCCCTTGGGCCAGCTTCTCCTCGAGGTCGTTCAGCGGCGTGGTGTCTGCGGGTCCGGGCTGTTCAGTCATGCCTCTACTCGACCACGTTGAGGTGCGAGGCGCAATTCCTCACATCACCCGCCTGCCGGATGGGAGGAATCCGGCAGCGTGCATCTAAGCGGGCACACGCCGAGCAATTTCTCCCATCCGGGGACCTCTACTACTTCTTTGCCGCGGCCTTCTTGGCCGGGGCCTTGCGGGTGGTGGTCCGCTTGACCGGCCCCTTGGCCCGCTTCTCGGCCAGCAGTTCGACGGCGCGTTCCCTGGTCAGTTCCTCCAGGGACGTGCTGCGCGGGACGGTGATATTGGTGATGCCGTCGGTGATGTAGGGCCCGAAGCGGCCTTCCTTCACCACGATGTTCTTCTCCGAGACGGGGTCCGGACCGAACTCCGCCAGCGGGGGCACCGCCGCACGGGCTCCGCGCTGCTTGGGCTGGGAGTAGATCTCCAGGGCCTGTTCCAGCGTGATGGTGAAGATTTCCTCTTCCGAACCAATGGACCGCGAGTCCGTACCCTTTTTCAGGTAGGGGCCGAACCGGCCGTTCTGGACCGTGATCACGTTGCCCTCAGCATCTTCGCCGAGCACCCGCGGGAGGCTCATAAGCTGCAGTGCCTCGTCGAGGGTGATGGATTCGACTGTCATGGACTTGAACAGCGAACCGGTGCGCGGCTTGGCCTTGACCGGTTTCTTCGGCGGTTTGGGCTTGCCGTTCTTGTAGTACTCCACGGGCAGGTTGGCCAGCTGTTCCTCGGTCATCTCGGGGATGATCTCGGTGACGTACGCGCCGTACCGTCCGTTCTTGGCGACAACCGTGTGACCGGTGTGCGGATCCTTGCCGAGGACCCGTTCCTCCGGGGCGGCTGTCTCCATCAGCTCCACGGCCTTGGCAGCAGTGAGCTCATCCGGGGCCAGGTCCTCGGGGACGTTGGCACGCGCGGCCTCCACGACCTCACCCGTTTTCGGATCCACGGTGGGGACGGAACTCTCAAGGTACGGGCCAAATTTGCCGACGCGCAGCGTGATACCGTCCGCGATGGGCACGGAGTTGATCTCCCGGGCGTCGATCTCGCCCAGGTTGTTGACGATGCTCAGCAGGCCGGGGTCCGCGTCCTCGCCGTAGTAGAAGTGCTTGAGCCAGGCGGCGCCCACGGCCTGTCCGTTGGCGATCTTGTCCAGGTCGCCTTCCATGTCGGCCGTGAACTCGTAGTCCACGTAATCCGTAAAGTGCTGCTCGAGGAGCCGCACCACGGAGAAGGCAATCCAGCTGGGTACCAAGGCCGAGCCCTGCTTACGCACGTAGCCGCGGTCCTGGATCGTGGAAATCGTGGAGGCATAGGTGGACGGGCGTCCGATGCCCTTCTTTTCCAGTTCGGCCGTGAGGGACGCTTCCGTGTAGCGAGGCGGCGGGGACGTCTCATGGCCCACGGCGATGATGTCGGAGGCGGTGAGGGAGTCGTCCTTTGCCACGTTCGGCAGGCGGCGCGCCTCCTCAGAGTCCTCGTCCCCCCGGGTTTCGTCTTTCCCTTCCTCATAGGCGGCCAGGAAGCCGGGGAAGGTGATGACCGTGCCGGAGGCCGAGAACTCGGCGTCGCGGCCGTCGGCTGCCACCGCGCCGAGGCGGATGGTGGCGGTGGAACCCTTGGCGTCGCCCATCTGGGAGGCGACGGTGCGCTTCCAGATCAGCTCGTAAAGACGGAATTCGTCACCGCTGAGCTGCTGCGCCACCTGGGCCGGGGTGCGGAAGGAGTCGCCGGCGGGCCGGATGGCCTCGTGGGCCTCCTGCGCGTTGGCTGCCTTGCTGGAGTAGACGCGGGGCGACTGCGGAATGTACTCGGGGCCGTACAGTTCGGAGGCCTGGCGGCGGGCTGCCGTAACGGCTTCGTCGCTCAGCGCCGAGGAGTCCGTACGCATATAGGTGATGTAGCCGTTTTCGTACAGCCGCTGGGCGATCTGCATGGTGCTCTTGGACGAGAAGCGCAGCTTGCGGCCGGCTTCCTGCTGGAGCGTGGACGTGGTGAACGGGGCCGCCGGCCGGCGGGTGTACGGCTTCGTATCGACCGAACGGACCCGGAAGTCGGCGTTGTCCAGACCGGCCGCCAGCGACGTGGCGAGTTCCTCGTTAAGGTGGACCGCGTTGCGGGCGGTGAGCACGCCGTCGTCGTTAAAGTCCCTGCCGCTGGCAACCTTGGCTCCGTCAACCGCGGCGAGCTTGGCCTTGAAGGAACCGGACTCGGCACCGAACTGGCCGGTCAGGTCCCAGTAAGAGGCAGCCTTGAAGGCCATGCGTTCCCGTTCACGGTCGACCACCATGCGGGTCACCACGGACTGCACGCGGCCGGCAGACAGGCCGCGGGCCACCTTGCGCCACAGCACCGGGGAAATCTCGTAGCCATAGAGCCGGTCCAGGATGCGGCGGGTTTCCTGGGCGTCCACCAGGGCGGCGTCCACGTCGCGCAGATTGTCCATGGCGCGGTGGATGGCTTCCTTGGTGATTTCGCCGAAGGTCATCCGGTACACCGGAACCTTGGGCTTGAGCACTTCCAGCAGGTGCCACGCGATGGCCTCGCCCTCGCGGTCCCCATCGGTTGCGAGATAGAGCGCGTCGGCGTCTTTGAGCTGGGCCTTGAGTTCGGCGACCTTTTTCTTCTTGTCCGGCGAGACGACGTAGTAGGGCTTGAAGCCATTTTCGACGTCGACGGCGAACTTGCCCAGGGAGGTTTTCTTCAGGTCCGCGGGCAGCTCGGACGGCTGCGGCAGGTCGCGGATATGACCAATGGAGGCCTCAACGATGAAGCCCTCGCCAAGGTACTTGGCGATGGTCTTGCTCTTGGCCGGAGACTCCACAATCACGAGTTTCTTGCCGGTTTTGGCCTTGCTTGGCACTGTGCTCCTACAGAAAAAGATTGCTCGGGCAGATCAGCCCATATTGGCCTAGTTCACCATATTTTGCAGAATCCTGCGCAGTCATGTGGAAAACACGTGGGCACAGTCACTGCCAGGCAACGCATCTAGGCGCCGTCGGCGGTGTCCTTCCGCCCCGGACCTTCCGGCGACCGGTCGTCCGGAATCATGGACCACATGGTGGCGATCCGCTCGGCCTCCGGCGGTATGTTGCCGGGGTCCTCGAGCTCGTAGTTCCGCAGCAGTCCAAAGACCTTTTCGGTGAGTTCCCGCTGCTGCGCCGGGGTCAGATACAAGAGGTCAGTGGCGAGCACGACCGCTGCCGGCGGCTCGGGAGACTCGCCCCGCTTCCGCTGCTCATCCCGGCTCCTCGCGTAGGCATTGGCGCGGCGGCGGAAGGCCTGCAGTTCGAGGTCGACAACGGCGAAGTCGGGGCTGGCCACCCCGCCGCCGGAATTAATGGTGAAGTCAGTGCCGGCCGCTTTCCAGCGGCGTTCGCGCGCATCTCCGGCAGTCTCCGCGGGTGCCACGATCCCCCATTTCTGCAGCGCCCTGAGGTGGTAGCTCATCGCGCTCGGCGTGAGACCGGTCTGCTGGGCAAGCTCGGTGGCCGTTCGGCTCGACTGGGTGGAGTACAGCTCGGAGATTACTTCCAGCCGCGCGGCATGGGCGAGCGCCCGGATTGCCTTGGGGTCGGTGATCTCGACCTCCTTTTCCGGCCGGCGCCTGCGCTTAGGCTGCATGTCCCCCTGCTGCATGTCCCCCTCGGGGGATGCCCTGCGGGCGGCAGGTTGCGCGCGGGGCGTGTCTGTACTCACCCCTTAAGTTTAGTCAGCCGCCGGCAGTTGTGAAAGAAATGCTTGACATTCACTGCTCCTTGGCCGGCAGCAGGAAGCCGTCCCGGACAAGGTTCTCGACTTCCGCGAGCATGCCGCTGCGGAAGGCCTCGCTGTCAAAACCCTGGTATCCGCCCAGCAGGGCCTCCAGGGCGCCGATGATCTGCCCCGCCGAAAGGTCTCCGTCGCACGCTGAGACGAACCCGGCAAGCTCCGTGCTCAGCAGGTTCGTGCGCCGCAGCCCGGCACCTTGGCGCAGCAGAATGACCCCGGGGTGTTCGGCGCCCGGCCGTTGGTGACGTTCTTCAGTGACGTCGTCAGCCACGAGCAGGTGCGCGGCGGACAGGTCGTTCGCGGCCAGCCAGTCGATGCGGTCAACCGCGGCGCCGAGATGGGGGCCGACAGGCTGCTCGATCGGGTACGTGATTTCCTCGAACCGCTGGATCCTGCGCGATCCTGCCGAGGGCCGCCGCAGCCAAATCATGCCGAAGCCGATTCCCCCCACGTTCCGTGAGGCAAAGTCATCCAGATAGGCAGCGTAGGCCTCCTGGTAGTGCGCCCGGTCCCTGGTTTCCGAGGCATCCTGCAGCCAGGTCTCGGCGTACTGCTCCGGCCCGACCTGCTCCCGCTGGATAAACCACGCATCGGTGTCCGGACTGGCCCAGCTTTGCGGCCGCGCCTCCCACGACTCCCCGGCGGTGATCTCCCAGTTGCCCAAAAGCTGGGCTGTTCCGCCAGGCGCCAGCACCTCCGGCAGTGATTTGACCAGCGAAGCCACGATCTCATCCCCGGGCAGGCCGCCGTCGCGGTAGGTGAACTGGTCTTTGGCTGCCTGCCCTGCGCTGCGGGGCGTGATGACGAAGGGCGGGTTGGAAACCACGAGGTCGAATTCCTGTCCGGCCACGGGCTCCAGCAGCGAGCCGAGCAGGAGGCTCACCCGCTCCTCGGGCCTCGACGGGTCCACATGGAGCGCCTCGGCATTGAGCAGGATGTTGAAGCGCGTGAAGGCCAGGGCCCGCTCTGAGATGTCCGTGGCGGTGACGTGCTCGCTGTGGTGCAGCAGGTGGAAGGTCTGGATGCCGCAGCCTGTGCCCAGGTCCAGGGCGCGGCTGGCGTGCCGCCGGATGGTGGTCTGCACCAGAGTTGTAGAGGCCTGCCCAATGCCGAGGACGTGGTCGTGCCGGAGCACGCCGGGGCGCTGATGGGCGGCGAGGTCACTGGCCACCCAGAGTTCCGCGCCGCCGCTGCCGGACGCACCCTCCCCTGCGGCAGCGTGCCAGCCGTAGGGCCTGAGGTCCGCGATTGCCGTCACCCCAGCCGCCCCAGCCTCCGCAAGCCCGAGGGACACCAGGCCCTCTGCCCGGGTCCGCGGCAGGGCGGCATCGAGGACTGCAGCCTCCTGCGGGACGGCCAGCAGCCAGAAACGCACGACGGCGGCCAGGGCCGCGGTGCCCGGCCCGCCATGGGAGGCTTCCTCGGTAACGATCAGCGCGGGGATGACCTGGTCACGGTCCAGCGCCGAATATGCCGAGGGGCCCAGCAGTCCGGCGACGCCGTCCACGGTGTAGTCCAGCTCCCGCAGGTCAGCGGCCAATGCCTGCAGGAGGTCCGGAAGGTCGCTGCGGGGGGCGTCGGGGGTATTGCCGGCAGTAAAGAGCATCGGTTCGGTCACCGGGCCAGTCTATTTGTCGGAAGGGAAGACTAGAGTGGGGGCCATGCTCGGCACCCAAGCAGCGGCGGCAGGACCGGAGTGGCTGCAGTATGTCGCGGCATTCGCTCCCTTCAGCACGCTGGCGGCGGCTGTGATCGCCGGCTGGATCGCCTGGCGGACGCTCGCCCAACGGCGCGAAGCGGACCGCCGGGACCAGTGGTGGCAGCGCACCCAGTGGGCCATCGATCTGGCGATGGACCGCGATTTCAGCCGGGCAGTGGTGGGCCTCATTACGCTCAGGCATCTGGCCGGGAGCGACCTTTGCACGGCCGAGGACTACGCGATGCTGGACAAGATCGGCGGCACCAAGATCGATGCCCTCACGCTGTCCGAAGAGAGCGCAGAACGGGACAGGCAGCAGTCCCCGGCACCGCCGAAGCATCCGCCCTCGGCCCGGGGCGATCTTATCCCCGTGGATCTCGGCTCCCGCGGCGAGCGGGTCTTTGCCGCCTCGCCCGGCATGGCGCAGGCGCTCGTCGAGGCAGACAGGCTTGTGGCTTTCGCGGCGGCCCGGCACGGCGGCATCTGACGGGTCCGCGCCGCGGGCCCCTTCCGCCGACGGTCGGCCTTCCTGTAACGGGTAAGTTGTAGGTATGGCTGAACGTTTCCCGGCGATGCTCCGCGCCCTCTCAGGGGCGGCGGCCGTCGCCTGCATCCTGCTCGTCCTCCCGGCCTGCTCTCCCGTAGTGTCCATCGAAAATGCCGACGTTCCCGCGTGGAAAGCCACGGCATTGCCCTCGGCCAGCGACTCGGTTCTGGAGGATGCCGGCAAGATCCTCAACCGCGACAGGATCATCCGGGAAGCAGCCAGCGTGCCGGCCGGCCGCTACACCTTGACCGCCACGTGTGAAGGTGGCGGCAAGGCCTTCTTTGAAGTGTCGCTCGACGGGCGGCAGCTTGCCGATGCCGGGGCCGCCTGTAACGGCAGCCGGGAGATAACGAAGATCACCGTCGCCACACCCGGGGCCCTGGAAATCAGCACCTCCAGCGTCGATGCACCGCTCATTTATGCCTACCAGTTGGTTCCGGCCAGGTAACCTCCACGAGGAACACAGGCTCCGCCCAAAGCCGGTCAACGGGACTAATGCCGGAACCGGCCAGGGTGTTGTAAAGCGCTTGGGCGGCGCGCGCCGGTTACCTTGCACTGGCGCTAGCCCCCCTGCGTCCGCCGGGCTTAGAGTCGGTGTATGCCCACAGTGCGGATGACCTCCGTGCGCAATTCCTCCAGGCGGGCACCGCGGGTTCCGCCGCTGCGGACCCCGGCAGCCGGCGTCGTGCTTTTCCTTGCGCTTGCTGCCGGCGCCGTCCTGACCGGCTGCGAGTACGACTATGACGACGGCCGTGGCGCACTTCCCGCCGACACCTCATCTCCCGTGACCGATGCGGCGCTGCCCCGGGATCCCCTGCAGGACCTCCCCGTATCGGGCCCCGAGCTCGACGAATGGGCGCGCGAGGTACTGCCCGACTCCGCCGGTGAGGTCGTTTACACCGACTACGGCACCGTCGAAGGGGACGAAGAAGAGAAAACGTCCACGGGGAAGCTGGGCAGCGGCACCTACGCCCTGACCCTTGCCTGCCGCAGCGAACGGCGGGTCTCGTTCACGGTCCGCGATTCCGAGTTCGCCCTGGTGGATCTGAGCCTGCGCTGCGGCACCTCCAGGGTGAATGTCGTGCACCTCTCAAAGGCTTCGGCACTGCGCATAACCGTGGAGGCGAGAAGGGATGCCAACTTCGCCCTCAAGATAAGCCGGCTCTGAACGGTCCGCTTACCCGGCGGACAAGCCTGCCCACCTGGCCCATGCCGTCAGGCGGCGCAGCCCTGCGGGCAGCGCAGGGTTTCCGGGCTTGCTGCACACCCGGCGCAGTACAGCGTCAGTGTTCGGCAGCTTAGGTTGGAGCAGTTCTCGAATTTGCTGGTCGGCGACGCGCAGCGGACGCATTCGCCGATGGTTTTCGCGTCTTCGCTGAACTCAAGGTGCATGCGCTTGTCGAAGACGTACAGCGAACCTTCCCAGAGTCCCTGGTCCTTGAAGGTTTCGCCGTAGCGCACGATCCCGCCGTCGAGCTGGTACACCTCTTTAAAGCCCCGGTTCACCATGAGGCTGGAGAGCACCTCACAGCGGATGCCGCCCGTGCAGTACGTGACCACCGGCTTGTCCTTCAGTGCGTCGTATTTGCCGGACTCGAGTTCTTTGATGAAGTCGTGGGTGGTGGCAACATCCGGGACAACCGCGTCCTTGAACTTGCCGATCTGGGCCTCGAAGGCGTTCCGCCCGTCAAAGAACACGACTTCCTCGCCGCTCTCCTTCTTGGCGTCCACTAACTGGTGGAGTTCCTCAGGCCTCAGGTGTTTGCCGCCGCCAACGACGCCGTTCTCGTCCACCTTCAGCTCGCCCGGGGCGCCGAAGGAGACGATCTCGTCCCGGACCTTGACGCTGAGACGGGGGAAGTCCTCGGCGCCGCCCTCCGACCACTTCACGTCAATGCCATGAAAGCCCCTGTATTCGCGGGTGGTCTTGACGTACTGCTTGACGGCGTTGAGCTCACCCCCGACCGTGGCGTTGATGCCGTCCTTGGAAATCAGGATGCGCCCGGTCAGGCCCAGCTTCTCGCACAGGGCGCGCTGCCAGAGCCTGACGGCGTCAGGGTCTGCGATGGGGGTAAAGCCATAAAAAAGGACGATTCGGTTCAAAGCCACGTATTTAAGGGTACTGGCTGTAGAGAAGGCACCGGAATCCCGCAGGCGCGGCCGCGAAGCCTTCGGAGGTGCTCAAAGGGGCACGTGGAGGCGTGGCTGAGCCCCATCACAATTGAATAAGCAAATGCCAAAGCTCTGTTACTTGTGACAGTGCTGGAATAGTCTCATCACATGACGCCAGAAGCCATGGTTGGAGACATCACGCATCTGCTGGAAGTCTGGGTAGCCGGCTGGGCCGGCTGCCGGGGCTATGAGACGCGCACCGAAGGACGGTTCCCTGCCGCCCTCCGCGCCGACACAACCGGGGAATGGGAGTACTTTGCTTCCGATCCTTCCGACGCCGAGTTTGCCGACCTTGCAGAGAAGGCGGCCGAGGCGCCGGTACGCGTGCTGACCATCCTGACCAACGACGTTGACCGGTACAAGGTCCTCGCGCAGCAGCACGGGCTTAATGTCACATCAGCGTCCCAGACCATGATGGTCGTGGACATGGAGACACAGGACGCCGAGGACCCGTGGCTTTCCGACGACGAACTGACCCTCGAACTATCCGAATCCAACGGGGTGCACCATGCGGTCGTGCGGTCCGGAGATGCCCTCGCAGCCAGCGGACAGGTGCTCGTGATCAACGGGACGGCCGTGTTCGACAAGATCGTGACCGAGCCTGATTTCCAGCGCCGCGGGCTGGGCAGCTTCATCATGAAGGCCCTGGCCGCCCAGGCGTTTGAGCACGACGTGGAGGACGGCCTGCTGCTTGCCTCGCTCGATGGACAAAAACTCTATTCGCACCTGGGCTGGACCTCGGTGTGCCATGTCCTGATGCTCTCCGCGTCGAACGAAGGCTCGGACCTCTCTGTCGCCTGACGCGCTTCCCTCCGGCTGAGTGCTTCCACCGCCGCGATGTCCCCCGGCGCTTGGGCAGGTGAAAGAATGTTGGGGTGAACCCCCATGACTCGCTGATTTCCTTGTTGGGCCGCGGCCCGAACCCGGAGCAGCTGCGCCATGTGCGGACCATCCCGGCGCGCGAGGCGGTGCACGACCCGTGGCCTGCATGGGCCCATCCCGACCTCGTGGGCGCGTACGGCAAGCTGGGCATCCAGCAGCCATACCGGCACCAGGTTCAGGCAGCCAACATTGCCCACTCCGGCGGACACGTTGTGGTGGCCACCGGCACGGCGTCCGGAAAGTCGCTGGCCTACCAGCTTCCTGCCTTGGACGCGATTCACCGCTCAGAGCTGCGGGTACTCTCGGAGCCGGGCAAGATACATGAAGACGGTGCGGTGGCGCTATATCTTTCTCCGACCAAGGCGCTCGCAGCGGACCAGCTCGCCGCGATCCGCTCGCTGAGGCTGCCCACGGTCCGGGCAGAAACCTACGACGGCGACACTGACCAGGCGTCCCGGCGCTGGATCAGGGACCACGCCAACGTCATCCTGGCCAACCCCGACATGTTGCACTTCGGGATCCTGCCCAACCACGCCTGGTGGGCTGGATTCTTCCGGCGCCTGCGGTACGTGGTTGTGGACGAAGCACACAGCTACCGCGGCGTCTTCGGCTCCCACGTGGCCAACCTGATGCGCAGGCTCCGACGCATCTGCGCCTACTACGCGGGTCCCTCCTCCCCCGGCCCCGTCTTTATTGCAGCCTCCGCCACCGCGTCGGACCCGGAAAAGTCCTTCGGGCGGCTCATCGGGGCCCCCGTTCAGTCCGTCGCGGAAGATTCCTCCCCGCACGGCTCCACGACAGTGGCCTTCTGGGAGCCTGCTCTGACCGAGGTGCGCGGCGAGAACGGCGCCAAGGAACGCCGGACGGCGGTTGCCGAAACAGCGGACCTGCTGGCCAACCTCGTCTCGTCACGGACCCGGACGATCGCCTTCATTAAGTCCCGGCGGGGCGCGGAAACCATTTCGTCCATCACGAAGCGCCTGCTGGATGAGGTTGACCCCAGCCTGCCCCAAAGGGTTGCCGCCTACCGCTCCGGATACCTCCCCGAAGAGCGGCGCGCATTGGAAAAGGCTCTGCGGACGGGCCAGCTGCTGGGCATTTCGAGCACCTCGGCCCTGGAACTGGGAATCGACATCTCCGGCCTCGATGCTGTGCTGGTTGCCGGCTGGCCCGGGACGAGGGCCTCCCTGTTCCAGCAAATAGGCAGGGCCGGGCGTGCTGGGCAGGATGCGATTGCGGCCTTCGTAGCCAGCGATGACCCTTTGGATACGTATCTGGTGAACCACCCTGAGGCGATCTTCGATGTATCGGTGGAGGCAACTGTCTTCGATCCCTCGAATCCCTACGTTCTCGGCCCGCACCTGTGCGCCGCAGCCGCGGAACTTCCCCTGGGTCCTGCGGAGCTTCCACTGTTTGGCGGCACGGCGGAGAAACTGCTCGGCCAGCTTGTAGAGCGGGGGTATTTACGGCGGCGCCCTGCCGGCTGGTTCTGGACCCATCCCCAAAGCGCGGCAGCCATGGTGAACCTCCGGGCCGACGGGGGCGGTCCTGTGAGCATCGTGGATGCCGACACCGGGTCCCTTCTGGGAACCATGGGCTCCCCGCAAACCCACTACCAGGCGCACACCGGAGCGGTCTACGTCCACCAAGGTGACAGCTATGTGGTGGAGGACCTGAACGAGGACGAGCACTGCGTGGTGGTGCGCCGCGCGAATCCGGACTACTACACCACCGCCCGGGACATAACACAGATCGATGTGCTGGAGACCGACCGCACGGCGCAGTGGGGTGACGTTGCTGTCCATTTCGGTGAGGTGAAGGTGACGACTCAAGTGGTTTCCTTTCAGCGCAAAGCCCTCATTTCGAACGAGGTCCTGGGCGAAGAGCCCCTGGAACTGGGGGCCCGGGACCTGTTTACGAAGGCTGTCTGGTTCGTCATGGATAACCGGTCCCTGACAGGTGCCGGCCTGGTCGAGGCTCAGTTCCCCGGTGCCCTTCACGCAGCGGAGCATGCGGCCATCGGGCTGCTGCCGCTCGTGGCGTCGAGTGACCGCTGGGACATCGGCGGTGTCTCGACGGCGATCCACGCCGACACCGGGGTGCCCACCATATTTGTCTACGATGGGCACCCCGGCGGTGCCGGCTTTGCCGAACGCGGCTTCGAAAAGGCCAAGATGTGGCTGACGGCCACACGTGATGCCATCAAGGCCTGTGAGTGCGACTCCGGCTGCCCGTCCTGCGTCCAGTCGCCCAAGTGCGGCAACAAGAACAACCCGCTGGACAAGGACGCAGCCGTGACGTTGATCGATGTGCTGTTGAGGGATGCCACCGAGACCGCCCGACCGTCCGCGGAGTTTGTGGCGACCGCCGGTGTTCCCGACGCCGGCTAGGTCGACACTGCCTAGGTCCGATGCCGGCTAGGCCCGACGCCGGCTAGCTCTGACACCGGCTAGGCCCGCCCGCTAGGGAGGAGGTCCCGCCCGCGCCCGGCCGGCGGCGGCCCCCAGGAGCGTACCTGCCACAAGTTGAGTGCGGACTTCCACGGACTGATCGCCTCCCTCCGTGCACGTAAGGAGCCGCGCGTCGTGCCGGGCGGCGACCGCGGCGGCCACAGCGCACGGTTCACCCACTGAAACCCCCCGCAGCGCGTCCGCTGCGGCGAGGGCAGCAAGGTCAGCTGCCGCTGCGGCCTGGGAAGCCATTACGGCCGACTGCGCAAGAAGCATGCTCATGGACATCGCCAGAATGACCACCATCCCGAGACCGGCAGCAAGGACTGTGCCAGATCCCCGCTCAGACTGCCGCCGCTGACACGGACGCCGCTGAGACTGATGCCGACCGATCTGGCAGCGGTTCCCGTTCACACCGGTGTCCTTGATCGAGGTTTGTCCTGCAGATTGGCGGCGCTGGCGTTTCGGATCCCGGGCATCCGGAACGCCGCCGCTTCCCCTCGGGCTTCGGCCTTGGCGGTCAGTGTCCACGGCACCATGGACCCGAGGGGACCGGACGCGCGGTCCGTCACGGTGACGCTCAGCCATTCGCCGTCGCTTACCACTACGGATGTGGCCGAGGCTCCGGCCAGCTTGCGGACGATGCCGTCAATGGTGGCCGGCTCCTCGCCGCGGGCAAGGGCTCTGGCCCCGGCGCGGGCCGCTTCCTCCAGCCGGAGCTGGGTGATCCCTGCTGCAGACCCCGCCAGGAGCATGGCCAACAGCATGAGGACTGCAGGCAGTGCGACCGCGAATTCAGCCGTCACGGCGCCGCGGCTGTCAGTTGTGCGGCCCGTTGGGGTGTTCGTCCTTCCGCGGGGCGTCGGGATCTGCAGCATGGGAGTCACGGCAGGGCCAGCGCCGTACGGATCAGGTTCAGCAGGAAACCACGGACTTCGTCGCTGCGCAGGATGAACACGAGAATCCCGGCAAAGCCCACGGCCGCCAGCGTGGCGATGGCATATTCCGCCGTCGCCATCCCGGCCTCGGATCCCATGAGCCGCCTCCTCTGCCGCACCTTTACGCGGGGAGCCGTGCTCGCCCCCGGATAGATTTCCCGCACTGCTGCATCGTCGCTTTCCTGCCGTGCAGGCAGGGCACCGCCGAGGCTGTTTTGATTCAGGGACATGGTTTTCCTTTCTGGTTGGCCGGCGGTGTTGCCGGCTACTCCCGACTTTCCTGCCTGCCGCACCGGACGGTAAGTGACGCGTTGGCCTAAGTGGAAAACCGGCGCCCGCTCCGCGGTGTGGAGGAAAGGTGCCTCGGAATCGTGCGTGCAAGGGACCTTCGCGCTCACGATCCAGAGGGCACCAGGGCGAGGAGCACAGGGACGACGCCAAGACAGATAAACGCCGGGAGGGAGCAGAGGCCCAGGGGAATCACCAGTTTGACGCTGAGGGATGCGGCGCGCTTTTCCGCAGAACGGAACCGTTCACGGCGCATCCTGGCAGCCTGGGCGTAAAGGATGGCGGACGATGGCGCACCGGTCAGCGCGGCGAATCCCAGTGCGTCCCGCAGTGCCAGTACTTCGGCGGAGTGCCCCTCGGAACTCCGCCAGGACGTTTCCCAATCAGCCCCGATGGCCAAGGCAGCCACCACAGGCCTCAACGAATTGCGGTACGAAGGTGAGGCGGCCGCCGCGACGAGCTCCAGGGAGCGGCCGATTCCGCATCCTGCGTCCAGCATGGCGGCGACCAGCTCGAGCATCATTGCCGGATCTCGCAGTCCGGCTTCCTGCCAGGCTGGACCCGACCTCCCCGCGTCGTCAGTCATGGTGTCGTCCAGCAGCACGCCGACCTTGGCCAACAGGCGCCTTCGCATGCGTGAGCGTCCGGACAAGGCGAGTGACGCCGCCAACGCCATCAACGACGCAATCAGCACAGCGGACAGTATCGGTTCCGTCATGTCCGTGCCGCACCCCTGCGCCGGGTCAGGTCATGCCGCCCCGCTTCACATCGCAGGCCGGTCACACCATCTCCAAGGACGCTCACGCCACTGCCGCGCCGGCGGCCGCCCGCACGAGCCTGGCGGACCAGATCCGGCCGACGATTGTCAGCAGGACGCCGGCGATCAGGGCCGCGATACCGACAGGCGTGCCGGCCAGCATTGCCAATGGGTCCACGCCGAGGCATATCCCCAGCCCGAGTCCGAGCAGGGGCAGCCACGTCAGCAGGGTGACCGTCGCCTTGGGGCCGGCGAGGGCGGTTTGGCGTGCCGCTTCGGCGTCGTCCTCTACTTCCAGCTGCGCGGCGAACCGGGTCAGGACGTCCGCCAGAGGGCAGCCGCTGGCTTCCGCGATATCGAAGCAGGCGGCAAGGTCCGCCCAGATCCGGGGTTCGTGGCCGTTCGTTCTGTGGCCTGCGGACCGTGCGGTCAGACGTATGGCTTCAGCCACGGGGGAACCACGCAGTGCCGCCCCTCTTGCGGCCGCCAGAATCACCGTCGAGGCCGTGCCGAGGCGCTGGCCATCGGCCGTCCCCATGGCCTGGCCGGATCCCGCGTACACGAGCCACAGTTCGTCCCAGAGCCGGGACGGTCTCCGGCCGCCCTTCAGCAGGGCAGCAAGCTGCTGGACTACCACGGTGAGCGGCACCTCCCCGTCCTTGCCGCGCCTGGCGGCCCGGCGTCCACGGAGGAAGGGACGGCTGCGGTACCGACCGCCTCCGCCGTTTCCGGACCCCTGGCCGCGCGTGCCGGACCCGTGGCCGAGCCCGCCGCGCGTGCTGCCGTGAAAGGCCCTCCGGACCCTGCCGCTCACGCCACGCGGCGGCCGCAGAATCAACCACAGAGCCAGGCCGAGCGCAACCACGAGAACGGCGATCATGCCCCGGCTCCCGTGGGGTGCGGCGGCCGGGGCATTGCAGGATCCAGGCCGAGCCTCCCGGCTAGCGTCTCCCACGCCGGGCCGGTGACCAGCTGACCACCTGTGACCTCCAAGGCAGCGGAAACGCCAAGGTTCCCGGCACTCTGCTGCATCAATCCTATGCAGGCCACATGCCGCCCTTCCCGGTGCCTGGCGACATGGACGACAACGTCCAGGGCACTGGCAACCTGGAGCCGCACGGCATCCGGCCCGAGCCCTGCCAGGGCACCCAAGGCCGTGAGGCGCGCTGGCACGGCACCGGCGGTGTTGGCGTGGATCGTCCCGCCGCCGCCGGTATGGCCGGTGTTCATGGCCGTCAGGAGTTCCCGCACCTCGGCGCCCCGGCATTCCCCCACGACCAGCCGGTCGGGCCTCATCCTCAGGGCCTGACGAACGAGCTCGCCCAGATCCACCGCGCCGCCACCTTCCAGGTTGCCATGCCGCGATTCAAGGGCGACGACGTGCGGGTGCACCGGGTTCAGCTCCGAGGCATCCTCGATCAGGACGAGCCGCTCGCCCGGATGGCACAGCCCGAGCAGCGTGGACAGCAGAGTGGTCTTGCCCGATCCGGTGGCGCCGCTGACCAGGAAGCTCAGCCGACGGTCCACCATCTGCTCCAGAACCGACTGGATCAGCGGCCCGAACATCCCGCCGTCCCTGAGCTCGTCCATGGAGAAGACCTGCTCACGGCGGATCCGGATGCTCAGCAGGGTCCCGGCCGTGGAGATGGGCGGCAGAACCGCGTGAACCCGGTAGCCGCCGTCGAGCCGCACGTCAACGCACGGTGAACCGTCGTCCAGGCGGCGTCCGCCTGCGGCCACAAGCCGTGATGCGAGGGCCCGGAGCTGCGTCTCTCCCGCAAAGGCCACAGGTGCCCGTTCTATTCCCCGCCCCCGGTCCAGCCATACGGCATCCGGCGCATTGACGAAGATGTCGGTGACCGAAGGATCCCTGACAAGCTGCTGCAGCGGCCCCAGACCATTCAGTTCAGCGCTGATGCGTTCAACAGCCGCGAGGGAACCGGCCGTGCCGAGCAGCTTTCCCGTGGCCTGCACGGCCGCTGCCACACGCGAGGGCGTCACCGGCCCGGCATCTGCCATGACAGATTCCCGCACACTCTCGAGGAGCCCGGAATCCAACGCCCTGGGTGCACGCCGCCGCCGGCTTCCCTCCATCGGAGCCGCCCTGCCAGCTGCCGGCCTGGAACCGGAAAATGCGGGATCGGAGAAGGTGCTTCGTCCCGGGACGTCTGAATGCCCGCTCACTGCGCATCCTTGGCCGGCAGCCCGCCGTCGAGCAGCTCGAGGACGGACGCGGCGAACCGGCGAACGCTCCTCCGCTTGCCCTGCTCCAGCAGGCGGCCGAGCTCGGCTGCCCCGGCTGTGCCGCGCACTTCGGGCATGGCGCCATGCAACGGAAGGCCCACGGACTCTGCGATCAGCGTCCCGTCCAGGGCAGCACCTGCCCTGCCGCGGATGACCAGCGCTGAATCCACGGGCGGAAGCTCCTGAAGCAGGCGGGCGGAGGCCACGGCCGCCTTCAACTGTGCGGGGACCACAACAAGCAGGCGGTCGCAGTCCCATGCAAACGTCCGCAGTGGTTCGGCGTTTCGGCCGATGTCTACGACAACAAGTTCATAGCCACGCCGTGCGGCATCGAGCACGCCGCCGGCGGTGGCGGAGTCCACGGCAGGCGGCCGCTCCCTGCTTCCCGGCCATGACAGGAACGAGAAGCCGCCGGCCACGGGCAAGGCATCCGCGAGCTGGCCGGGATCGATGCTGCCGCTCGCGTCAGCGAGATCCGGCCAGCGGAGACCCGGTGATTCTTCCGCCGCCAAGGCGAGTTCGAGTCCTCCTCCCCACGGATCGGCGTCCACAAGCAAGACGCGCACGCCAAGGTTCGCGGCCGCCTGCGCAATCCAGATGCCGGCCGTGGTGGCACCCGCACCCCCGCAGCCGCCGGTGATACCCAGTACCGCGCCGCCCGCCTCCGGGGAGCGCGAACGGCTGAGGTATTCAGCCAGCCAGGCCGCGGCGTCGGGAAGAACGGCGACCCGCTGCGCTCCAATCGCCGCCCCCAAATGCCAAAGGCTGTCCCCTTCCCCGCTAAGACCCACCAGAACCGCTGGTGCCCGGCGCCGCGGGGGCAGCTCACGGATATCACTTCCGACCAGGACGGCAGCAGCGGAATCCCAGTACGGTGCGGCCTCTGCAATGTTGGCGGCAACGCGCAGCGCTCCGCCTGCCGCGGCCACAATCCTTTCCACCTCCCCTTGGAGAAATTCAAAGCCCGTGACCAGCAGCACGTCGTCGGCTCCCACCGGAAGCCACGCGCCCTGACCCGGTTCCGCCTGACCCGGCTCCGGAGGCCGCAACGGCGCGGCCCGCACGGGAGTCTCTGGCAAAGGAAAACCCGCCAACGCCGCCGTATCCGGTCCCGACGACGCTCCTTGATTACGTGCATGATGCCTGCTCATGGAGCAACTCTGGCGGGAACCCGTCCCACACGGCAGCGGCCCACGACGCTATGTGGACAACCCCACTGGATGCAACCATGTGGAGGGGAAGTCGGGCACGGCATGTGAAACATGCGTCCCCGCACGGGGCAGCGACAAAATCAGGGCAGAATAAAGCCATGTTTCTGTTGCTGGCTGCCCACGCTGACGGAGCGGCCCTGCAGGAGCTGACGGCCGACGGCCTTCCGAGCCCGCGCAATCCCCACCCTCGGATCATCAGCCGCGCCGCCATGGCAGCCGCTAACCCCGACGGATCCCCCGGCGGAAGCGCAACTGGGCTTCCCGCCGTCGTGCGTGAACTCGAACAGCAGCGTCCGCGCTGGATCTGGCACCGGACGCAGGACTGGTACCCGGCGCTGCTGGCGGCGGGCGTCGAGCTGGAGCGGTGCTACGACCTCTCGCTGTGCGGCGCGATCCTGGCTCATTCCGAGTTCACCGCGCACACACCCTATGCCCAGCGCGCGGAGAAGGTGACGCAGGACGACGACCTCCAGCAACCCCCGCGGGTGCTCCAGCCGCCCCCGCCGCCAGCCGATCAGGGAGCGCTCTTCGACGATCCCGGATTGCGCGCAGAGCAGTTGCCCGCCATTGAAGACCTGCGCGCCGAATACGCCGCCCAGCAGGAAGCCTTGGCAGGCGCCGCCACGGACGGCAACCGCCGGCAGCGCCTCCAGTTGCTTCTTGCCGCAGAGTCCGCCGGCGCCATGATCGCGGCCGAGATGCAGCACGCCGGCGTGCCCTGGCGTGAAGAGCTGCATGAAAAGATCCTCGCCGATCATCTGGGTCCCCGCCCGCCGGCAGGTCACCGCCCCGCCAAACTGGAGGCACTCAACACCGAACTCCGCACGCTGCTGCGCTCGCCGGCATTGAACCCCGATTCGCCGCAGGAGCTGATGCGTGCCCTCCACCGGAACGGCATAGAGGTGAAGACGACACGGCAGTGGGAACTGAAGGAGTCCACCCACCCCGCCATTGAACCGCTGCTGGCATATAAGAAACTGGCGCGGCTGCACGCGGCGAACGGCTGGGCGTGGCTGGACGCATGGGTCAGGAACGGGCGCTTCCAGCCGGAATACGTGGTGGGCGGCGTTGTCTCGGGCCGGTGGGCGTCGCGCGGAGGCGGCGCGCTACAGATTCCGCGCCAGGTCCGCGGCGCCGTACACGCCGATCCGGGGCACAAGCTGATCGTTGCAGACGCCTCGCAGCTGGAACCGCGGGTGCTTGTGGCGCTTGCACAGGATTGCACGATGGCCGAGGCCGCGAGGGACCAGGACCTTTATGCGGGCATCGCGGCCAAGGGATTCGGCGGCGACCGCGCCAAGGCCAAGATTGCCCTGCTCGGCGCCATGTATGGCGCCACCTCGGGTGAAGCAGGCCGTCTGATGCCGCAGCTGGCGCGCACCTATCCGCGCGCCGTCGGCTTTGTGGAACAGGCAGCCCGCGCGGGCGAGGCGGGGAAAACTGTCACCTCACGGCTCGGCCGCAGCAGCCCGCCGCCGTCCGAACGATGGTTCCGCAGCCAGCAGTCCACCTCAGCTGAGGAGCAGCGCCGCGCCGACTCTCTCGCCCGCTCACGCGGCCGCTTCACGCGCAACTTCGTGGTGCAGGGCTCGGCGGCGGACTGGGCGGCCTGCTGGCTTGCGGAATTACGACGCCGGCTGCGCGCCCTGCGTGCCGGCGGTTCAGCTTCCGGTGAGCTCGTCTTCTTCCTCCACGACGAAGTCATGGTCCACGCCCCGGACGCGGCGGTTGAGAGCTGCGTCCGGGCTATCGAAGACGCCGCCAACGCCGCAAAGGAATTGCTCTTCGGCCGGATTCCGGTGGAATTCCCGGTCAGTGTGGCGATAGTGGACTCGTACGACAACGCGAAGTAGGCCGGGCCCCCAAGGCGGAGAACGGACAGTATACCGTCGGCGGCCGGAACTGAAGTCACATGCGCCGCACGCCGCAACGCAGCGTTTCAGAAAGTAATGTACCCGCGGGTAGTTCGCGCAGGTGCCGAACATCACATTACTCTCATGTGTAACCGGGCAGTGGCAGTGAGTTGGCCCGGCAAGTGCAAGGAAGCATATCAGGGGGGGTCCCGGCCGATGGCGGGCAAATTTGAAGTACACCAGGACAACGAGAAGTTCTACAAGTTCCGGCTCAAAGACGGAGACGGCAACGTAGTGGCGGAGTCGCCACGGTTCAAGAGCCTTTCCGGCGTAGTAGCGGGCATCAATGCCATGCGGGAGAACGCCGCAACGGGAGTCGTGGTGGATCTGCGGCAGCCGCAGCACCAGAGCTAGCCCGCATCACGACCAACCGGATTAGCTACACCTTCAGCGGGTGCAGCCGCGTCCGGTCCCACGGGACGGACCAGCCCAGCTGGTCAAAGAGTTCATTCAGGATCATCCCCGTGAAGCCCCAGACCACAACGTCCTTCACGGTGAACGCCGGACTCTGGAACGTCCGGTCCATCCTCGTGACAGTGGCCATGGCCCGGTTCTCGGGGTCCAGCAGATCCCGGACCGGAACACGGAAGACCTGGGCGGACTCACCATAGTCAACCACATGGACCGGGGACGGCGAGGTCCACCAGCCCAGCACGGGCGTCACGAGGTAGTTGCCGCGCGGCAGCGCCAGCTCCGGCAAGGCGCCGAGCACCTCCACGCCCCTGGGATCCACGCCTGTCTCTTCCTGCGCTTCGCGGAGGGCCGCGGCGACAGGTGATTCGTCGGGATCGATGCCGCCTCCGGGAAATGCCACCTGGCCGGGATGGTCATCCAGCGTGTGTGCCCGCTCAAGGAGCAGGACGTCCAGATCGGCCGGTGCCAAGGGTTTTTCCGATTCCGCCGGCACGTCATCGAGCGCACCGAACAGGATCAGCACGGCGGCCCTGCGTGCCACCGACGGGTCGACTGTCAGCGTCTCCCAGTAGGGGTTGCGGGCTGGTCCGTTTCCCGCCCTGATGGACTCCACCAGACCCACCAGGTCCCGGTGTGCGGTCACGGCGACCTCCGCTGGGAATCCATCCGGATCTCCGCGGCGCGATGGGTCTCCGCGAGGAGCCTGCCCAGCAGCTCTTCGTTGCCCGGTGCAAGTTCGTACTTGAGGAGCTTCGCGGCCTTCGCCGGGTCTGTCTCCCCCATGCCGAAGGCGGGACACCAGTTGGCCACGGCGCAGGCGCCGCAGGCAGGCTTCCGGGAGTGGCAGACCCGCCGGCCATGGAAGACCACGCGGTGTGACAGCATGGTCCAGTCCTTGGGCTCAAACAGTTCGGCCACGTCCGACTCGATGCGGACGGGATCGTCGGAGTCCGTCCAGCCGAAACGGCGCGCGAGCCGCCCGAAGTGCGTGTCCACCGTGATGCCCGGAACGCCAAAGGCGTTTCCCAGCACCACGTTGGCGGTCTTCCGACCGACGCCCGGAAGCGTCACCAGATCCTCGATCCTGCCGGGCACCACGCCGTCGAACTCATCCACGAGCCGGGTGGCCAGCGCCATGAGGTTTTTCGTCTTGGCACGGAAGAACCCGGTCGGCTTGATGATCGCCTCAAGCTCCGCCGTGTCCGCCTCGGCCATGCTGCGCGCGTCCGGGTACCGGGCGAAGAGCAGCGGCGTGATGAGGTTGACCGTCACATCGGTGGTCTGCGCGGAGAGCACCGTTGCCACGAGCAGCTCGAAAGGGGACCGGAAATCGAGCTCGGCATGGGCGTAGGGGTATTGCTCGGCCAGCGCCCGGTTGATTCGCCGCGCCCGCCGCTTCAGGGCCAGCGCCGACTCGCCGGACAGCCGCTTTGCACCGGCGGACGCACCGGCACCGGCCGAAGCCGCCGCGGCCGGACCGGCAACACCCGGACCTGCACCGGCGCTGGCACCGGCAACAGGCGCAGCATCCGCCGGCGGGCCTGCCTGGGCAGGGATGCCGTTCAGCGGTGTGGCGCGGCGGGGCGTGCGGGAGGTGGCCACGGCGGCCCGCTAGCCGCGCTCGATGTTGCTGAGATCGCGCAGAACGCCCACCCGGCCGTCCGTGTGCTGGACCAGGAATTCGTCGCCGCGGTCTTCGAGTGCAAGCACCCAGCCGCCGGGTTCGATGCCGAACAGCGGAGCACCGGTGCGCTCGTCCACGGCGGTGCGGTGCTGTGCCACAGCGAACCAGAAAGCCTCGTGGACAGGCTGCTCCGATTCCTCCGGGCGGCTGGAGGGGTCCACGGTGGCGCCGATCGGTTCCTGGGAGCGCACCGGCTCGTGGGCCTTCACCTGGGGGTGCACGGCGGTGGCGGGCGTGACCGAGGCCGCACGTGCCTCCTCAGCCGGCGCAGCCGCAGATGCCTTGTCAGCCGGTGCAGCTGCACTGGCGACCGGGACTCCGTCCAGCTGGGTCACTTCTGCCGGCGAGGCCGGCTCCGTGTCGGCGGGCCGCTCGGCCGCGGGCTTCGCGGCAGAAGGCACGACGGCGGCGGCTTCAGTTGCCGGGGCCGCTGCCGCTGGACTGGAGGCGGACCATGCCCCGGCAGATGCGGCGCCGACGGCTCCGGCTGGGGCTCCGGCCCCGGGGGTTGCTGCCGCCTGAGCGCCGGCAGCGCCGGCAGCACCGGCAGCGCCCGCAGTGCCTGCAGCAGCCGCGCTGCCGGCGGTCCGGCCACCGGTAGTCTGGCCGGCAGCGTAGGGACCAGCCGCCGTCGGGCTCTGCAGGGACGGCTTTGCGTCGGCAGCCTTGGCCGGCTTGGCAGGCTTGGGGGCCTTTGCCGGCCTCGGCTTCCGCACGGGAACCGCCGACTCCCGCGCCATGACATGGGCGGGCACTTCGGCACGGTCCAGGAAGTCGCCGGCGAAGAAGGGGATGAAGCGCGCCAGCACCGTGGCTGCGAGCAGTACCAGCGAACCGATCAGGGCAACCAGCAGGAACGGCGTGAAGCCCTCGGCGGTGGCCAGGAAGAAGAAGGCCACGGAAAAGGAGGCCACCACGGAGCCGAACTGGTCAATGGACAGTGAGCCGATCCGCACCTTCGTTTCCGGGGCAAGGCGGCGGGCGACGAACAGCGCCGACACAATGAGCGGCAGGACAATTCCCAGGCCGAGGAAGAACAGGCTGCCCAGGTTCCACAGGTTGTACCTGGGCGAGAACATCGGGACCAGCGATGCGACGAAGAGAACCAGCGTGGCCGCAAAGACGGTTACATCGCGGATGGTGAATGGACCGACGACGGCCTCGTTCCCAACCCCGGCGCTCTTGTCCGCAGGCGCATCGGAGCTGCGGGAGGCGTTTTCAGCAGGCTCCCCGACTTTCGGGGTCACCGGAGTTTTCGGGGTCACCGCGTGGGCGCCGGCTCCGGCACCCTGCGCCGCGCCTTGAGTCGCATCCCCGGCTGCGTCCTTGAGTTCCGCTCCACCGCTCCGGGACGGACCTTCAGGCGCCGGATGACCCAGGTCTCGCTGGGCTGGACCCGGCTGGGCCAGGCCCGGCTGGTCGTGGCTTTGCTGATTCATACTGTTCTCCTTAGCGTGGCGGCACCCTAACGGCTGTCCAATACAGGGCGACACCTGATGGCCGGCGCCCTGACCTCGGGGGTCAGGCTGCCTCCGGCCTCTGTCACGAGTCCCTCTCAGCCTAGCCAGTTGCTTGCATGATCACTAGCTGACGGGCCGCGGGAGGGTGCCTGCCAGACGGCGACAGGATGCCTTTGGAGAGACCATTCGTCGCTTAATCCGCACCGCTCACTGTTCGCCGTGTGACGCGGGACACGCCGCAATGGCGGGAAGCGATAGGCTGTTTTCCGGAACAGCTCTTTGCGGTACGTCCGCGACCGGCCGCTCCCCGACGATGCGCTGCGCGGCGGGTGACGGCGGGCCGCGGTCCGCCCGCGCAGCAAAGATCGATGAATGATGAGGTTCACCATGTCCCAAGACACTCCCGGCTCGACGGCCACCGCCGCCAACCCCGCCCAGCAGGGCGACGCTCTTGAAAACCTGCTGCATGAGAACCGCAAGTTTGCCCCCTCCGAGGACTTCGCCGCCAACGCGGTGGTTGGCGCGGAAGTGTATGCCGAGGCCGACGCCGACCGCCCCGAGTTTTGGGCCAAGCAGGCGCGCGGGCTGCTGACGTGGGACAAGGACTTCACGCAGGCTTTGGACTGGTCCGACCCGCCGTTCGCGAAGTGGTTCGTCGGCGGCGAGGTCAACGCCGCGTACAACGCCCTGGACCGCCACGTTGAGAACGGGCTCGGCGACCGGGTGGCCATCTACTTCGAGGGCGAGCCCGGGGACTCCCGCGCCTACACCTACGCGGAGCTGACCGAGGAGGTCAAGAAGGCCGCGAACGCCTTTGAATCCCTCGGCGTTGCCAAGGGCGACCGCGTGGCCGTGTACCTGCCCATGATCCCCGAGGCCGTGATCACCCTGCTGGCCTGCGCCCGCATCGGGGCAGTGCATTCGGTGGTGTTCGGCGGCTTCTCCGCGGACGCACTCCGGTCCCGCATCGAGGATGCCGAGGCCAAGCTCGTGGTCACAGCGGACGGCACCTACCGCCGCGGAAAGCCCAGCGCCCTCAAGCCCGCGGTGGACGAAGCACTGGCGAAAGAAGGCCACACCGTGCAGAACGTGGTGGTGGTCAAACGCAACGGCCAGGACGTGGACTGGCACGAGGGCCGGGACCACTGGTGGGCGGACACCGTCGGAGCCGCGTCCACGGAACACACCGCCGTCGGCCACGACTCCGAACACCCGCTGTTCATCCTCTACACCTCCGGCACTACCGGCAAGCCCAAGGGCATCCTGCACACCACAGGCGGCTACCTTACCCAGACCGCATTCACGCACAAGGCGGTCTTTGACCTGCACCCGGAAACGGACGTGTACTGGTGCACGGCCGACGTCGGATGGGTCACCGGACACTCCTACGTCGCCTACGCCCCGCTCATCAACGGCGCCACCCAGGTCATGTACGAAGGCACGCCCGACTCTCCGCACCAGGGCCGCTGGTGGGAGATCGTGGAGAAGTACAAGGTTTCCATCCTCTACACGGCCCCCACCGCGATCAGGACCTTCATGAAGTGGGGCCGGGACATCCCGGACAAGTACGACCTGTCCTCCATCCGGGTCCTGGGCTCCGTGGGCGAACCCATCAACCCCGAGGCCTGGATGTGGTACCGCGACGTCATCGGCGGCAACGCCGGCAAGCACGGCGAGAAGAAGGACAACCCCGCCCCCATCGTGGACACCTGGTGGCAGACCGAAACGGGCGCCCAGATGATCGCCCCGCTGCCCGGGGTCACCGCGGCCAAGCCCGGCTCCGCCCAGGTGCCGCTGCCCGGCATCGCCGTGGACGTCGTCGATGAAAACGGCAAATCCGTCCCCAACGGCCACGGCGGCTTCCTGGTGATCCGCGAGCCCTGGCCAGCCATGCTCCGCGGCATCTGGGGCGACCCCGAGCGGTTCAAGGACACCTACTGGTCCCGCTTCGAGACCATGTATTTCGCCGGCGACGGCGCCAAAAAGGACGAGGACGGCGACGTCTGGCTCCTGGGCCGCGTGGACGACGTCATGAACGTCTCCGGGCACCGGCTCTCCACCACGGAAATCGAGTCCGCCCTCGTCAGCCACCCGGCCGTGGCCGAAGCTGCCGTCGTCGGCGCCACCGACGAAACCACCGGCCAGGCCGTCGTGGCGTTCGTCATCCTGCGCGGCGACGCCGTGGACTCCGGGGACGAAATCGTCCAGGACCTCCGCAACCATGTCGGCAAGGAAATCGGCCCGATCGCCAAGCCCAAGACCGTCCTCGTGGTCCCGGAACTGCCCAAGACCCGCTCCGGGAAGATCATGCGGCGGCTCCTCAAGGACGTCGCCGAGGGACGCGACGTCGGCGATGCCACCACGCTCGCCGACAACACGGTGATGCAGCAGATCGCGGCCTCGCTGAAGAAGTAGGCGGAATTCCGCCGTGAACTGAGCCCGTCCGAATTACCGGGCGGGCCCGGTTCATGCCCTGAAACCGCCCAATGTTGTTTTTCGAGCTTTCCTGTTCCCTTTTGCGAGGAGTACGCGATGATGGGCAGTGAGAACGCCGACCGCGGTCTTGCCGCCTGAAAGGATCACGATGCTTCCCGCCGCCCGCCACCAATCCATAGTGGACGCCGTCCAGCGCGAGCGGGTGGTCCGCGTCTCGGACCTGGCCCAGCAGCTGGGAGTGTCCCTGATGACGGTGCGCCGCGACATCGAGCTGCTGGAGGAAAGCGGCCAGGTGGAGCGGATCCACGGGGGCGCCAAGCTGCCCGGCGACGCCAGCACGCACGAGCCCGGGTTCGAGCTGAAATCCACTCAGATGGCGGCGGAGAAGCGGGCCATTGCCCTCGAAGCCGCCACCCTGGTGCACGAGGGCATGGCCGTGGCCCTCAGCGCAGGCACCACCACCTGGGCACTGGCCAAGGAACTCGCCCATGGACCCCGGATCACCGCCGTGACCAATTCAGTGAAGATCGCGGACCTCTTCCACCACGCCTCGGCCACAGGCTCGGGGCGCCACGCCTCCACGGTGATCCTCATCGGAGGCGAGCGCACGCCGTCGGACGCCCTGGTGGGTCCCATCGCCACGGCGGCGCTGCGGCAGCTGCACCTTGATCTGTTGTTCCTGGGCGTGCACGGCATGGACGAGGAGGCCGGCTACACCACGCCGAACCTGTTGGAAGCCGAAACGAACCGCGCCTTCGTGGCCGCATCCCGCAAGGTGGTAGTCCTCGCCGACCACACCAAGTGGGGCACCCAGGGCATCAGCACCATAGCGAAGCTTGAGGACGCCGACGAGGTGATCAGCGATGCCGGCCTGTCACCCGACGCCCAGCGGATCCTCAGGGACCGGGTCAGCCGGCTCCGGCTGGTCTAAGGTACGGCTCTCACGGGCAGCCGCAGGACTGCCTGACCAGCAGCCTCGTCGGGAAGACGCGGTGCTGTCCGGGGCTGCCCCGGTCCGCTCCGACGAGCGCGCGGACGGCGGCCTCCGCCATGTCACGCACGGGCTGCTCCACGGTGGTGAGCGTCGGCCACGAGTATTCCGCGTCCTCTGAGCCGTCGAAGGAGGCAAGTGCGATGTCCCCCGGGACGGAGAGGCCCGCCTCGTGGAGCGCGCGGAGTATGCCGATGGCCTGCATGTCGGAGCTGGCAAAGATGGCGGTGGGCCGGTGTCCCGACGCCAGGAGCCGCTGTCCCGCCGCGTAACCGCCAACCCGGGTGAAGGCACTGCGGGCAATCGGGCCCTCCGGCAGCCCCGCGTCCTTAAGCGCCTGCAGCCAGCCGTCTTCGCGGGCGTCCGCTTCGTTGCCGGTGGTGGTGCCCATGGCCAGCCCGATGTTGGTGTGGCCATGCCCGATCAGGTGTTCGACGGCGGTACGGGCACCCTTGGCAAGGTCCACGCCAACCGTGGTGACGCCGGCCGAACTCCCGCTGTGGCTCAGGAGCACGGACGGGATCTCCGCGGTTTCCAAATCGGCCAGGTCCGGCTCGAACAGCACGCTCGCCAGCACCACGCCGTCCACCTGCCGCGCCGCGAGGTTCCGGATGTTCCTGCGCTCCTTGGCCAGATTGCCGTCCGAGTTCGTCAGCACCAGGGCGTACCCGAGCGCGGCCGCCGCATCCTCCACGGCATGGGCCAGCATCGAGAAGAAAGGGTTGCTGTTGTCCGGGATGACCAGACCGATCGTTTCGCTGGACCCCAGTTTCAGGGCCCTCGCAGCCGCATTGGGACGGTAGCCCAGTTGCCGGATGGCGTCCTGGACCTTCGCTTCGGTGGCCGGCGCCACCTTCTTCGGCCCGCCATTAACTACATAGCTGACGACGGCGGTGCTCACCCCGGCGTACCGGGCAACATCCTTGCGGGTCACTTGGGTCCGCGGGGCGGGCACTGCAGGAATGGTCATGGTGTCCATGCTAGCTACAGCACGACCGGGGCATCTCCAAAGTCGCGGATGGGCAGGCGCTCACCGTTCCTCCGGGCCGATTCGTGGGCCACGATGCCGGGCAGCGTGAAGCGCGCAGCCGTCCATGCGTTGACGGGCGGCAGGGACCCGGTGTTCACGGCCGTGACAAAGTCGTCCACCAGGAAGTGGTGGCTGCCTTCGTGGCCGTTGGGAGCGCCGCGGAATTCCTCTGGAAGCCGGCTGCTGTCATGCACCGGGGCCAGTCCGGACACGAAGGCGTCCCGCAGTTCGGGTGCCACGTTGGCGAGTGAGGGATCGTCCAGGGCCATGCTGGGCCTGGACTCCATCTGCTCGGAGATGTCGTGGACGTTGGCCTTGTCCTGCCAGACGGTCACCTTGGCCAGCTGCTCGAAGCTGGCCTCGGTGCCGAAGAAGCGGAACCGGGACTCGCGGATGTGCGAGGGGTAACCCACCCGGCGCATTTCGTTGGTCCGCATGGCGCCGCCGTCGTTCAGTTCGAACAGGGCCGTCGCGTTGGAAAAGTCGTTGCCGAACATGCTGACATCCTTGTCGAACACCCCGTCCTGGCGGTCGTCCCGGACGCCGACGCAGCTGACGCTCACGGCGTGGGCGGGCAGCGCGCCCAGGACCCCTCCGATCGCGTGGGTCGGATACAGCATGGGAGGGTAGCTGGCGGTCTCCTTCCAGCGCTCTCCCCCGCTGTACTGGTAGGCGTCGTAAAAGCCCAGGTCCATGTCGTGGACATAGTCGCCCTCGGAGTAGAACACCCTGCCGAACCTGCCGGCCTCGTGCTGCCTGCGGGCGTAGACGGTGGCCGGGTTGTAGTAGCTGGTTTCACCCATCATGTACACGTTGCGGGTCTCACGCACGGCGTCGATGATCCTCGCGATCTCATCTTCGGTGATGGCCATGGGCACGGCCGAATAGACATGCTTTCCGGCCCGGAGGGCCCGCTCAACCAGCGGGCCGTGGGTCCACCGCTGCGTGAAGATGGCGACGGCGTCGACGTCGGACGCCAGCAGCTCCTCGAAGCTGCCGAGGGAACCGGCGAGGCCATACCGCGCGATGGCCTCGTCCGCGCGCTCCGCCCGCTCGTCCACGACAAAGACCTCACTGACTCCGGGGTGCAGGTTGAAGAGATGGGCGAACTGTCCCCCGAACTGTCCGACGCCGACTACTCCGATTGAAAACGCCATTGTTCCTGCCTTCCCGGCCACAGGCGCACCGTCGAGCGGTGCGCGATTTGCGTTGCAGCACAGTCTTTCAGCGATATCTACTCGAGTCAACACTTGCAACGTTGCAGAGATCTTGGAGTGGGATTTCTTGGAAATATTCCTTGCACTCCCATTTCTACTCGTGTAGATTCGGTGGCGATTGTTAGTTCCATCACACACCCAGGAAGGGTCGATGATGACCACCCTTACCAAGAATCCCCCAGCCGGGGACCAACAGCTGCGCGACCCCATCAGGCGGCGGCTGTCCGGCCTGGGCGACCTCAGGATTGCGCTTCTGTTCATCCTCCCCGCGATGATCGGTTTCATTACCTTCTTCGTCGTGCCCACGGTCCGCGGCGTGTACCTGAGTTTCACGGAGTACAACATCCTCGGAGATCCCGAATGGATCGGTTTCGACAACTACGCAGCGATCGCCAAGGATCCGCTGTTCTGGAACTCCCTGGCCGTCACCGGGCAGTACGTCCTCATCAACATCGCCCTCCAGACAGCCCTGGCGCTTGGACTGGCCCTCCTGATGCACCAGGTCGCCAAATCCACCATCGTCCGCGGGACCCTGCTCCTGCCCTACCTGATGTCCAACGTCATCGCGGCCTTGCTCTGGTTTTGGATGCTGGATTACCAGATAGGCGTCGTGAACCAGTTCCTCGAATGGACAGGGCTCTCCCGCGCCGCATTTTTCGGCAGCGAAGAGTGGGCCATCCCCACGCAGGCCCTGATCAACACCTGGCGCCACATGGGCTACACGGCCCTGCTGATCTTCGCCGGCCTCCAGGCCATCCCGCAGCACCTCTATGAAGTAGCGAACCTGGACGGCGCTTCACCCTTCCAGACCTTCCGCAAGATCACCTTGCCCCTGCTGCGCCCGGTCATGGTCCTGGTCCTCGTCGTCACGGTGATCGGTTCCTTCCAGGTCTTCGACACCGTGGCCGTAACCACCCAGGGCGGCCCGGTCAACGCCACCCGGGTCATTCAGTACTACATCTATCAGCGGGCCTTCACGGAGTCGGACTTCGGCTACGGATCCGCCATCGCCGTCATCCTCTTCCTCATCCTCGCTCTCGTGGCCTTCATCCAGATGAAGTTCCTCCGGGGCAATGAGTCGGACCTGGACTAAGGAACCCAGCATGAACACCACCACCACCAGCCACGCACAGCAGCCCGCCGCTGCCCGCCGTCGCCCGTTCAATGCCCGCCGAGCGGTGGCCTGGGCACTGCTCATCCTGGCCATCGCCGTTTCCGTACTGCCGTTCCTGTGGGTCCTGCGCACAGCCCTGTCCACCAACAGCGCGCTGGCGTCCCAATCGGCCAGCCTGCTGCCGGCGGACTTCACCTTTGGCGCGTTCAAACGCGTACTCGGCCTGCAGAGCCCGGCCGAGGCCGTCGCGGAAGGCGGTTCCGGGGCCGCCATCAGCTTCTGGCTGTACCTGCGCAACTCGATCATCTTCTCTTCAATCACCACCGCCGGCGCCGTGTTCTTCAGCGCGATGGCCGCCTACGCCTTCGCCCGGCTGCGCTGGAAAGGCCGGAACGCCGTCTTCAGCCTGTTCCTGGGCACCATGCTGGTTCCGCCGATCTTCACGGCTCTGCCCAACTTCCTGCTGATCAAGAACCTGGACCTGCTCAACACGATGGTCGGCATGGTATTGCCCTACGTCTTCATGACCCCCTTCGCCATCTTCTTCCTGCGGCAGTTCTTCCTGAACATGTCCCGTGAAGTCGAAGAGGCCGCCATGCTGGACGGTGCCAAGCATCTGCGCATCTTCTTCCAGATCGTGCTGCCCAACGCCGCCGCGCCGCTGGCCACGCTGGCCCTGCTCACTTTCATCGGCCAGTGGAACGAATACTTCTGGCCGCTGCTGGTCGGTTCCCAGGATGACGTACGCGTCCTGCAGGTAGGCCTGGGTGTCTTCAAATCACAGTCCCCGCAGGGGGCACCCGACTGGTCCGGCCTGATGGCCGCCACGTTGATTTCGGCGCTGCCGGTCCTGGTTCTCTTCGCCGCCTTCGGCAAGAGAATCGTGAACTCCATCGGCTTCTCCGGCATCAAATAGTCCTCTTTCCGCCCTCAACCAACCCCCTCCTGCCCCTCCGAAAGGTCCATCATGAAAAGAACCCTCGGCGCCATCGCCGCCGCCACGATCGCACTGTCCCTGTCCGCCTGTGGCGGCGGTTCCTCCGCCGGCTCGTCCGAAGCCAAGGGCGAAATCAACTACTGGCTCTGGGACGCCAACCAGCTCCCCGCCTACCAGCAGTGCGCCGACGATTTCACCAAGGCCAACCCGGACATCAAGGTCAAGATCACCCAGCGCGGCTGGGACGACTACTGGAGCACGCTCACCAACGGCTTTGTGGGCGGAACGGCACCCGACGTGTTCACCAACCACCTCGGACGCTACGGGGAGCTGGCCGAGAACAAGCAGCTGCTGCCTATTGATGAAGCAGTGGAGAAGGACAACGTGGACCTTGCTGCCTACAACGAGGGCCTCGCGGACCTCTGGGTGGGCCAGGACGGCAAGCGCTACGGACTGCCCAAGGACTGGGACACGATCGCGCTGTTCTACAACAAGGCGATGCTCGCCAACGCAGGCATCTCCGAGGACGAGATGAAGAACCTCACCTGGAACCCGGAGGACGGCGGCAGCTACGAGAAAATCATCGCCCGCCTGACCATTGACAAGAACGGCAAGCGCGGGGATGAGGCCGGCTTCGACAAGAACAACGTCGCGGTGTACGGCCTCGGGCTCAACGGCGGCGGTGATTCCTCAGGCCAGACGGAATGGAGCTACTTGACCAACACCACCGGCTGGTCCCACACGGACAAGAACCCGTGGGGCACGCACTACAACTACGATGACTCCAGGTTCCAGGCCTCCATCGACTGGTTCGCGGGGCTGGTTGAAAAGGGCTACATGCCCAAGCTGGAGACCACCGTCGGCGCGAGCATGGCAGATACCTTTGCAGCCGGGAAGTCGGCCATCAATGCACACGGGTCCTGGATGATCGGCCAGTACACGGGCTACAAGAACGTCAAGGTGGGCATCGCCCCCACCCCTGCAGGACCGGAAGGCAAGCGTGCCAGCATGTTCAACGGCCTGGCGGATTCCATCTGGGCAGGCACCAAGAACCCCGCCGCCTCGGTGAAGTGGGTCGAATACCTCGCCTCGGCCGCCTGCCAGGATGTCGTCGCGTCAAAGGCGGTTGTCTTCCCGGCGCTGAAGAGCTCCTCCGACAAGGCAGCGGCAGCGTTCAAAGCCAAGAACGTGGACGTCACAGCCTTCACCGAGCACGTCAAGAACGAGACCACGTTCCTGTACCCCATCACTGACAACACCGCCAAGGTCAAGGGCATCATGGAGCCTGCCATGGACGCCGTCGTATCCGGCAAGGCATCCGCCAGCTCCCTGACCCAGGCCAACGAACAGGTCAACGGCCTGTTCAAGTAGGGGCACTCCCCCAAAAGCTGTGACTGCGGATGTGGCCGCAGCCACCCGGCCCGGATGCCGCCGTTTCCTCCTCGCGGCGGCGGCATCCGGACCACGCCGGCTCCACCCGCTCCACCACCGTTCCAGCGCCACCTTGCGCACACCATGATTACCGAAAGAGACTTACTTATGGATCCCCTGCACCTCCATTCCGCCGGCACCAGCCTGGTGATCAGCTTCAGCAGCGGGGAGGCCGAGGTCATCCACTGGGGAGCCGACCTTGGCGGCGAACTCCCGGACCTGTCGATCCTCACCGAGGCCATCCCCCACTCCGCCATCGACGCCACCGTCCCCGCGGGATTGCTCCCCCAGGCATCCTCCAGCTGGCGCGGACGGCCGGCGCTGCGCGGCCACCGCATCGCCGACGGCGTCTCCGGCCTCGATTTCTCCGTTCGCCTGCGCGCCGTGCGCGCAGCAGTCAACGGCAACTCTGCCGCCGTCGTTCAGCAGGATGCCGATGCCGGCATCACCGTCGAATCCACGCTCGCGCTTCACGACGGCGGCCTGCTGGAACTGCGCCACACCGTCACGAACAGCGGAACCTCACCGTTCCAGCTGGACGAACTGGCCACCGTCCTCCCGGTGGCCCCGGACGCCGTCGAACTTCTCGACCTGACCGGACGCTGGTGCCGGGAACGGCATCCCCAGCGCCGTCCCATCCAGCAGGGCACCTGGGTGCGCAGCGGCCGCCACGGCCGCACCGGCCACGACTCCTCACTGCTGTTCGCGGCCGGCTCCGCCGGCTTCGGCAACCGACACGGCAAGGTCTGGGCCACGCACCTGGCCTGGAGCGGCAACCACGAACAGTTCGCTGACACCCTCGCGGACGGGCGCACCACGATCGGCGGCTCCGAACTGCTGGGCCCGGCCGAAGTGGTCCTCGAGCCCGGCGCCGGCTACACCACGCCCACGCTCTTCGCCGCCTACTCGGACCGCGGCCTCGACGGCATCAGCGAGGCGTTCTACAGCTGGTTCCGTTCGCGCCCGCACCATGTACTCCCCGCCGTTGGCGGCGGCAAGCCGCGGCCCGTGGTGCTGAACACCTGGGAAGCTGTCTACTTCGACCACAACCTGCCCACGCTGATAGAACTGGCGGACTCGGCCGCCGATCTGGGCGTGGAGCGGTTCGTCCTGGACGACGGCTGGTTCCGCGGCCGCCGCGACGACACAGCCGGCCTGGGCGACTGGTTCGTGGACGAGACGCTCTGGCCGGACGGGCTGACGCCGCTCATCGAGGCCGTCACGTCCCGCGGGATGGAGTTCGGCCTGTGGGTGGAGCCCGAGATGATCAACCTCAACTCCGACGTGGCACGCGCGCACCCGGACTGGGTCGTGGGGCCGGCCGCCGTCTCCCATAAGGACGGCGGGCGCCTGCCGCTGGCCTGGCGGAACCAGCACATCATCGACCTGGTGAACCCGGAGGCGTGGCAGTACATCTTTGACCGGATCGACGCCCTCCTGCGCGAGAACAACATCAGCTACCTGAAGTGGGACCAGAACCGGGACCTCACGGAGCACGGGCACGCCGGACGCTCGTCAGTCCACGAGCAGACCCTCGCTGCCTACCGCCTGTTCGACGAACTCCGCAAGGCCCACCCCGGCGTCGAGATTGAAAGCTGCTCATCCGGCGGGGCACGCGTGGACTTGGGCATCCTGGAGCGCACGGACCGCATCTGGGGTTCGGACTGCAACGACGCGCTGGAGCGGCAGACCATCCAGCGGTGGACCGGCATCGTGGTTCCGCCCGAGCTGGTGGGCGGACACATTGGCCCCACCACATCGCACACCACCGCCCGCACGCACGACCTCTCCTTCCGCGCCATCACGGCTCTTTTCGGCCATTTCGGCATGGAGTGGGACGTCCGGGAGGTCCAGGGCGGGCAGCGCGAGGAACTCAGGCGCTTCATCGCGCTGTACAAGGAACACCGCGGGCTGATCCACAGCGGCCGGATGGTCCGCGCGGATGTCCCTGACGATTCCCTCATGCTGCACGGCGTGCTGGCAGCAGCCGGTTCCCTTGCAGCCGGCACGACGGCGGCCCTGTTCGCCTTGGTGAGCACCCGCACCTCGTTCGCGGAACAGCTGGGACGCGCCACCCTTCCCGGGCTCGAGGCGGCACGCCGCTACCGCGTGGAGGCCATCTTCCCGACGCCGGGGGACGCCGATTACGTGCACACCTTCACGCAGATCCAGCCGCCGGCCTGGCTCGCTTCCGGGGCAGAAGCCAACGGCCGTTTCCTGGCCGAGGTGGGACTCGCGATGCCCAACCTCAACCCGGAGCACGCGCTGCTGCTGAAGGTTACGGCCCTCTAGGCATCGAAAGTCCACATTGCGGATTGCCCCGCCGTTCCCCCTCTCCGGAGCAAGCGGGACGGCGGGGCGGCCCGCGCTTATCCAGAGGAACGCACATGAGAATTCTGGTTACAGGCGGCACCGGGTACATCGGCTCCCACACCGTTCTTTCCCTGCAGGAAGCCGGCCACGACGTGGTGGTGATCGACAATCTGGTGAACTCCAGTGAGGAATCGATGCGCCGCGTAGCCGGGCTCAGCGGGAAGACCCCCGAGTTCCACCCCGTGGATCTGGTGGACGAAGCCGCGGTGGAAAGAGTGTTTTCCGCCGGCGGCATCGACGCCGTCATCCACTTCGCCGGCCTGAAGGCGGTCGGTGAATCTGTCCGCGAACCCCTCAGGTACTACTACAACAACCTCGTCGGCACGCTCAACCTCATTCGGGTCATGGAGCGGCACGACGTCCGCTCCCTCGTGTTCAGTTCATCGGCCACCGTATATGGGGAACACAATCCCGTCCCTTATGCCGAAAAAATGGAGATCGGCGCCAACAACCCCTATGGCAGGACCAAGGAGCAGATCGAGGACATCCTCTCGGACCTCGGCGACGCGGACCCCCGTTGGCACATTGCGCTGCTGCGCTACTTCAATCCGGTCGGCGCACACCCCTCCGGCCGCATCGGCGAGGACCCGCAGGGCATCCCCAACAACCTGGTGCCCTTTATCGCCCAGGTTGCCGTCGGGCGCCGCGGGAAGCTGATGGTCTTCGGCGGCGACTACGACACGCCGGACGGGACCTGCCTGCGCGACTACATCCACGTGGTGGACCTTGCCGAAGGCCATGTCGCCGCCCTGGACCACGTGACTGACCGCGCCGGCGTATTCCGCTGGAACCTCGGCTCAGGCAGAGGCTCCTCGGTGCTGGAGGTCCTGCGGTCCTTCGAAAAGGCAGTGGGCCGCCCCATCCCCTACCAGACCACGGCACGGCGCGCCGGTGACCTTCCCGCATTCTGGGCTGATGCCACGTCCGCCCTCGCCGACCTCGGCTGGTCCACCACCAAGACCGTGGACCAGATGTGCGAGGACCACTGACGCTGGCAGAAAAACAATCCCAACGGGTACGCCGGCTAGGACCGCAGGGACGGAGAATCCCATGATCACCCCGGGCAGTCACACTGCCAAAGCCCTGGCCGCCGCGCTTGCCGCGGCCTTGCTGGCCAGCTGCGCCGCGCCGCCGGCAGAGAACGAAGTCACGCTCCGTTTCTTCCAGTTCAAGCCCGAAGCGGTACAGGAATTCGCCGGTCTCATCGACGAGTTCGAAGCCGCGAACCCCGGCATCCGGGTGCTCCAGGACAACGTCCCGGATCCGGACACCGCCATCCGGACACTCCTGGTGAAAAACAAGACACCGGATGTGCTGACCCTCAACGGAAACGCCAGCTTCGGCCTCCTCGCCGAGGCCTGCGTGTTCGCCGACCTCAGTCAGGAACCGGCTGCCAAGAAGATCCTTCCGGCAGTACAGGACATCCTCAACGCCAACGGCCGCTGCGATGGCTCCGAGATCAACGGACTGCCGATGGCCAATAACGCGAGCGGAATTCTGTACAACCCGGAGATTTTCGCCAAATACGGGGTTACCGTGCCGCGGACGTGGAACGAGCTGATCGCTGCCGCCGAGACGTTCAAGGCCAAGGGGGTCGCACCGTTTTATATGACCCTCAAAGACGCCTGGACCACATCCCCGGCACTGGTCAACCTTGCCGCCCAGCTGCAACCCGAGGACTTTTTCGACCGACTCGACGCAGCCGGAGACGTCCGCGAAGACAGCCCGGTGTCGTTCAGCAAGGACTACCAGGAAGTGGCGGACAAACTGTCCAAGCTTTTCAGCTACGCCCAGCCCGGCGCTGCCGGCGTCGACTACGCCACCGGGAACAAGGCCTTTGCCGACGGCAAGGCGGCGATGTACCTCAACGGCAGCTTCGCCGTGCCGGCCATCCGAGCGGCGAACCCCGACGCCAAAATCGCTTCGTTCCCCTACCCCGCCACGAACGATCCCGCCAAGACCACGGTGGTGTCCGGCGTCGACGTGGCGCTGGCCATGGGCAGGGAGACTCCCCACCGGGCCGAAGCCCAGAAATTCATCGATTTCCTTCTGTCCAAGGAGGTTGTCGACAAATACGCGAAGAACCAAAGCGCCTTCGCGCCCGTGCAGGACGCGGCTCCGCAGCAGGACCCGGCCCTGCGGGGCATGGCCCCCTACTTCACCGCCGGCAAGCTCGACGGCTACATGGACCATCGGCTGCCGCCGAGCATCCCGCTGGTCAACATCACCCAGCAGTTCGTCCTGGACGGAGACAAGTCCCGCTACTTGAACACGCTGGACAACGAATGGTTCAAAGTCGCAGCCCGCACGCCCAACCGAGGTGACCAGTAGTGACGCATTCCACCAAGGCCTTCTACTGGATGGCCGTTCCCGCGCTGCTGCTCTTCGTTACCCTGCACACCGTTCCGGTGGTCACGGGCATGTTCTTCAGCCTCACGGACTATGCCGGCTACGGAAAATGGAACTTCGTTGGATTCCAGAACTACCTCAGTCTTTTCAAGGACGACAGGGTCCTGGCCTCCTACGGATTCACCTTCCTGTTCGCCATCACGACGACGGTGATCGTCAACGTGCTGGCGCTCGGAATGGCCCTGCTGCTCCACGCGAGGATCAAATTCCGCACCGCGTTCCGCGGCATCTTCTTCATCCCGAACGTGCTGGCCATCCTCATCATCGGCTATGTCTTCAACTTCATCTTCTCCAACTCGCTCCCACTGCTGGGCCAATCGCTGGGAATCGACTGGCTTTCGACCTCGATCCTGGCCAACAAGGATCTGGCCTGGCTGGGCATCGTGGCGGTCTCGGCCTGGCAGTCCATCGCGTTCAGCGTCATCCTGTACCTCGCCGGCTTGCTGACCATCCCGGCGGAGCTGTACGAGGCGGCGGGCCTGGACGGCGCGGGCTACTGGCGGCAGTTCAGCTCCATCACCTTCCCGATGATCGGGGCGTTCTTCACCATCAACATGGTGCTGGCGCTTAAGGGCTTCCTGCAGGCCTTCGACCAGATCGTCGCCCTCACCGGCGGCGGTCCCGGGACTTCCACCGAATCCGTCGCCATGGTCATCTTCCGAGGCGGCTTCCAGGGCGGGGAATTCGGCTATCAGATGGCCAACTCCGTGGTGTACCTGTTGGTGATCGTGGCAGTGTCCGTGATCCAGCTCCGGACACTCCAGCGCAGAGAGGCGGACTTCTCATGACCATCCCAACCGAGACCGCTGCAGCAGCCCGAACCGCAACGGCTACCCGCGGCCTGCGGCGCCGCGGCAGGCGGCTCGACGGCGTGAACTGGCCGCTCACAGCCCTGACGGCGGTCCTGGCACTGACCGTGCTCATCCCGCTCTACCTCACGGTGGTCACCGCGCTCAAGACCCCGGACCAGCTGGGAGGCTCTGGCTTCGAGTGGCCCAACCGGGTCCGGCTGGAGAACTTCTCCGACGCCTGGAACCTTACCAACTTCCCCCGCGCCCTGCTGAACTCGGCAATCGTCACCGTAGGTGCGGTGGTCCTGACCATCCTGTCCAACTCGCTGGTGGCCTACGCGATCGCACGGAACCTTCACAAGCGCTTCTTCAAGTTTCTCTACTACTTCTTCGTCTCCGCCCTCTTCGTGCCGTTTCCGATCATCATGCTGCCGGCCACCAAGGAAACCGCACTTCTGGGCCTCGACAACCCGGTGGGACTGTTCCTGCTGTACACGGTCTACGGGCTCAGTTTCAACGTGTTCGTCTACACCGCTTTCATACGCTCCATCCCGCGCGAACTGGAGGAAGCGGCAACGATGGACGGCGCCTCCACCTGGGGCATCTTCCGGCGGATCATTTTCCCGCTGCTCACCCCGATGAACGCCACCGTTGGGATCCTGACCTGCATCTGGGCATGGAACGACTTCCTGCTGCCCCTCGTCATCCTCTCGGACCCCGCGGCCCGGACTCTGCCACTGGCCCAGTATGTGTTCCAGAGCCAATTCACCACCAACTACACAGTGGCCTTTGCGTCCTACCTGATGGCCCTGGCGCCACTGCTGCTGGTGTACCTGCTCGCACAGCGCTGGGTGATTTCAGGGGTCATGCGCGGCTCCATCAAGTGACCGGCACCCCGCGGCGGCGCCGTAGAACCCGGCACGACGGCCGGCGCCGATTACGGGCACCGCGCCCGGCGGGGCCCGCGATGGTCCGCTCAGGCCACGTTACCGAGACGTGAAGAGATCGCCGATCCGAGCAGGAGGACGCGGAAGGTGCGTTCGGTGGCTTCGCGCAGGAGGGTCGCACCTTGCGCGACTGCCCGGTCCAGGTTCATGGGAATGGGAATGATCCCGGCTATCGCATCGATCCCGGCAGAGTGGACATCGCTGGCGTCCTTGCCGATGGAACCGGCGAGGGCGAGGACAGGGACCCCCGCTGCCTGGGCGCGCCTGGCAACCTCCGCTGGGACCTTCCCACGCGGCGTCTGGAAGTCAATGGCTCCTTCGGCGGTGACCACCAGGTCGGACTGGGAGATCCGGGCGTCCAGATCCACGCCGGCCAGGCCTGAGTCCAGAAGCAGTTCAAAGCGCGGCACCAGATTTGCCCCAATCGCTGCAAGCCCGGCGCCCAGCCCTCCGGATGCGCCCGTGCCGGAACCCGTCCGGAGATAATCCTCGGACAGGCCGGATGCGGCCGCCAGCACGAAGGCCCAGCGATCGAGGCCAGCGCACAGTGTTTCGACCTGCTCCTCGGTGGCACCTTTTTGGGGTCCGAACACCCGGGCAACACCCTGCGGCCCGCACAAGACGTTGAACGGGTTGACTGCGAGGTCGATCCGGCAACCGGCCAGACGCTCATCCAGCTCAGCGAGATCCACGCCTGCTGCCCCGGCCAGCGCGGCCCCTCCTTCGGCCAGTTCCCTTCCATCTGCGGCAGGAATGCGGGCGCCCAGAGCACGAAGGGCTCCCGCGCCGCCGTCGGACGTCCCTGAATCACCGCAGCCGACGATGATCCGCTCGGCACCCTCGTCCAGCGCGGCCAGCATCAGTTCGCCGACGCCACGTGTGGTGGTGCACCCGGGATTGCGGCTCTCCTTAGGCACGAGGCGGAGCCCGGCAGCGGCGGCCATCTCCACCACCGCTGTCGGCCTGTCCGTTTTGCCAAGCATGGCAAAGTGGGCTTCGACAGGCGTCCCGGTTGGACCGGTGACGCGTCGGGGCACAATCCGTCCGCCGGTAGCCGCTGCCAGTGCAGCCGCGGTCCCTTCACCGCCGTCGGCCAGCGGAACGGTGGTCACGTGGACGCCCGGGATCACGCGCCGGATCCCCGCCGCTATGGCGGCCGCCACTTCCACGGCATCGAGGCTTTCCTTGAAGCCGGACGGTGCCACCAGAATGCGTTGCGGAATAGACATGACCATTGGAGCCACCTTCGCTGGGTAATTTAGTGGGATGTGAAAAGTGGGAGGCCCATCGCGGGCCAAAGCAGGAAGCTGAAAATCAGGACCAGGACGGCGTTCATCGGGCCAAGCCACGCGGAGAGACGGAGAAGATCGCGCGGTCTGTAATTGATCTCGCCGTCTGTTTCGGCGAACAGTGCGACCGGTTTTGCCGAGCCCGTCAGCGTGTGGCAGAAGCCTGCGGCGGCGGTCGATGCAAAGGCCGCGGCCATGGGGTCCACGCCCAGCGGTCCGGCCGAGGCAACCACGATGGGAATCAGCACCGCAGAGCGGGCCGAGCGGGACTGGATCACGAGGTGGGCAGCTGTTGAGATGGCGACAATCACCAGTACGAAGACAACCGGGCGCGCGGTTCCGAGGCCTGCCACCGGGGCGAGCAGGGACGAGGCCAGCCACTCTGCCGCTCCGGACGTGACCAGGCTCGAGCCGAGGGCCAGTGTGGCGGCCATGAAAATCAGCATGGACCAGGGCACCCTCTTCAGGGCAGCTCCCAGCTTGACCGAGCCATAGTACGGCGATGACACCACCAGCGCTCCGATGAGGGCCACGATGGCCGGTTCCAATCCGTGCACAGGCTCCGTGCACCACAGGACCACGATCGCGCCCAACAGCAACAGCGACCTGTTCTCGTCCAGGTCAAGGGGTCCCTGGAGCCGGGACGCCGACTGGCCTTGAAGTTGTGAGGTTGTGATTTCCAGGCCTTCTGCCCTGTCGGCCCTGCTCGTAAACAACCGCAGCACCAGTTCCGTGGCAAACGCTGAAGCAACGACGGCAAGCGGCAGTCCCAGCAGAAGCCAGGAGGCGAAGTCGAATCCCTGATGGCCTGCGGACACAAGGACCTGGCTCGTGATCAGATGAGCACCGGCGCCGAGGAAGGAGCTGACGGCCGACAGCAGTATCACGGTCGGAAAGAGGATGGACAGCATTTTCACGACAGACCTTCGGTCCCTCAGCGTACCGCGAAGGGCAAGAAAGATAGGAAGGGCCAAGGCCGCCCGACCGGAGGTTGCCGGAACCGCGAAAGCCGTGACAAGAAGGCCCATTGAGGTCAGGTGGGCCAACTGCCGCACGCTGCGGGCTCCCGTAATCACGAAGGCTGCGCCGCGTTCGGCAAGTCCGGTGGACGCAACTGCACTCGCAATGACGAAGGCAGACATCAGCAGCCAGACTGATTCTTCACCTAGTGCATCAAACAGGCTCTGCGTCGGTAGTGTTCCGCAGATGACCAGGGAAACTGCAGCCCCGAGTGCCACATAGGTGTCTTCCACTCTGGTGAAGATCCAAAACCATACTGAAGCAATGAAGATGCACAGTGTTATGGCGGCATCCGCTGCCAGGCCGTCGCCATTGACTGCGTTGAGGATCAGGGCAGCCATCGCGCCCAGCGCCAGGCAGGAGGAAATGACCGGAGCGGGCGAGAGAACGCGGGCCGGGCGGGCCTGCCGTTGCAGGGCTTTGGACTGCCGCTGGGACGACTCGAAATAGACGGGGTTCATCGCAACCGATATCCGGCCCCGCGTACGGTCTCCAGCCGTTCCGATCCAATCTTGCTGCGGAGGGCCCTGACGTAAACGTCCACGACGTTTGAGGCCGGATCGAAATCGAGGTTCCAGGCATGGGAAATCAGCTGGTCCCTGGTGAGCACCTGTCCGGGGTGCCGGAGGAAGACCTCCAGCAGGGAGAACTCCCTGGCGGTAAGGTCCGCCGTAGCGTCGCCGCACCGGACCCGGCGGCTGCGAAGATCGAGTTCCAGATCGTCGTGGCTGAGCTTGAGGACCATGCCGGGTTCCGCGTCGTCCTGCAGCCTCAACCGTATCCGCGCGAGCAGTTCCGCGAACTGAAACGGCTTTGTCATATAGTCGTTGGCCCCGCTCTCCAGGCCGTAAACAGTGTCAGCCACGGAATCACTGGCCGTGAGCACAATGACGGGAGTCTTTGCACCTTCGCCCCGGAGCTGGGCCAGAATCTCGAAGCCGGACAGGGTGGGCAGGCCAATGTCCAGGATCACCATGTCGAATTCGCCGGAGCGGGCCAGCAGCAGGGCGCTCGCCCCGTCTTCCACGACGAGCGACGAGTATGCTGCGGCGCGCAGGCCCTTGTCGATGAACTCAGCGATGCGGCGGTCATCTTCGGCGATGAGAATGCGGCTCATGCCCGCTCCTTCGGTAGGTCGCTGGGGGTGCAGTCTGATGAAACCGGGGCCGGGATGGTGAGCCCGAATGTGGCGCCCTTGCGGGCGTTGCTCCGCACCCAGGCCGTGCCGTCGTGTGCCTCGGCGATGCTGTGAACTATCGCCAGGCCCAGCCCTGCGCCCGGCCGGGAATGGGGGACGGCCCCGGCGGCTTCACCGCGGTGGAAGCGCCGGAAGATCGCTGCCGCCTCTTCCGGAGCGACTCCAACACCCGCGTCGGCGACCCAGATGGTGAATGTGCGGGCGGCTCCGCTTCCCCTAAAGGCCGAGCCGAGCGAAACTGTGGAACCTTCGGGGGAATACTGGCATGCGTTGGTGGCGAGCTGCAGGACGGCCTGCGTGATGCGTTGCGCGTCAACGCTGATTTCACCTTCGGCAATTTCCAGCAGCGGCCAGCCCCGGGGACCGAGGGTCTGCGCTTTCGCCTCGATATCCAGGAGCAGAGAGGCTGCGTCTGTGGGCCGCAGGTTGGTGAAGCCGGGTCGGTCCACCTTGGCCAGCAGCAACAGGTCGGTGACAATCCTGCCCATCCGTGCCAGCTCATCGTCAACGAGAGCAAGGGTTCTGCGCCTGTCCTTCGGGTTGTCCTCCATCAGTTCCAGATGACCCCTGATGACCGTAATCGGTGTCCGAAGCTCATGGGAGGCATCATCGACGAATGCACGCTGTGTCCGGTAGGCACTTTCCAGGCGGTCAAGCATTGTATTGAAGGTGTGGGCCAGCGCGGCAATGTCATCATTCCCCTGAACAGGAACGCGGGCCGTCAGATCGGTTTCTGAGATGTCTGCGGCCACCCGGTGCACTTCCCGGACAGGACGCAGAATCTGTCCCGCCACCAGCCATGCGATGCCAGCAGTGACCGCAAGTCCTCCCAGCGATACAAAGAAGATCGTGACCGTCGTGCTGCCCACCTGCTCATGGCGGAGCGACATGTAGTCCCCGACGATCAGGTAGCCCGTCTCGTTGCCGGAAACAATGGGCAGCCGCGCCCAACGCAGTTCGCCGGCACTGGTTTGGGTGATTCCGGAGGCTGCGGAACCCGTCCGAATGGCGGCCAGGAGCTCTTTGTCCTGGGGAAGCGAGTGCCCGATTGCCAACGGTGCTCCCGCTCCGGTAGACGTGTACAGGACGCGCTGCCCCACGCTCCCGACGATCGCCTCACCCTGGGCGGCGGATTGCCGGCTTAAATAGACCTCGAGCATTTTCTCGATCGAAGTGAACGGCTTGGTCGTCGTCGGATCGACTCCTTCCTTGGAGAAGGCCCGGAATTCCTGCAACTCCTGCGCAATCGCATCATGGGCCTGGGTGCTGGCCTGATTCATCATCAGTGACCGCACGGTCAGAAGCACCGCAAGAAGGGTCAGGGCGGTGGTCAGGAGTATCCAGCCCGCAATCCGCCAACGGGCGGGGACCGTGGAGCCCATCCGACGGCGAGGCGATGCCTCGCGCGGGTGACGTGCAGGAACCGGCGGGACGGTGCGGGGCGGGACGACGGCGGGACGCGCCCCGACTGCTTGCGTTTCCGTCATTCGTCATCTCCCCCGAGGTCGTCATCATCGTTGTCGATGATGACCGGCGGCGCCACTGGCGCCGGGACTGGAGGTGCAACGGGCGAGTGCGGTGACGTAGCGGGCGGCGGGGCAGGGGCCAAGGCCGGTGGTGCTGGTGCTGGCCGAGCAGGTGCCGTGGACTTCGGCTTACTTGGTTTCGACGGCGGCGGGACGTCCGGAGGTTCGGCGCCGGAGGTGGGTTCCAGTGCCGGCGCCGGCGCCGATCCTGGCCTCGACTTGAGCTGCACCGGCTGGGTGTTCACGTCCGGCGCCCCGGCCGGAGCCGAGACAAGGTCACCACCCAAAGCGAGCAGTACCGGCACACCAAGCAGTGCAAGGATCATCATTGCCCGTCGCATCATTCGCATGCCTTCATCGTGGCATCCCGTCATGAAGGCGTTGTGAAGCCACCATGAAGATGTCTTCATGGCGGTTCAACGCGATAGATTTGCACCCATGACTGAAGCCCTTCCCGCCAGCGCAGCCGGCCGCGGAACCATCCTTGTCCTCAACGGCCCCAACCTGAACCTCCTCGGCACCCGCGAGCCGGAGAAGTACGGCACGGCAACCCTTGCCGACGTCGAACAGCTCGCCAAGGACGCCGGCGCGGCCCACGGCCTCGACGTGGAGTGTTTCCAGTCCAACCATGAAGGTGCCCTGGTGGACGCGATCCACGCCGCGCGGGGCAAGGCAATCGGCATCGTGCTCAACGCCGGCGCCTACACCCACACGTCGGTGGCCATCCGGGACGCCATCTCGGCGGTGCAGATTCCCGCTGTGGAAGTCCACATCACGAACGTGCACGCCCGGGAGGAGTTCAGGCACCATTCGTATCTCTCGGATATCAGCAAGGCCGTCATCGCCGGAGCCGGAGTCATGGGCTACCGCTTTGCCGTTGAGTATCTCGCCGACCTGAATGCCGGCAAGGCCTGACCAGCCCAGGCAAAGGCGTCGCTACTGCTGAATGCGGTGTTGCTGGATGCGCCGCTACTGCTGGATGCACTGCCCCGATGACACAGCGTTGGTGAGTTCCGGCGCCTGGGTGGCCACCGGGCGCAGGTCGATCATGGGGATGGCAAAGCCGAGAGCAGCGTCGGAGGTGGCCTTGGCGAAGATCACGCCGGCCACTTCGCCGCCGGTGGTCAGCAGCGGCCCGCCGGAGTTGCCCGGCTGAATGTCGCCCGCAAGCTTGTAGACCTCGTCCGGCACCGGATTGTCGCCGTAAATGTCGGGCACCAGCACGGTTGAAATGCCTTGGACGGTGGCCGGCTTCGACTGGAAGGGGCCGCCGTGGGGATAGCCCGCAAAGGCGGCGGCGGTGCCGGCGGGAAGATCCGGGCTCAGCGGCAGGGCGGCGCTGGGCAGGCCGTCGACGGCGAGCACCGCCAGATCGCGTTTGCCGTCGAAGTAGACCACGCGGCCGGGCATCGCGCCGCCGCCTGGCACCTCAACGACGGGCTGCGACACGCCCGCCACGACATGCGCGTTTGTGACCACCCTCCCCGGCGAGACGACGAATCCGGTCCCCGTCTGGTTCTGGCCGCACTGGAACGCGCTGCCGGCGATCTTCAGGACCGACCCGGCCGCCCGGTTCAGGGCAGGGGTATCGGTGCTGGCATCCGGAACTGGAACCTGCTGCGGCTGCCCGATGCCCTCAATCAACCGCGGAATGCGGTCGCCGATCACCGCCGAGCGCAGCTGCGCCATGGTGGCCTTGACGGGGTTGGGGGTCATGCCGTCAATGAACCGGATGACCCGGGAGTCAGCCAGCTGTTGGGAAACGAACGGCACGCCGAGAGCGCCGATGCTGAATGCCAGCATCGACATGACGAGTGCCGCCACCACGACGTTCACGGCACCGCCTACCATCCGGTCCACCGCGCGCAGCGGCTTCAGACGGACGGCGCTGCGAATGCTGCGGCCGATGGTGGTGCCCAGGGCGTTGCCCAGCACCACGAGCACTATGGCGGTGGCGATGATCGCGGTGAGCCGCCAACTGCTGTCCTCGACGAGCTCGCTGACCAGAGGCACGGAAAGGAAGGCAGCCACGGCACCGGCCGCGAAGCCGGCGATCCCGCCGACTGTCACCAGGAAGCCGTTGCGGAGGCCGTAAATCAGGTAGGACAGGAGCGTTAGTATCAACGCAAGGTCCAGAACGGTCAGGCCAAACAACGGGGTCTCCTTACAGCCACTTACGCCCGATTGTACTGGCGGAATCTGACAGTTTGCCGTGGGCGTCCCGTGACCTTCATGGGCGCCGGCCGCCTTATGGGCCCGGTTCTGCTGCCAAGTACGCCACAGATCGGTAAAAATTCTGAAACAATGGCACAAGCGCCCCAGCCGACACATTTTAATCAGGAGAATTCATGGACATCGAGGTATTGCGCCGCGCGCCCCTTTTCGCCACCCTGGACGACGAGGCTTTCCGCCTGCTGACGGACGAGCTCACAGAGGTTGACCTGTCGCGCGGGGCATCGGTTTTCCGTGAAGGCGACCAGGGTGACCAGCTCTACTTCATTGTCTCCGGCAAGGTAAAGCTTGGCCGCACCTCCCCCGACGGCCGTGAATCCCTGCTCGCGATCCTCGGCCCGGGCGAGCTCTTCGGCGAGATGGCACTCTTCGATCCCAGCCCCCGCACGGCCACTGCCACGGCTGTCTCCGAGACCCGCCTGGCCGGACTCCGGAACGAGAGCCTGAACTCCCTGCTGCGCACCCGCCCCGAGGTTTCGGCGCAGCTGCTGCAGGCCCTGGCCCGCCGCCTGCGCCGCACCAACGACTCCCTGTCCGACCTTGTCTTCTCGGACGTTCCCGGGCGCGTGGCCAAGGCACTCCTGGACTTGGCCGACCGCTTCGGCCGCCCCGCCACGGACGGCGTCCTGGTAGCGCACGAGCTCACGCAGGAAGAACTGGCCCAGCTGGTCGGCGCCTCCCGCGAAACGGTGAACAAGGCCCTGGCCGAGTTCGTCCAGCGCGGATGGCTCCGCCTCGAAGCCCGCGCCGTCGTCATCCTGGACATGCAGCGCCTCCGCCAGCGCTCCCGCTAAACAGCTCACGACGCGCAAAGTTCCGCGCGACACGCAAAAGGTCTGGCGCTACGGGGATTCCCGTCGCACCAGACCTTTTGCGTGTCGCCAGGTAATTGGTGCGTCGTTACCGCTCACGCTGGGGCTCGTGGGCCACCGTCTTCGCGGCTTCGACTTCCAGCATGAGCCGTGCGTCTTCCTCGACGAGCCGGGGCTGGTAGACGTGCGGCGTGCGTTTGTAGCTGAGATAGGCGATGCAGCCGGTCGCGGCCGCCATTTTCTCGAGCATGATTTCAGAGCCCGGCACCATGAGCTGCCCGAGGGTCAGCCCCACGGTGTTTTCCTGGCCGACCTCATCACCGAGTGCGGTGGTGTCGCGTTCGGCGATGATGTTTGTGGCACACACCCACCTGCCCCATACGCCCTTGCTCTCCAGAAGCGTGGGCTGCTGGTTCATCGGGACTGTGGCGGCGAAGTAGCGGGTGTTGAAGCGGTGGTGTGCGAAGTCCGGGCTGAGCCAGTTCACCAGCGGCTTGAGCAGGTCCGTGCGCAGGGACAGTCCGCGCTGGGCCAGCACCTCCGTGAAGGACTTTTCCTGCGAAGCAACCGCTTCACGCACTTTCATCCACTCGGACGTGGCCGTGCCTTCAACAGTGGAGGACACGTCCTGCCCCGCCAGGAGCACGCCGGTTTCTTCGAACAGCTCACGGATAGCGCCCACAACGTGGCGGCGCGCCAGCCCGACGTCGTCCGTTCCCATCTGCTCGGCCCAATGCTGGGGCGAGGGGCCCAGCCAGCCGAGGGCGTCGTCGTCGGATGCATCCAGGGACCCGCCGGGAAAGGCGAGGACGCCCAGCGGCGAAGACCCGGGCCGGTAGCCCAGCCAGGTCTCCAGGCCGTTGGGCGAATCACGCAGCAGGACCACCGAGGAGGCGAAGCGCGCCGCGCGGGGCGTCCGTTCTCCGTGTTCAAGCCAGCTTCGCGCCGCCCCTTCGAGTTCGGGCGGAAGGGCAAAGAGGCGGCGTGCTAGCTGCGGCAAGGAAACGACCGTGCCTTAGCTGAATTCCGCAATCAGCTCGACCTCAACGGGTGAGTCGAGCGGCAGGACTGAAACGCCGACGGCGGAACGGGCGTGCTGCCCCGCGTCACCGAGGACACGGCCGAGGAGTTCTGAGGCGCCGTTGATGACGCCCGGCTGGCCGGTGAAGGAGGGGTCCGAGGAGACGAAGCCCACAACTTTGACGATGCGGGTGATGCGGTCGAGGTCGCCGATGACGCTCTTGACGGCGGCCAGAGCGTTGACGGCACAGACGGCGGCGTACTCCTTGGCGTCCTCCGGGGACACCGTGGGCTCGTCTGATGCGCCTTCGCTGCCGGCCGCAACCTTGCCCGCAGCTGGGAGTTTGCCGTCAATAAACGGCAGCTGCCCCGACGTGTAAACGTGGCTGCCGGAAATGATGGCAGGAACGTAGGCGGCCACCGGAGCGGCCACCTGCGGGAGCGTAATGCCAAGCTCGGCGAGCCGCTGCTCGACGGCGGATGTCGGCGCCGCCGCGGCGCCGGATGCAGTTTCCTGGGGAGTCGTCATGCTACTGCTTCTCCCTCTTCAAGTAGGCCACCAGGCCGTTGCCTTCGGGGCCGGGGACAACCTGGACAAGCTCCCAGCCGTCCTCTCCCCACTGGTCCAGAATCTGCTTCGTGGCATGGATGATGAGCGGAATCGTTGCGTACTCCCATTTGGTCATGAACTCCAGCCTAGTCCTTGCCGGTAAACTGGAGAACATGGTGACTCGTAGGAACCCCATATTCGACACGGCCACTACCCTCGGAAAGATCTTTGCTTTCCTTGGCGTGAGCGCTATTTGCGGCGTCCTGGTGGCCGGCCTGCTGGTTCCGGCGGCCGCCGTTTCAGGCAGCTCGGCGAGCAGTTCGATCGACTTTTTCGACACTCTCCCGGCAGAGCTGCAGGTGGACCCGCCCAGCCAGTCAACCAAGGTCCTCGCCGCGGACGGGAGCGTGATCGCCAACCTGTACGCGGAAAACCGCACCCGTGTTCCGCTGGAGCAGATCTCCCCGTATATGAAGGACGCGGTGATCGCCATTGAGGACAGCCGGTTCTACGAGCACGGCGGAGTGGACACCACAGGCATCCTCCGTGCCCTGGTCAGCACGGCCCGCGGCAACAAACAGGGTGCCTCCACCATCACCCAGCAGTACGTCAACAACGTCCTCAACGCCAACCTTGAAGCGGAAGGCAACTCCGACGAGATCAAGCTCAACGGCGTTAACAAGGGCGTGGGCGACAAACTGCGCGAAATGAAGCTCGCCATTGCCCTGGAAAAGAAGTTCACCAAGGATCAGATCCTTGAGGGCTACCTCAACATCGTGTTCTTCAACCGTGACGCCTACGGCATCGAAGCCGCGTCCAAATTCTTCTTCAGCACCAACGCGAAGGACCTGACGCTCCCCCAGGCAGCGCTGCTCGCGGGCCTCGTCAACAGCCCCTCGGCTTTCGACCCCATCTCCAACCCGGAGAATGCCAAGGTCCGCCGCGACCTCGTGCTGAACGTCATGCTCGGCCACGGCAAGATCACCAAGGCCCAGCACGCCGCCGCCATAGCCACCCCGGTCAAGCCCAAGATCACTCCCGCCCGCCAGGGCTGCGCCTATTCTCCGATTGCTCCGTACTTCTGTGACTACGTCCTGCACCTGCTCCTCAACAACCCGGCCTATGGTGCGGACCCCGAGGAACGCGAAAAGAAGATCTTCCGCGGCGGCCTGACCATCAAGACCACCCTGGACCCGAAGGCGCAAAAGGCCGCGCAGGACCAGGTCAACGCTGCCGCCGGCTCCAACCCGGACAAGTGGGGCGCAGCCCTCGTCTCCGTGGAGCCCAAGACCGGCAAGATCACCAACATGGCCCAGAACACCTCATGGTTTGCCGGCAAGGGAAAGTTCGACAGCCAGATCAACTTCAGCGTCGACCAGTATGACGACAAGGGCAATGACCTCAACGGCCTCGGTGGCGCCCAGCCCGGCTCGACGATGAAGCCGTTCACGTTTGCCCAGTGGCTGGAGGAGGGCAAGTCGATGAACACCATCGTCAATGCCTCCCAGCGCCGCTACGGGCAGATGTTCCCGTGGCGCAACACCTGCCCCACGCCCACGGTCGGTTGGTATGACAGCACCAACGGCACCGACGATCTTCAGAACGCCGAAGAGGGCTATTACCGCCCGATGACGGTCCTGGATGGTCTGAAGAACTCGATCAATACGGCCACCTTCGCCTCGGCTGCGCAGGTCGACCTGTGCGGCATCCAGAAGATCGTGGACGCCGTCGGGCTCCACGGCGGCCTTCCGCTGCGCGACAAGGATACGAACGCCGTCGTCGACGCGAATCCCAAGATCACCATGACCACGCTTGGCAACCTGCTGGGTTCCACGCAGACGGCCCCGCTGACCATGGCCAGCGCCTTTGCCACCTTCGCCAATGACGGCAAGTACTGCGCCCCGATCGCCGTCACCTCGGTGACCGACCAGACCGGTGCGCAGCTCCCTGCACAGTCGACACAGTGCCGGGACGCCCTCAAACCAGAGGTTGCCCGCGGTGTGAACTACGCGCTCCAGAAGGTCCTGAACGAGGGATCCGGTTCACTCATCCAGCCCAGGATCTCCACTGACACCACCTTCCCGATTGCGGCGAAGACCGGTACGTCCAACAACAACGGTTCCACCTGGGTTGTCGGCCACACCATGGGCCTTGCCACCGCCTCCTGGTTCGGTGATGCGCTGGGAGCGCAGGACAGGGCAGGTCAGAATGTCACAGTGAACGGCAAGTTCTACACCGGTATTGACGGTTATATGATCGCCGGCCCGATGTTCTCGCAGTTCATGGCCCAAATTGCACCGGCTTATGGCACCGAACCCTTCCCGGAACCACCGTCCAACCTGCTCTACGGCGCCCCTCAGTACCAGCCGCCGGTCCAGAACATTCCACAGCCGAACAATCCACAGCCGCCGAGCAACCAGGAACCGCCCAGCAAACCGGAGCCCTCAACCGGTACCGGCGGCTCCGGCGGCTCCGGCGACTCCGGCGACTCCGGCGGTAATGACTCCGGTAAAAAGGAGAATGACTGACGTTGATTGATACAACACAGTTGGCAAGCCGCGCGCGAGGCATCGCGCGCGGCTTTGCCGTCACTGCCGCAGCCGGAACAGCCGTGGGCCTGGCCGCCACAGGCTACGGCCTCTGGGAAAAGAACCAGTTTGTGTTGCGGAACGAAACGCTGCCCATCCTGCCTGAGGGCCAGGACCCGTTCCGGATCCTCCATCTGAGCGACATCCACTTTGTTCCGGGGCAGAGGGCCAAGTGGGAATGGCTCCGGTCGCTGGCCGAGCTGAAGCCGGACCTCGTCGTTAACACGGGCGACAACCTGAGCCACCCCAAGGCCGTGGATCCGCTGCTCACTGCCTTGGAGCCGCTCATGGAGTTTCCTGGCGTCTTCGTCCCGGGCTCGAACGATTACTATGCTCCCAAGCTGAGGAACCCGGCGTCGTACCTGCGGGGGCCGTCCACGCTCAAGCGGGATACCGAGGAGCTGGACTGGCCTCGCCTCCGCTCCGGCTTTGGCATGGGCGGCTGGGTGGACCTGACCAACCGCCACCAGTCGGTTGTGCTCAGGGGCATGCGGTTCGATTTCTCGGGCGTGGACGATCCCCACCTGAAGCGTGAACGCTACGCGGGCTGGCCCAGGGGCACCAGGGGTCAGGACTCCAACGCCCACCTGCGCGTGGCGGTCATCCATGCCCCGTACCAGCGCGTGCTGGATCACTTCACGGAGGACGGCGCCGACCTCCTCCTCGCCGGCCATACCCATGGCGGCCAGCTCTGCATACCCGGCTACGGTGCCGTCATCGCCAACTGCGACATTCCGACGTGGCGGGCCAAGGGGCTGCACGACTGGCACAGCAACGGACATACGACGCCGGTCAACGTCTCGGGCGGCATCGGCACCTCGCGCTTCGCTCCCGTCAGGATCGCCTGCAAACCCGAGGCTGTCCTGCTGACGCTGACACCCCGCGCCTGAGCTGGCTCACCTGAATGAGCGCCTCGACGTCGCCTGATTTTTGACGCCGCCTGCGTTCGGCGTGCCGTGTGAACCGCGCGACCCGTAGCATAGGGTAGTTGCTACGGGACACTACATACGCACCTGAGTTCGAGAAGCGGGCATGGCAAAGCAGACTTCGTTTTTCAGATCCGTCAGCCGGCTCTATCCCCATGTGAAGCCGATCCTCCCCCGGCTGCTCATGGGGCTGCTGTGCGCACTTTTGGCCAGCGTGGTGGCCCTCACCATCCCGCAAGTGCTGCGGGTGCTGATCAATGAATCGCTCCGGCCCGGCGCCACCACGGAGGCGGTGTGGTCCTCGGCCGGCGTCATCCTCGTCCTGGGGATCGCCGAGGCCGGGCTCGTGGCGCTCCGCCGGACGTTCGTCATCAACCCGGCCACGACCGTCGAAACGCGGATGCGGGTTTCGTTGTACAGCCATCTGCAGGACCTCACCGTCTCCTTCCACGACCGGTGGGGCTCGGGGCAACTGCTCTCCCGCGCCATGACGGACCTGAACCTCCTGCGGCGCTGGATGGCCTTTGGGGCGATCATGCTGGTGGTCACCACACTGACCGTGGTCATCGGCGCCGCCGTCATGTTCGCCATGAGCTGGCAGCTGGCGCTGATCTTCCTGGCGGCTGCGGTGCCCATCATGATTTACGGCTTCCGTTTCCGGACCCGCTTCAGCAAGGTTGCCCGCCGCAGCCAGGACCAGGCCGGCGACCTCGCCACCACAGTGGAGGAATCAGTCCACGGCATCCGGGTCCTGAAGGCCTTCGGCAGGAGCGGCGAGGCGCTGGAAACGTTCAACGGCCAGGCCGAGGAACTCCGCCAGACCGAGATCGCCAAGGCCAGGCATCAGGCAACGTTCAGCATGGTGGTCACCCTCCTGCCGGAGCTGGCCCTCGGCACCGGGCTGGTGGTGGGAATCCTCCTCGCCGCCGATGGGCAGCTCAGCATCGGCGCGCTCGTTGCCTTCTTCGCCACGGCGGCCGTCATCGCAGCACCCGTGGAGTTCTCCGGAATGCTGCTGGCCATGGCCCTGACGGCGAAGAGCGCACTGGACCGCCACTTTGACGTCATGGACGCCGAGAACACCATCACCAGCCCTGCCAATCCCGCGCGGCCCGCCGAGCTGAACGGCGCCCTGGCCTTCCACAACGTCACCTTCGCCTTCGAGGACGCCCCGGACAAACCCATTCTCAAAGACGTCAGCCTGGACATCCGCCCCGGGGAAACCATGGCGCTGGTGGGCGTCACCGGCAGCGGCAAGAGCGCCCTGCTGCAGCTTGTTCCGCGCCTCTATGACGTCACCCAGGGGTCCATCACGATCGACGGCGTGGACCTGCGCGACTTCAGCGTCGAGGAACTGCGCAGCGTGGTGGGCGTTGCTTTCGAGGACACCACGCTCTTCTCCAATTCCGTCCGGGACAACGTGCTGCTCGGTGTCAGGAAAAGCGCCGCCGGCGACGATTGCCTGGAAGCCGTCCTGGACGAAGCCCTCGACACCGCCCAGGCCCACTTCGCCTATTCCCTGCCGGACGGCGTGGACACCCTGATCGGCGACGAGGGACTGAGCCTGTCCGGCGGACAGCGGCAGCGGATTGCCCTGGCACGGGCCATCGCGGCCAAGCCCAAAGTCCTGGTGCTGGACGATCCGCTGTCCGCCCTGGACGTCAACACCGAGGAATTGGTGGAAAGCCGCCTGCGGGAGGTTCTGGCCGGCACCACGACACTGATTGTGGCGCACCGTCCCTCCACCGTCACGCTGGCCGACCGCGTGGCGCTGCTCGAGGACGGACGCATCGCCGCAGTCGGAACACATGCCGGACTGCTGGCGGCCAATCACCATTACCGGTACGTCATTGCCAGCCTGGAGACTGAGCCCCGGGACCTCGACACCGAACTGTCCGCCCTGGACGACGCCGAGGAGGCCATCCCGTGAGCACCACAGCGTTCGGCACAGCCAACGAGGACAACGCCCACCTGAGCAGGAGCGACAGCAAAGCCGTACGACGGCGGTCGCTCGCCTTACTGGCGTCGCTGATCCGGCCCGTCCGGTTGCGTTTCTGGCTCACCATCGCCACGGTGGTCCTCTCCCAGGCGGCGCGCGTCGCCGGTCCTGCGCTGATCGCCTTCGGCATCGACCACGCACTTCCGGCGCTGCGCGCGGGCGACAACATCCCGCTCGTGATGACCGGCGTCGCCTACCTCGCGGCGGCACTGGCGACCGCGGGCCTGACCGCCCTCTACGTGACATCTACGGCGAAACTCAGCCAGGCTATGCTGCTGGACCTGCGTCTCCGGGTGTTCCGGCACACGCAGCGGCTCAGCCTCGAGTTCCACGAAAAGTACACCTCTGGCCGGATCATCGCGCGGCAGACGTCGGATCTGGAGGCCCTCCGCGAACTCCTCGATTCCGGAGTCAGCTCCCTGGCATCTGGCCTGATCTTCATGGTCCTCACTGCCGTCACGGTCTTTGCCCTTGACTGGCGGAGCGGGCTGATGGTGCTCGCTGCCGGTGTCCCGATGTTCTTCCTGGCCCGCTGGTACCAGATGCACTCGCAGATCGCTTTCCGGGAATCCCGCGTGGTGTCTGCCCGGCTGATCGTGCACTTCGTGGAAACCATGACCGGAATCCGCGCCGTCAAGGCTTTCCGGAAAGAACGCGACAACGCCGCCCAGTACGGGGAACTTGCCGAGGAGTACCGTAAGGCGACCGTCCGGTCGATCAACCTGAACGGCGTCTTCCAGCCGGGGCTGGTGCTGATCGGCAATATCTGCGTGGCCGCGGTGCTGCTCTTCGGAGGCTTCCGCGTGCTCAACGGTGACCTCGCCGTGGGGGTGCTGCTGGCGCTGATGCTGTCCGCCAAGCGCTTCTTCCAGCCTGTGGACCAGATGGCCATGTTCTACAACTCCTTCCAAAGCGCGCAGGCGGCACTGGAGAAAGTGTCCGGCCTGCTCGAGGAGGTGCCCACGGTCCGCCCGCCCCGGAACGCAGTGGACCTGCGAGAGGCGCGCGGCACCCTTGAGTTCAAGGATGTGGAGTTCCGGTACGGCAGCGGCCCGCTTGTCATCCCCAGGCTCAACCTCAGCATCCCGGCGGGCCAAACGGTGGCACTCGTCGGGCAGACCGGCGCGGGCAAATCCACCCTGGCCAAGCTCATCGCCCGCTTCTACGATGTCTCCTCCGGCTCAGTCTCGCTCGACGGCGTGGACCTGCGGCAACTCAGCACCGCGGATCTGCGGCGGAACATTGTGATGGTCACGCAGGAGGCGTTTCTGTTCAGCGGCTCCGTGGCGGACAACATCGCACTCGGCCGGCCGGACGCGTCACGGGAGGAAATCGAGGCAGCGGCGAAGGCGGTGGGCGCCCACAAGTTCATCCTGGAACTTCCGGAGGGCTACGACACCGACGTCAACAAACGCGGCGGCCGCGTGTCGTCGGGCCAACGGCAGCTGATCAGCTTCGCCCGCGCCTTCCTGGCCCGGCCCGCCGTGCTGATCCTCGATGAGGCCACGTCCGCGCTGGACATCCCTTCCGAGCGCCTGGTGCAGAGCGGCCTGGCCAGGCTGCTGCGGGGTGGACACTACGGCGGTACAGAACACGACGGCGGCATGGCGCACAAAGGTGGGCGGCGGACCGCGCTCATCATCGCGCACCGGCTGTCCACCGTGGAGACCGCCGACAGGGTGCTCGTGGTCCACGACGGCCGCGTGGTGGAGGACGGAACGCCGGAGGAACTGATCGGCGGCGGAGGCCGCTTTGCCCGGCTTCATGGTGCGTGGAAGGACTCGCTGGTGTGAGATCGGTGTTTCTCGTGGCGGGCACGGCCACGATTTCGCATGTGCCCCTCCCATCCGGTATTCTTGTTGAGTTGCTTTCGCAGCGGATCGGGATGTAGCGCAGCTTGGTAGCGCGCTTCGTTCGGGACGAAGAGGTCGCAGGTTCAAATCCTGTCATCCCGACCAAAAGAAAAGAGGGTCTCCCACGGGAGGCCCTCTTTTCGCATCTGTGCCGTCAGGCGGCCGGCCGGTTCAGAGTTCCTGGTTGGTGATGTTGGGCCGTGCCTGTCCGTCTCCCAGCAGCGGGATCCGGGGGCGGTCTGCGCCACCGTCCTCCAGGTAATCGCCACGGCTCTCGTAGCTCTGGACAGTGTTCACATAGCGGTGGCGCAACCGCAGGCCGATCGCGAAAAGCACCAGCGCCTCCAGCAGCGCCGCAATGCCGATGATCCCCCAAACAAAAGATCCGGCGTCGGCCGTACCGCTCAGCACGCTGAGGACAGATGTCCCGGCAACCGCCGCCACGATGAGCGAGGTGCCGGCGATTGTCCAGAGGAAGTACGCCCGCTGCAGCCCGTTGGTCCTCTGCCGTTTCATGGTGCCTGCCTCTGTTCATGTATCCCGATGGAGCAGTTCGCTGATGCCGGCAATGTAGCGGCAAAAAGAAAATGGCTCCGGGACATGGTTCGCGCATGTCCCGGAGCCAGGTGTCCTGAGGAAGCCTTGTTACATTGGATCAGGCCAGTTGCCGATCGTCATGTAGTTCGCGCCGTCGAAGCTCATCGGATCGGGCCAGTTCCCAATGGCAACGGCTGTGCCCGCGTTGTCAGTGGTAGAACCGGCAGACAGAACGGCCGGGGCCGTGGCGGAGAATGCGAGTGCCCCTGCCAGTGCGGCAGAGGCTGCAATCTTCTTCAACATGTGAGTTCCTCAATACGAGTCGGATTCGTTACTTAGTCAGCACAGTCCTTGTTGACATACATTGTAAAATGTTTTCCACAGGGGCTGTCAACCATGGTGTACAACGCTGTCCGGAATGAGGAGGATCCCGTGGGGAACGGTTTCGGAGAGAAGCTCCGAGCAGAGCGGCTCGAGCGTGGCCTGACCCAGGCGGAACTGGGCAAGGACCTATACTCTCCAAGCTATATCTCGCTGCTGGAAACCGGTCGCCGGGAACCGACAGCGGACGTCATCGAGGAGCTTGCCCGCCGGCTTGAGCTCGCACCCAAAGCGCTTGAGGCCTGGAGCCAGCCCATCTCGGTCAGCGACGCCGAGTACGTTCTCGCCGGCCTCTACGCCCGGCAGGCCTGGGACCTGCGTGATTATGCCCTGGCCGCTGATCATGCCGCCGCGGCTGCCCGGATCGCACTTGAAGGCAGGAACACCAGCGCGTGGTGGAACATGACCTACATGCAGGCAGAGTGCCTCATGAAGCAGGGCCAGCTCAAGGAATGCCAGAAGATCATGGAGCATCTGCTGGAGCATCCCATGGCCACCGAGTCCGCGGGCCTGGGCGTGCGTGCCCGCCAGATGCTCGCCGCGCTGTGCCACGGGCAGGGGCAGCTCGCCGCCGCCGTCGAGCACGCCCAGCGGGCTGTGGAACTGTGCGCACAGCTGCCCAAGGGCTCCACGCTGATCATCGGCGCGCTCCGCGCCCTGATTGGTGCACTCGCCGAGAGCGGGCGGCTGGATGAAGCCTGGACGTACTGCCAGGACATGAACGAGCAGATGGATGAGCAGTCCATGTCCCAGCTGGCGGGCGAGGTGGCCTGGGTCATCGGGAACGTCGCGTTCATGCGCCACGACTACACCGAGGGCATCAGGCACCACGAGCGCGCCGCCAAGCTGTTGTCGCCCGCGAACGACATCGATCTTTGGGCCCGCTTCAACAAGGCCTCTGCTGCCGTCCGGCTCTCGTCCGGGATCGTGGAGCCGGAAACGCTGTCCGCCATAGAACGCGCCGAACTTGCGCTGTCCATCGTGGGCGGCAACAAGACCGACCAGCTCGAGGTGGCCTTCATCCGCGCCCGCTGGCTCTACCTCACCGGCGACATCGTGGCCGCCGTGCAGAAGCTGCGCGAGATCCACGCGGAGCGCTCCGCACTCGCCAAGCACACGGCCGGCGAGGTCTCCCTCCTGCTGGGCAAGTCGCTGAAGGCGGCCGGCGAATCAGAGGAAGCGCTGGCGCTCCTGCAGGAAGCCCAGAAGGAGTTCAGCGCCGCAGGCGCCCAGGACCGCGTGCAGCAGGCCCTGGACGCCATGCTCGAAATCAGGCTGGCGCAGCGCCGCGCCGAGGCATCCGAAGCGAGCTAGAACGTCCGGCCGGTGAGCTTTTCGTACGCCTCAACATAGCGGGCCCGGGTGCGCTCCACGACGTCCGCGGGCAGAGCAGGCGGAGGCGTGTTGGCTGCCTTGTCCCAGCCGGATTCGGCCGAGGTCAGCCAGTCACGGACATACTGTTTGTCGTATGACGGCTGGGCCTGGCCTGGCTTGTACGTCGAGGCGTCCCAGAACCGCGAGGAATCCGGGGTGAGGACCTCGTCGCCCAGCGTGATGGTGCCGTTCACCACGTCGTAGCCAAACTCCACCTTGGTGTCGGCAAGGATGATGCCGCGTTCGCGGGCAATCTCCTCGGCCCTGGTGTAGATCGCCAGGGTCAGCTCACTGAGCCGGCCCGCGATGTCGTCGCCCACCATGGACACGACGGCGTCATAGGTGATGTTTTCGTCGTGCTCCCCCACGGCGGCCTTGGCCGACGGCGTGAAAATCGCCTTCTCGAGGCGGGACCCGTCCACGAGCCCTTCGGGGAGCGGAATGCTGCACACGGTGCCGGACTCCCGGTACTCCGCCAGGCCGGAGCCGGTGAGGTAGCCGCGCGCGATGCATTCCACCGGGAACATCTCCAGCTTCTTGCAGATCATGCCGCGGCCTTCCACGGCGGCGGGCACGCCGTCCGCCACCGTTGATGCCAGCACATGGTGCTCAACGTCCAGCTGGTCGAACCACCACAGGCTCAGCTGGGTGAGGATGCGGCCCTTGTCCGGGATCTCGCTGCTGAGCACATGGTCAAAGGCGCTGATGCGGTCGCTGGCCACCACGAGCACGCAGTCCTGACCATACTGGTCATTGATCGACGGGTCCGCGGGTTCGTACAGGTCGCGGACCTTGCCGGAATAGACGTGCGTCCAGCCCGGAAGGTCCAGGGTTGAGGTGTCCAGTCCGCGCTTGGGACCGGCATTGTTCTGGGATTCAGCCACGGTCATGCCTTTGCTTTCGGGGCGGATTCGGTCTGGGCAGCGGAGCTGCCGGCCAGCTTGATTTCACCGCGGGCCGCCTTGCCGCCGATGTCCCGGCGGAACTGGGCGCCTTCCAGCTGGACCAGTTCCACGCCGTCGTACGCTTTTTCCCGGGCTTCCACGAGATCGGAGCCTAGCGCCACCACGGCGAGGACGCGGCCACCGGCGGAGACCACCTTGCCTTCGTCGTCCAGCTTGGTTCCGGCGTGGATCACGTGAACGCCGTCGAGCTCGTCGACCTTTTTGAGGCCGCGGATGCGGTCGCCCGTGCGGGGTGTGTCTGGGTAATTTTCGGAGGCCACGACGACGGCGACGGCGGTCTCCCTGGACCAGCGCAGCTCCTCTGCCTTGTCCAGTTCACCCTTGGCGGCTGCCAGGAGCAGGGAACCGAGCGGCGTCTTGAGCCGGGCCAGCACGGCCTGGGTTTCGGGATCCCCGAAGCGGACGTTGAATTCGATGACACGGGTACCGCGGGAGGTCAAGGCGAGGCCGACGAACAGGACGCCGACGAACGGCGTACCGCGGCGGGCCATCTCGGTAATGGTCGGCTGGGCCACGCGGTCGATGACTTCCTGGACCAGGCCCTCCGGTGCCCATTCGAGCGGAGTATAGGCACCCATGCCGCCGGTGTTGGGGCCTTCGTCGTTGTCGTAGATGCGCTTGAAGTCCTGCGCCGGCGAGAGTGCAACAGTATTGCGGCCGTCGCACAGGACAAACACAGAGACCTCGGGGCCGTCCAGGAACTCCTCGATCACCACTGTTCCGCCGGCGTCGAAGCAGCTCTGGGCGTGGGCCAGGGCGTCGTCGCGGTTGTTTGTGACCACCACGCCCTTGCCGGCGGCCAGGCCGTCGTCCTTCACCACATACGGGGCGCCGAAGGTGTCAAGGGCAGCTGCGGCTTCCTCCGCGTTGCCTGCCACGAGGGCCATGGCCGTGGGGACCCCGGCCTCGGCCATGATCTGTTTGGCGAAGGCTTTGGAGGCTTCCAGCTGGGCGGCAGCCTTGCTGGGCCCGAACACCGGGATGCCCGCAGCGCGGACGGCGTCGGAAACACCGGCGGCGAGCGGAGCCTCGGGTCCAACAACCACCAGGTCGACGTCGAGCCGGGTGGCGAGCGCCGCGACGGCATCCGGATCGTTCCCGTCAATGGCGTGCGTGGGGACGAGCCTGCTGATGCCGGCATTGCCCGGAGCCGCGTGGACTTCGGAGACATTGGGGTCTGCAAGCAGGGAACGGACAATGGCGTGTTCGCGGCCACCGGGGCCAATGACGAGTACCTTCACAGTCTCCAAGCGTACTTCGTGGACACCCCGGGCTCCTAAGCTATGTCGCGGCCGGCTCTGCGGCACTGCGTGCCGCACCGGAACAGCATCGGAACGGCACCGGAACAATCCCGGGGGGCCGCCGCTACGAACCCAAGGCATGAAGAAGCTGATGAAGTGGCTCAAGGGCCCGACCGCCCTGGCGGCGCTGGCCGGCGTGGCGGCGGCCGCCGTCGTGCTTTCCGTTGCGGAACTGACGGGAGCGTTCTTTACGGCCAGGGCAATGCCCTTGCTCGCGTTGGGCTCCACCTTCATCGATTTCACTCCGCCATGGCTGAAGGACTTTGCGATTGCCACGTTCGGCACCAACGACAAGGCGGCACTGTTCGCGGGCATGGCCCTGACCATCTTCGTGCTCGCATGCGTGTTGGGCGTGGCGGCATATCGGAGGTGGGCGCTGGGCGTGGCCGGGGTGCTGCTGATGGGCGCGGTGATGGTGGCGAGCGTGGTGACCCGGGCAGGGGTGGCGCCGGCGGATGCCCTTCCCACCCTGCTGGGAACGCTCGCCGGGCTGGCGGTCCTGCGGCAACTGGCCTCCCGGCTGTGGCGGCTGCAGCCATTTCCCGCCGCCGACGCCCCCGCCGGCGGGGGCGCCAAGGAGCCCGGGCACACGGCGACGTCCCGGCGGGCCTTCTTCGCCGCCACCGGTGTGGCAGCGGTTGCCGCAGGCCTTGCCGCCACCGGGGGCAGGCTGCTCAGCGCGGCCCGCAGCAACATCGCCCGGGCCCGGGAAGCACTGCGGCTGCCGGTTCCGGCGCAGGCTGCCCCTGCCCTTCCGGCCGGCCTGCAGTCCGCCACCCCGGGCGTCACCCCGTGGCTGACGCCCAGCGCAGACTTCTACCGGATCGACACCGCCCTGAGCGTGCCGGAGATAAGCGTGGATGACTGGGAACTCCGCGTGCACGGCCTGGTGGAGCAGGAAATCCGGCTCACGTTCCAGGACCTGCTCGACGCCGACCTGATCGAGTCCCATGTGACCCTCACCTGTGTCTCCAACCCGGTGGGCGGCAACCTCGCCGGCAACGCCAAATGGCTCGGCCTGCCCATCCGCGACGTCCTCAACCGGGCACGCCCCAAGGACGGGGCGGACATGGTCCTCTCCACCTCGATCGACGGGTTCAGCGCTTCGACTCCGCTGGAAGTCCTGCAGGACCGCCGCGACGCCATGCTGGCCATCGGCATGAACGGCGAGCCGCTGCCGCTGGAACACGGCTACCCCGTGCGAATGGTGGTCCCCGGGCTGTACGGCTTCGTATCCGCGACCAAGTGGGTGGTGGACCTCGAAGTCACCCGCTTCGCCGACAGCAAGGCGTACTGGACGCAGCGCGGCTGGTCCGAACGCGGCCCCATCAAAACCATGTCCCGGGTGGAGGTGCCGAAGTCCTTCGCCGTGGTCAAGGCCGGGCGGGTGGCGGTCGGGGGCACGGCCTGGGCACAGACCCGCGGCATCGCCAAGGTGGAGGTCCAGATCGACGGCGGTGACTGGGCGCCGGCGGTCCTTTCCGGGGAAGCGTCGGTGGTGACATGGCGGCAATGGTCCTTCGCGTGGGATGCCACGCCGGGAGCCCACTACATCAAGGTGCGCGCCACGGACGGCACGGGCGAAGTGCAGACCGAAAAGCGCGCCGATCCCGTGCCGGACGGTGCCTCCGGGTGGCAGTCCGTCATGGTCACGGTCGAGTAGGAACGAGCGGGGCCATGACTATGAAGCACAGCCGGAATGGCTTTGAAGGGAATGCCAATCCGGCACCATAGACTGGGGCCATGCCCCTAAATCCGCATGCCACGTTCACCGTGGCGTCCGCCGTCGAACTCGCGGTCATTGAACGGAGCGGCTTCATTGAGTCCCGGCACATCGGGGCCGCAGTGGTCCTCTCCGGAGACGGCAACATCGTTACGGAACTCGGGGACATCACCACGCCGATTCTGGCCAGGTCCACGCTCAAGCCGCTGCAGGCCCTGGCGTCCATGCAGTCCGGTGTTTCCCTGCGCGGCGCCCAGGTGGCGGTCGCCTGTGCCAGCCACACCGGGTCCCTGGACCATATGGACGTCGTGGAAGGAATGCTCAAGGCAGCCGGCGTCAAGGAAGACCAGTTGCAGTGCCCGGAGGCCTGGCCGCAGGATGAGACGGCCCGCACCTGGCTCACCCGCTCCGAAAAGGGCAAGTCCCGGCTGGCCTTCAACTGCTCCGGCAAGCACGCCGCCTTCCTGTGGGCGTGCACGGAGAACGGCTGGGACACCCACAGCTACCTCGAGCCCAACCACCCCCTGCAGCAGCGCGTCCGCTCCGTCATCGAGGAATACTCGGAGGAGAAGATCGCCCACCTCGGCATCGACGGCTGCGGCGCCCCGGTGGCCGCCATTTCCCTGACGGGCCTGGCCCGGGCCTTCTCCCGGCTCGGGAAGGCGCCAAACGACAAGAACTCCAACGCCCGCGCCGCCACGATCGCCACGTCCATGCTGGACTATCCGTGGGCGGTCCAGGGCAAAGGCGAGGCCAATACCATCGTCATGGAAGAGCTGGACGTCATTGCCAAGATCGGCGCCGAGGGCGTGCTCGTCCTGGCCACGCCGCAGGGTGTCTCGGCCGCCGTAAAGGTGCTGGACGGCAACCTGCGGGCCACGTCCCTTGTGGGACTGACCCTCCTGGCCGCAGTGGGAGCGGTGGACATCCCTGGCGTGTCCAGCGTGCTGGAGAAGGTGGTTGAACCGGTCCTCGGGGGCGGACGTCCGGTGGGCAAGATCCGGCTGGGCCACGCCGTGTCGGCCCTGCTTGACTAGTCCCTGTTCCCCGCAGCATCAAAGGCCCACAGCATTAAAGGAGGCGGCGATGGCGGTTGCGCGTCGCAGAATTGACATCGAAAGCGGCAAAGCGGCACTGGCGGAGTGGCTGGAAGCCAGCCAGCCGTCGTCGGGCGCTGCGGTTCCGCGCACAGTGATCGCGACGGCGGTGCGGTACTCCCTCGAAGAGGTCACCGCCCGGGCGCCCGGCAATTCCGTGGAGGTCCGGGTTCCGCCGTTCGGCGTCACGCAGTGCGTGGAAGGCCCGCGCCACACGCGCGGCACTCCCCCGAACGTCATCGAGTGCGACGCCGCCACCTGGCTGGCCGTGGTGACCGGCACGTTAAGTTGGGCGGACGCCGTGGACGCCGGGCGCGTGGCGGCCTCCGGGCTCCGCGCGGACCTCTCCGGGCTGCTGCCGCTCTGAATCACACCTTCCCTCCAGCACGCGCGCGTGCCGGATGCCACCGGGGGGGCTTGGGCTAGTGCGGCTCCAGTGCCAGCCGGGCGCCAAAGCCGATGAGCACCGTTCCGGTGATGCGGTCGATAATCCTGATGGACCGCGCGCTGCGCAGCCACTTCGAAGCGAAGCCCGTGCCGATGATGATCAGCGTGAACCAGCCCATGGCCATGATGCCGTGCACCGCAGCAAGCAACAGCCCCATGGCCAGTGGAGACATCCCGGCGGGAATGAACTGCGGAATGGTTGCAATGTAGAACACGCCGACCTTGGGGTTGAGCAGGTTGGTGGCCGCCCCCTTGAGCCAGGAGCCCCACAGCGTGCCGTCGTGGGCCGGGGCAGAGTCTCCGGCCGAAAGGTGATCCGCTGCCCCCTTGCGGCTGATCGTCTTCCGGATCAGCGATGCTCCCAGCCAGGCCATGTATGCGGCCCCAGCAAGTGTTAATGCGCGGTAGGCGATATCGGATGCGGCCAGCAGTGCCGAGGCGCCGACGGCGGCAGCGGCTCCCCATGCGAGTGCACCGCTGCAGACTCCCGCTGCCGTGGCGAAGGCGGCGGCCCTGCGGCGCGTGAGGCCTGCGCGCAACACAATCGAGGTGTCGATGCCCGGGACGAGGGTCAGGAGACCTGCCACAACAGCAAAGGACAGCACGGCCTGGGGAAAGGTCATGGCGCCAGTGTATGGGCCATGCCGCCGGCGCGGGAAAAGCGCAGACCCCGCCCCGGGGTTTCCGGAACGGGGTCTGGCTGCGGTCAGCGCGCTGCCGCTATTCGTGGTGGATGGCCGCCGAGCTTCCCGTGGAGGATGCAGCCCTGGTCATCTGGAACTCGGGGATGTCCTCCGGATTCGGGCCCCCGCGGAACTTGGGTGACGGCTGGCCGCCTTCGCTGATCCGCTCAAGCTCCTGGTCCTCGAAGTCATCCTCGACGCCGAGCATGATGGCGGAGTCGTGGTTCGTGATCTCGCCCTGGAACGCGCGGACCATGACACTGCGGTCGAACTGGCCCTCCCATTTGGAGACAACGAACGTGGCCACGCAGTTGCCGAGGAGGTTGACCACAACGCGCATGGAGTCCATCAGCCGGTCCGCGCCCAGCAGAAGGGCGACGCCGGCCACCGGGAAGATTCCCAGCGCCGCCGCGGTGGCGGAGAGTGCCAGGAAGGAGGACCCGGGAACGCCCGCCATGCCCTTGGAGGTCAGCAGCAGGACGCCGAGGGCCGCCAGCTGCTGGCCCAGGTCGAGATTGTGGCCGAAGGCCTGGGCGAGGAACAGCAGCGAAATCGAGAGGTAGATCGCGGCGCCGTCGAGGTTGAAGGAGTAGCCCGTGGGGACCACCAGACCGGTGGTGGCGCGGGAGCAGCCGGCATTCGTCAGCTTGGTCATAATGCGCGGCATGACGGCCTCCGTGGAAGCCGTGCCGAGGGCCAGCAGGAACTCCTCGCGGGTGTACTTCATGAACTGCCACAGCGGGACCCGGGCGAAACTCCAGGCTACGAGGAACAGCAGCCCGATGAAGACGATTGCCGCGCCGTAGCAGGCAGCGATGAGCATTGCGTAGGTGCTGAGAGTGCCGAGACCGTACTGGCCGATGATGAAGGCCATGGCACCGAAAGCGCCGATCGGGGCCACCTTCATGATCCAGGACATGATCTTGAAGATGAGCTCGAGGACGGTTTCCATGAGGCTGATGACCGGCATGCAGCGGTCGCGGCCGATAACCACGATCGCGGCCCCGAAGAAGACCGAGAAGAAGAGGACCTGCAGCAGGCTGTTGCTGGCGAAGGCTCCGATGACGCTCGTGGGAATGATGTCCAGGATGAAGTGGGCGGCATCCTTGGGCGCCGCGTTCCCGGTCTTGGCGTCCAGCGCCTCCTGGGACAGGGTGCTCGGATCGATGTTCAGGCCGGCTCCGGGCTGAACGATATTGCCGACGACCAGGCCGAAGACCAGGGCGAAAAGCGTAGCCGCTGTGAAGTAGAGAAGCGCCTTGACTCCTACCCTTCCGACCGCCTTGACGTCGCCTACGGCTGAAATTCCGGTGACAATCACCAGGAAAATCAGCGGCGCGATGATCATCTTGATGAGCTGGATAAATCCGTCACCCAGCGGCCTCAGCTGGGAGCCAAGGTCCGGCCAGAAATGCCCTATGAGAACACCTGCCACGACGGCGATCAGAATTTGGAAGAAGAGCGACCTGTACAGGGGCTTCTTCTTCGACGGCGCCGAACTCGCCTTCAGCGCCGAGGAATCTGGGATCTTCATTGATCTGTACCTATTCAATCGGGGACAGCCCCGGAAATCGGGGTCTGATTCCAAAGTAACCCCGCTCACACTATTCCGCAAGAGGAAAATTCAATTCCATAATGCGGAATCTATGGATGACCGAGGGCATGCGAAAAGCCGCCGCGTCACCGCGGCGGCAAAGAGTCGGTCGCTGTCAGCCGCGGCCGATGAAGGGCATGCCGGCGGCGGTGATCACCACTGAGCCCACGCTCGCAGAGGACGGCATTCCCGCCATCAGCAGCACGGCGCGCGCAGCGTCCTCCACGGGAAACATGGGTTCAACCCTGCGCGTGCCGTCGGCCTGGAGCGCGCCGGAACCGACGCCGATGGTGTCCATGATTTCGGTGGCGGTGTTGCCGATGTCGATCTGGCCGCAGGTGATGCCGAAGGCGCGGCCGTCCAGCTCAATGCTCTTGGTCAGCCCGGTCATGGCGTGCTTGGTGACCGCATAGGCCACGGTGCGGGGCCGGGGCGAGTGAGCCGAGATGGACCCGTTGTTGATGATCCGCCCGCCCTGCGGCTGCTGCGCCTTCATGGCCCGGACGGCCGCGCCGGCGCACAGCAGCGAGCCGGTGAGGTTCACCGCCACCGTGGCGTCCCAGTCATCGAGGCTGATCTCATCCACCGAGGCCGCCGGGCCAAAAATGCCGGCGTTGTTGAACAGCACATCCACCCTCCCCCACCGCCGGAGGACGGCAGCGAAAAGGCGCTCGACGTCGTCGGGCACGGTGACGTCGCACGGCACCGCCAGCGCGTCCGGGTGGCCGCCCGCCGCTTCCAGCAGCTGCGGCTCCCGCCGGCCCGCCAGTGCCACCCGGTAACCCTCGGCCAGCATCTGCCGGGCCACGGCCCTGCCGATGCCGGATCCGGCCCCGGTGACGACGGCGACCCGTCCTGGCTGTCGCTCTGCGGCCGGTGGCGTTTCGCTCATGCGGTGCTCCTGTTGTTGCTGGCGGCCTGCGTCGACGTTGACTTACCGGAAAGCGGGGACACTCCAGCCTCAACGGTCATCATCGGAGGTATGTACGACGAACGTCCGCATCGCCATCCAGTGGAAGAGACCGCCCAGGGCGGCACCCAGGATCCAAGCGAACCCGCTGAGCTGTGCGACTTGCGGCAGCCACACGGCAAGGACCGAGAATACCGCCGCCAGCGCGAAGGCTACGAGCGCACGGCGGTTCCATCCGCCGCTGAAGTAGTAAGCACCCTGGGGGGAGGTCGAGTACAGGTCATTGAGGTTGAGGCGTTGCCTCCGCACGAAGTAGTAGTCGGCAATGATGATGCCGTAGAGCGGCGCGAGTACCGCTCCGAGCGTGTCGACGAACTTTGGTAGCCCAATCGTCGAGATGACCGCTACCCAGAGCGCCCCGATAATGAATCCGGCGACCGCAGTGATCATACCCGCCGTGCGGAATGAGATCTTGGCAGGACTGATATTCGACAGCGAGTAGGAAGGGGGGATGAAGTTGGCCACGACATTGATTCCAAGGGTCGCCACCAGGAAGGTCACGGCAGCCAGCACGGTAAGGGGAACGCTGTCCACGAGACCAACGATGTCGGCCGGATTGGTCAGAGGTTCTCCTCGGCCGTCCTGATAGAGGAGGTAGGCCCCCGCCGTGATGAAAACGGAGAGAAAGGTAAACAGGGCGAGGCTGAGCGGCAGGCCTGTCAGGTTGCCAAAGCGCATGGCCCTCTCCGTACGGACGTTCCGGGCAAAGTCACCGAAGTTGATAACGACCGCGGCGAAGTAGGCAACCATGGTGCCGGTGACTCCTGCGAATGCCGAGAAAGCAGCCCAACCTGTGACATCGGCCCGGGAGAAAACACTGCCGACTGCTTGGGGCAGCTCCGCACCAACCTGTACCCAGATCGCCACCAGCAGCGCGATCATCACGACGTAAACGGCAGGTCCGGCGATGTTGAGGAAGTGGGCGATGCGTTCGATGCCGCCAAGGAAGAGCAAAACCTGCATGGCCGAGGCGAGCACATATGAAAGCCACGAGACCCAGTCCAGGCCCAGGAACTCGGCGCCTCCCGGCCTGCCGAGAAGGGCGTTCAAGGCCAGTGAAATCGCCGTCGAAGCAAAGTATGTCTGGGCCCCGTACCAGAAGATAGCGACCACGGCACGGACAATGGCCGGGAACTGAGCACCACGCACGCCCATGGATGCGCGCGCAAGCACGGGAAAGGGAAAGCCGTACTTGACGCTCGGCCGGCCGCTCAGGTCGACCAGGACCTTGATGATAAATCCCGAGAGAAGGATGGCCGCGAAGACAAACCAGCCGTTGATGCCCGCAGTAATGAAGAGACTCGCGGCCAGGGTGTATCCGGCCAGACTCTGGATGTCGTTCGACCACACATTGAAGATGGCAAACCAGCCCCAGGTCCTTTGCGACGCGGGCAGCGGGGCGAGATCCTCGTTATAGAGGGATGGATCTGCACCGGTCAGAGTCAGGTCGGCGTCCTCGAGATCGTTGTTGCGGGCAGTCATGGCAGCCTCACTCTGTGCTTTGAAGGGTACAGAAGATTACGCATCGTGGAAGATTTATTTCACAAAGAATAGAACCGGGGCCACTACGAGTCAATGGGTAGCCGGCAAGGGGTTAGGGGCGGGAGAGCCCCCGCCCGGATGGCTCCGGACGGGGGTCTGGCGTTCAGGCAGGATCCGTTACTTAACGGGCGGCGAAAATCTCTTCTCCGGTCAGCGGCCAGCCTGTAACCGTCTTGGGGCGGGGCGGGGCGTAGGTCCGGACCTTGGAAGTGGAGAGCCGCATTCGGACCAGCGATTCGGCAATGGTCACCGCTGATGCCACGCCGTCCACCACCGGGACGCCTGCGCGCTGCCGGATCTGCTCATCCAGGCCGGCCATGCCGCCGCAGCCCAGGACGATGACCTCCGCCTTGTCCTCCCGGACTGCCAGCAGCGCCTGTTCGATGATGGCTTCGACGGCGCGCTCCGGCTCTTCCTCGAGCTCCAGGACGGCCATGCCGCTGGCGCGCACCGAGGCGCAGCGCGCTTCGAGGCCGGCCAGCTTCAGCCGGTCCTCGATGAGCGGCACGGCACGGTCAAGGGTGGTGACCACCGAATATTTGTGACCGAGGAACATGGCCGTGCTGGCCGCGGCCTCAGTGATGTCGACGACCGGCACGTCCAGGAGCTCCTGCAGGCCCTCCCTGCCGTGTTCCCCGTAACCGGCCTGGATGATGGCGTCGAACGGCTCCGGATAATTGACAACCCGGTCCATCACGGCGATCGCGGCGAGGTAGCTTTCGAAGTTGCCTTCGCAGGAATCGGCGCCGAACCGCGGCGTAATCCCGATGATCTCCGTGCCGGGGGCCGCAATGCTTCGCGCCTGGGCGGCGATGGAATCGGTCATGGACTGCGTGGTGTTCACATTCGCGACAAGAATGCGCATTGGTTCTCCTTATTCCGTGCTCTCGCGCCGGGTCTTAGTGGATGCTGGCGACCGCAATGGCTTCGCCGTCGACGTCTTCCAGCCGCTGCGATCGGTCCGCGATGACGAAGTAGACCGCCGCAGCGATGCCGGCCGCAAAGAACCAGGCAAACGGGGCGGCGGCGCCCAGCGCGGGGACGAACGCTATCAGGAGTGCGACGGCGGCCGCGGGGACCATAGCGGTAATCGCCTTGGGGTTGAAGCCCCTCTTGTAGTAGTACGCTCCGGCCGGGTCTTCGGTGTAGAGCTCGGGGACGTTGACCCTGCCGCGGCGCAGCAGCCAGTAGTCGGCCATGACGACGCCGAACAGCGGGCCAAGCAGTGCCCCGAGGCCGCCCAGGAAGTAAACAATCACGAGCGGATTGTTGTAGAGGTTCCAGGGCAGGATGATGAGTCCGATCGTGCCGCTGACCCAGGCCGCCTTGCGGAAGTTCAGGTGCTTCGGGAAAAGGTTGGTCAGGGCATAGACCGGGGCCACGAAGTTGGCCATAAGGTTCACGGCGATGGTGAGGATGAGCAGCGCGAGGCAGGCCAGGACCAGGAACAGTGTGTTCGGAATGGTTTGGACGATGTCCGAGGGGCTTTCGATGACTGCCCCGTTGATCTTGAACTGGCCTCCTGCCATGACCACGACGATTGCGCCGAAGAGGAGCATGTTGATCGGGATACCCCAGAAGTTGCCACGCACTACCGCCTTCTTGGAGACGGCGGACCGGGTGAAGTCGCAGAAGTTCAGGACAAAGGTTCCGTAGATGGCCACCCACAGCGCGCCGCCTGCGAATATGGTCCGCCACATGTCCGCGCCCTCGAGGGCATTATCCGGAGCCCAGGCGACGGCGCCGCCGGCTTCCACGAAGATCCAGATCGCGATGGCCGCCATGGTCACCAGGATGATGGGGCCCGCGAAGGCCTCGTATTTGCGGATCATTTCCATGCCAAAGCTGACGATGATCAGCTGGACGATCCAGAGGGAAACGAAGGCGATCCAGCCGAGCGTGGAGAGGCCGAGGATGGAGTTGTTGTCCATCTCCTGGAGCGACGGAATCATCGCCACGAGCATCACCCGGAGCACCACCGACGCCAGGTAGGTCTGGATGCCGAACCAGGCGACCGCCACCGCGCCGCGGAGGAGGCTGGCAATCTGGGCTCCCCTGATGCCGAAGCTGATCCGGCTCATGACGGGGAACGGCACGCCGGTCTTTACCCCCATGAAGCCTGAAAAGCTGAGAAGTGCGAAGAGCAGGACCGCACCGACTCCCAAGGCCAGGAGAATCTGCCAGCCGCCGAGTCCCAGCGCAAAGAGCCCGATGGCGAAGGCGTAGTTTCCAAGGCTGTGGACGTCGTTGGCCCACAGCGTGAAGATGCTGTAGCTGGTCCACCGGCGGCCTGCCCGCTTGGTCGGCGCCAGGTCGATGTTGTAGAGGCTGGGGCTGATGGTGCGCCCGGCAGCGGCGCTTGCTGTTTCACACAGGGCTTCAACGCCCGTTGCGGGATGGACCGGCTGGCCCGACAACTCTGTCGGGGCGGGAGCCGTTTCGACGCCGACTGATGGGGTCGTCTGCATCTGGATCTCCAGTTCTAAAGGAAGGTGTCTGGGTTTTGCCTGTGAGGGGAGTTTTGCTTCCGAGGGGAGCCCGGAGCTTCCCGAGCCTATTTCCGTAATGCGGAAGCTATGTTTTGAAGAGTGGAATAACTCTATGACGTGAGTCACGTCCCGGTCAAGGGCGCTTCGCTCCGGCCGCCGGTCACAATTGGTCGGCGGCTTCATGCGGCACGGCGGCACGCCCTCCGCGCGGCGGCCGCCTTGACCATCGGCGGCGCGCGAGCATAATCTCGAATAGCAAGAATGTTTTCTCACAATACGAAAACAGAGCCCAAGCATTCAAAGATGAAACGAGGCTGC